>JBIJDL010000637.1:0-3400 GCA_044344195.1 Candidatus Hydrogenedentales bacterium
TTCCGACCGCAACCCAATGTTGCACCGCTAAGGTACGAAAAAGGGAGAGGGAAGGAAGCGTTTTGCAACTATGATTCCCCCTGCAATCCACGTGAAACATAATTGATCTTGCGCCCCAATTCTCTTTGCGCCTTCGCGCCTTTACGTGCAAAACTTGAGGAATATGGCATGCTAACGTTGATTAAGCCACCGCCGAAGGTCGGCAACGCGGTGAACACTTTTCTCTTCGTGTTCTTCGTGGCCTTCGTGGTAAAAAATTCTTTCCGGCATCTCCCGTTCTTAGGTGACCGAGCGTGATCGAGTTGGGGATGTGTTGCTCGAATTATCTCTCCGAGAGAACGAGATGGTGCCGAATAGTAGAGCAAAGACCCTTATGTCTGGACAGGAAGCTGAAATTTTGCCTTACCACCATCCCGCTCTCCCTGTGGATCTGGCTAACGAGATCTCAGATATTCTGTCGGTGTACGGATTAGGCGACGTCGCCATGGAGCCACAGGCAACCTACCAATCCCTCCCCTCTTCTCCCCCCAGTCGGCGCGCCGGGCTGGAAGACGTTTACCTGTTTTCGCGTGTTGGGAAGGTGGACGTCACTCCGGGGCCGGTGCCCCAGGCCAGCGACTTTGATGCATTACTGCTGGTGAGTATCGCGCTTTCGATTCATGTGCCTCCCTGGCTTGGCGGCCCCGATGAGGCCGCCGAACAGGCGCGATTACGTGCGACGGCTCGGAACATCGTGGACACGTTGAACGGTCGGTGGGTCGCCAGCGGCAAGACCGCCGGTACGGAGCCGGAAGGCACGTCCGAGTTCTCCCGCTGTCTAGTCCATTTCAGGCTGACCATTGTGATTGAAGGCAGAGAAGCCTCCGACGGCCCTTTTGCGGGACCCATCGTGCCTGAAACGTCTGAAGCGGGCCCCGTGGCCTGTGTGATCTATCTTTCCCGGGCGGCGGCCCCCAGGACAGGCTGGAAGACGGACGCTGGACACGCCGAACTGGGGACGGGCAGTGACTTTGCGTTGGATGTGCCCCTGGATGCGCGATCGAGGATTACCATCCAGAATCTGAAGTCTCGAATTGACCAGTACCATGCATGCGACGCGCTTCAGCTTTCTGAGCGGATGGCCCGCATTCGGGAGATTCGAACCGGCGCACTGGCCTTTCTGGAGCTTGAGGGCGAGATTGGGGAAAGCTGGGCGCTGGATACGGCCCTTCCGAGTGGAGAATACCCGGCCGAAAAAGAGGAAATTGAGGAGGGAATCCAGTGTTGCCGCGAGGCGCGGGAGGGCGATTTGGCGAAGCGTCTGGAGCTCCTGGAAAACCTCAGGGCCTGCTGTATGTGCTACCGCGCCAGCGATATGCTGAAGCGGGGCTGGCGAGCCTCTCCCTTCACGGTGGAAATCGATTCTGCCCTGATCGCCTATGAGGATTTACCCCCCACGTCTCACCGGGAACGGATTGGAGCCCTTGAGGTGCTTCAGTCACAGTGTGCCGGATTTAACGCCCGCGCGCTCTCACGCAATCGTTATTTCTACCGGCACCTGCACAGACTGGTGCCGGAAGTGGAAGCGCTGGTATTTCGGGCGAAAAAGGCCAGGGGGGAAATCGCGTTGTACCATGGGATAGCCCGCTTGATCGAGGCTATAGACCTCAAGATGGAAGAGCTGGGCGTGCTCCTGGCCACGCGCGCGCTGGCGACGAGGGCCACGGCGGTCAAGCGGGATCTCGAAGCGCAGATGAACAGCGTGGTACTGGTGGTGGAATATGGGGATGAAGACGATCCCGTCGATACACTCGATTGCGTCCTGCGCGAGCACCTGCCCGCGCTGTTCGGTATCGAAAAGGCCGTGGAAGATATCGTCGCCGACGATCTTCTACCTCTCGTGCGCCGTGTGCTGCCGGTGGACTCCGGGGTCATGCCCCTGATCTGAACATTGCCGCCAGGCAACCTTCAGGCGATGGTTTCTTTCTTCACGCCGGGATCTACTATTGAGATGCTACCGCCGAAGGCGCACATACACTTGCTGGTGTTGTTAAGCGCGGGCATCTTGCCCACCATAACCGTGGCGCTGCCGGGTGCCCACGGGGCCGGAATCGCGGGAACGCAAGGCATGGGCGTGAGCACCCCCAAGGCGGCTGCGGTCGCCGAAGCGACTGTGGGGTTGGAAGGGGTAATGCAGTTCCCGAATCCGGTGATGTTCTTCATCGGCACGAAATCCATGATGTTCGCTGCGGGAACACCCTCCATGGTCACCATGCTGGCGGGAAGTACGATCAGGCTGCAGGGGGCGGTGCCCATGGTACAAAGTAATTTCGCGCCGTTTACGACGGGCATGGCCATGGCGGATATCTCCTGTGGGGTTCGGGTCTCGAAAAAGTATACGAAAGCCTGTTGCGCGGTACAAGACACCGTCACGCGGCGTGCATGAGGGCCTCGATATTGGCGTCGGATACATTATGGGCCTCTACTTGAAGTAGGGTAAGCTTGGGGCGTCTCTTGGTGCGACCGTGACACTGTATCTCATCTTCTTGTCAATGCCGGATGCGCGGAAGTAACCGGTCGGTCCGCAATTTGACGCTACTGTCTCCGCTTTTGCAATGGCCTTCTTGTTCCAGTAGCATTGGGCGGTATCAGCCCCGGCAGCTTTGCAGATGGAGTATTGGTCCCATGCGCGTCGACATACCCGAAAGACCGATTCGCTTCGTCATGCTCGGCGGGTTTCTCGGTGCGGGAAAAACCACGGCGCTGTTGCGTTTCGCCCAACACTATGCGCGCAGAAACCTCCGAGTTGGGATTATTACCAACGATCAGGCGGAGGGCCTCGTAGACACCCTGGCCTTTCGGGAGGCCGGTCTCACCACCGAGGAGATCCCGTCGGGCTGTTTTTGCTGCCACTTCGATAAACTGCTGGAAGCGTCCGGTCGCCTTGCGGACGGACTGCACCCGGATGTGATTCTCGCGGAGCCCGTTGGCAGTTGCACGGACCTGGTAAACGCGGTCATCACGCCACTGCGCAAGCTCTACGCGGATCGCTTTTCCGTTGCACCGTACGCCGTGGTCCTGGATCCCGAGCGGGCGCTGGACGCGCTTACGGGCCGGGGTGCCCAAAGCTTTTCAAGCAAGGTTACCTACATTTACAAGATGCAGCAGAACGAAGCGGATATCATCGCCTTAAACAAGGTGGACCGGATCACGCCGGTGGAACTGGATACGGTGATGCGCTTGGTGCGCCAGAATTTTCCAAACGCTGTCCATCTGGCCGTGTCGGCGCGGACGGGCGAAGGGTTCGACAAACTCACGGAATTTATCGATGGTCATGGCGCTTGCGGGCGGCATCCGGCTGTCGTGGACTATGCGATTTACACTGAGGGCGAAGCGGCGCTGGGCTGGCTGAATGCGCGGG
>JBIJDL010000197.1:0-10297 GCA_044344195.1 Candidatus Hydrogenedentales bacterium
GACTTTCGGAGCTTTCTTACGAGCTATGGCATCCGTATCCCTGCTTGAATCCGTTGCACAGCATGAAAAGTCCCTGAAGGCGGATCTGGAGCGCGCCCGGGACGAGGCGCGGCAGATCATTGATACCGCGCACCTTGACAGCGCGACGGCTCTTCAGGAAACCAACGTAAAGCTGGAAGCCGATGTTGCTGTACTCCGCCGCGACGCCGCCCAGTCGCGCGAGGAGGTGCGAGTTGCCATACAGAATGCAACCGCCGAGAAAGTCCAAGCAATTCGCAGCGAATCCGCTGGCCGGACCCCTCAAGTCCGCGCGGAATTGCTGGCGCGAATCCTTCCCAACGTAGACCTATAGGAAGAGGCCTTAATTATGATTTCCCCAATGGATCGGGTTGAGATTGTCTGTCTTCGCTCTGAGCTGCCTGCCATGGTGCCGGCGCTTCAAGAGCAGGGCGTGCTTCATGTTGAGGAAGTTTCCCTGGCCCTCGAGAATCATCCCGGCTTTCTCCACCGCGTACACCTGCCGGAAGGCGAGAAACAGGAGCTCTCCGAACTGGAGGCGCTTGAGACCCTGCTTAAGGAGTCGAGCCCGCTGCTTTCCGGCAGCCCTTCGGTCGACGCCGTCGCGTCGGTCGCCGCCGCGCTTCGCGGGACGTCCATTCCCAGCCGGCTGAAGGCCGCCAAACTTTGGAATCGTACGCTCCGTACGCTCCATCGCCGCAAGCTGAACATTCAAGACGACATGACCGTCATTAAGAATTATGGGAGGCTGGTGGAGTCTATCACTCCTTTGCTCATTACCAACGGGGCCATTCTGGGCGAGACCGCACGGGCCATCATCCTGGAAGGCTATGACGCGGAGTCCGTGGACGCCCTCAAACGCGACATCGCCAATGCGGTGAGTGCGTCTTGTGGCGTGGTGAGCCACAAGCTCGACCGCAATAAACTTTGCCTCATCGTCACCCACCCCGCCGACAAGGGCGAAGCGCTGGGTGATTTCCTGGCCGCGCGCGGCATCAAAGTGATGACGAGCCCCGACCAGGAGGCCCGCGGCGCTTCGGTGGACGAGGTCATGAGCAAGATCGGGGCACGCATCGCCGAGATGCAGGCGGATCTCGATGCGGTACTTTCTGAACTGCAGGCCTTTACGGCCCAGGAAGGGGCCAAACTGGTCGCCCTCCAGAAAATGGTTTCCGACCGTATCGGCCAGTTGCGCGTGGTGGATTCCTTCGCCCAGAGCGACATGGTGGGCGTGATTCATGGCTGGGTTCCCAGCGAGTCCTATGGCAATCTGGTCGCGGCGCTGAAAGAGAAGTTCGGCGACAAAGCGATCGTCGGCCACATGGATCACCACGATATCGAACATAAGCGCGTTCCGACTAAATTGAATAACCATCCTTTGATCCAGCCCTTCGAGCTCATCATGAAGCTGATGAAGCCTGCCACGTACGGCAGCTTTGACCCCACGGCGCTGGTGGCGGTTTCCTTTATAGTGTTTTACGGATTCGTCCTCGGCGACGCGGGCTATGGTGCCATCCTCGTGGCCATCGGCCTCTGGGGCCGGGCCAAGTGGAGCCACATCGCGCCCGTGCGCGACGGCATGACCATTTTTACCTGGATGGGCGTCTCTTCCGTCGTTTTCGGTATTATCTACTGGGAGATCTTCGGAGCCCTGGTGGAAGACATGGTCGGCGACTACTCCATCTTCCACCGCGCGCACCACACGGACGCGTTGCTCTATCTCGCCATTCTCTTCGGCGCGATTCACATCCCCCTCTGTCTGGTCCTCGGAATCAAGGAAGGCTTCGCCCACGGCCACAATAAGCACGCCGAGGAGAAGCTCGGCATGTTGCTCGGGCTGATCGCCCTCGCGGTGGCCCTCGGTTCCGCTTCCGTAGGCTCGGTTCTTGGCATTCTTGTCGCCCTCGCCCTCTTCGGCGGTGGCGTCTACTTCCTGTGGCGCAGCATGGGGGTCATGGCGCCCATGGGCATTATGGAAATTATCGGCCTCACGGCGAATATCTTCTCCTACAGCCGCCTGATGGCCCTGGGCCTCGTGTCCATCGCCTTCGCGGAAATCGCCAATGCCCTTCCCGAAATGCTCGGCGGCGGCGTGGTCGGTATTGTGATCGGCATCCCCATGGCGGTTGCGGTCCATGCCCTGAATATCTTCATTGGCGTATTCAGTCCAACGATCCATTCGTTGCGGCTTAATTTTGTTGAGTTCTTGCCGAAGTTCTACGAAGCTGAAGGCAGAAGTTACGAACCCTTTAGAAAGGAAATGGTATGGTAATGAGTTCCACACTTCGCAAAGCAATGCTGCTTTCCGCCATCGTTCTGGCGGTTATGAGCGTCTGCGCTCCGTTCGCAATGG
The DNA here is from genome assembly GCA_044344195.1 of Candidatus Hydrogenedentales bacterium. Taxonomy (GTDB): domain Bacteria; phylum Hydrogenedentota; class Hydrogenedentia; order Hydrogenedentales; family JAEUWI01; genus JAEUWI01. Next base: position 2,372 of record JBIJDL010000197.1, read on the forward strand.
CCCAGGAGCACGCCGCTGATGGCGCCGCTGCGGCCACCACGGTCGGTGAAGGCATCCGGGTTGCGGGTATCGCGATTGCGGCGGGCATTGCCCTCGCTGGCGCGGCGCTCGGCACGGGCCGGGCACAGGCTTCCATCGGTGCGGGTGGTACCGGCGCGCTGGCTGAAAAGCCCGAGCTGTTCACCAACGTTCTGATTCTGGTGGCCCTTCCCGAAACGATCGTTGTTCTTGGTTTCGTTATCGGCTTCCTGATTCTGGGTAAAATCTAGGTTTGTGACGAGCGGCGCCCCCGTGGCGCCCCTCTTTCACCTGCCCTCAGGAGGCTGCCGGCCAGCCGGCGAAAGCACCTATGGAAAAAACACCACTACTGGATCTGATGTCGGCGCAAATCGCGGCGCAGCGCAACGAAGTGTTGCAGGCTGCCCACGACGAGGCGGTGACGATCCGACAGAACGCCCAGGAACGGGCGGAACAGCGCCGGAAAGACAGCCTTGCCGCCGCGGAGAGCGAACTCGCGTCTATCGCGCGCCGCTCGCGCGAGCGTGTGGAGGCCGAAGCCTATATGGTGACGCTGACCACGAAAGACGCCATCACCAACGAGGTGCTGGGGGAAGTGGCGGCGGAACTTGCCGCGATTGCGGCGGGCCCGACCTTTCCGGCTATTCTGGATGCCCTGCTTGCCGAGTTAATGACGGAGGCACCGTCCGATGTGGTAGTTCTGGCTCCCCCGGCCCATGTGGATCATTGCCGTCGCTGGCTTGAGTCCAACGGCCGTCCGGGCCTGCCGGTGGAACCGCTCGCATCGTTGAAAGATGGTGTCGCCGTACAAGACCCGGCCAAGAAGTTTCGCTTTACGAATACCCTGACGGCGCGCTTCAACAAGCACGAGGGCGAGTTGCGTAAGCTTTCGCTGAACCGGCTCTTCCCCTCGTCGAACTCGGGCGGAGAAGCTTAATCATGGCCGACATGGATCCTTTTGTTTTACATTTCAATGCGCGGGTGCACGGCATGAAGCGCGAGCTTTTTTCCCACACGGCCATCGACGGATTCCTGGAGCCGGGTGACCTGGCCCGGTTCGTCGAGGCGCTGCTGGATTCGGCCTACCGTACCGAAATGGCCGAAGCCCTCACCCGCTATCAGGGTGCGGACGCGGTGGAAGAAGCCGCCTCCCGCAACCTGGTTGCGACCTTCCAGACCCTCCTGAGCCGCTCCCATGGCGAGTTCCGGGAGTTGGTCCAGATTTTCCTCGCCCGTTGGGACCTGATGGCGCTCAAATCGTTGATCCGCTGCCGGCACCACGGCGTCGACGGCCCTGTCATGGGTGCGGCCCTGATTCCCGGGCCGACCCTCACACCGCCCCTGCTGGCGGAATTCAGCCAGCTCGATTCCATGGAATCGCTGGTGGCCGCCCTGTGCGGCTGGAACCGGAGTCTCTGCGGATCCCTCCGCAAGGCTCTGCCGGCCTACCAGGAGACGGGTAGCCTCTCGGAGCTTGAAGAAGCGCTGGATCGCGCCTATTTCGTGGACACCGTGGCCCGTCTCAAGTCGGCTGAAGACGACGACAGCAAAATGCTACGTTCCCAGCTTCAGTCGGAAATCGACCGCATCAACCTGCGGACGGTATTCCAGCACATCGATACGAAGGGTGAACTGGGCGAAAGCTTGGATAGCCGCTTCCTAAGCCAGGGCTCGCTGCCCAAATCCCTGCTGCGCCAGATGGCGTCAAGCTCGGACCCCGCGGCGGCCATGGCCCATTTGGCGCGCACGCGGTACAGCAGCCTGGTGGAAGAGTTGTACCAGTTACTTCAGACCGGCCGTTTTTCGCCGATGGAGCGTTTCTTCGAGCGCGTCCTGATGAAGAATGTGCGCCAGAGCGCCCGGAACAATGTGTTCGGCATTGGCGTGATGATGGACTACGTGTGGATGAAATACAACGAGGTGATCAACCTCCGCCTCATCGCCCGCGGACTTGCCGGCAATCTGCCGACGGGCCGGGTACGCGACGAGCTGTATTCCGTCTGACCGAAAACCCGTGAATACGGGCGGCCGCGCACTCAAGCGCCGGCCGCCGGAACGATACAAGGAAATGGATGACCATGGCTTCAAAGGTTGTAGCACTTGCCAACGGCCAGGCAGCCCTTCAGGTAGGCTTGACGGGCGTGCCCGTGGAAGAGGTATTTGACGTGTCGGCGGTGGAAAATCGCCTGGCCGAGTTGATGTCCTCCGATGCCAAAGTGGTCATCGTAAACGAAGAGTTCAAGGATCAGTTCTCGGAGTGGTTCCAGGGCCGTCTTGCCCGCCACAACACGCTCCCGCTGATCATTTTCTGCCCTTCGTTTACCGAAGAAGACGCGGGCACGCTGGAGTACATCAACTCCATCGTCCGCCCCGCGGTTGGTTTTGAAATTCGTCTCGATTAGAACGTTTACCCTTAGAATTACCTGATCATTGGCGCGGGTTGCCCGGAAACTGCCGGACAATCTAAAGCGTTTTCACACGATGGTGAACTGCAACGCCGGCGGGCTTGACCCGCGGCTGCGGCCCCCCCGGGGCTGCACGGGCAATGCTGGCATCAGGCAACCGATAGTAGGAGAATCAAATGGCGGTGACGGAACAACATATCGTCGGAAAGCTCGTCCGAATCGCCGGGCCGATGATTGAGGCCGAAGGCATGCTCGGGGTCTCCATGGGTGAGATCCTGACCGTTGGTAAATTGGGCCTGATGGGCGAAGTAATTCGTATCGAAGGCGACAAAATCTATGCTCAGGTGTTTGAAAGCACCGAAGGCATGTATCTCGGCGAAGAAGTGGTCGCCACCGGCGTGCCCCTGGCTGTCGAACTCGGACCGGGCCTGCTCGGGGCCACCTTCGACGGCATCCAGCGCCCCCTCATCACGCTCCAGCAATCTTCGGGCGACTTTATCGGCCGCGGCATCACCGCCGTGGCCCTGGACCGCGCAAAGAAGTGGTCCTTCACGCCCCTGGCGAAAGTTGGCCAGGACGTGGTCGGCGGCGATTTCCTCGGTGAAGTCCCCGAGACCAAGGCCATCACGCACAAGATCCTGGTTCCTCCCTTCATGAAGGGCAAGCTGGCCTGGGTGCAGTCTGCGGGCGAATACACGGTGGAAGAAGTGGTCGCGCGCCTGGAAGACGGCACCGAGATCCGAATGATGCACAAGTCGCCGGTGAAGCAGTCGCGCCCGGTGCACAAGGTGCTTGCCCCCACCGAACCCTTTCTCACGCGCCAGCGCGTGCTCGACATGCTCTTCCCCATCGCCAAGGGCGGTTCGGCCATTGTGCCGGGCGGTTTCGGCGCGGGCAAGACGGTCGTGGAACAGAGCATGTCCAAGTACTCCAACGCACAGATCATCGTGTATGTGGGTTGCGGCGAACGCGGCAATGAAATGGCCGAAGTGCTCACCGAATTCCCCGAGCTGATCGACCCGAACACGGGCGACTCCCTGATGAACCGCACGATCCTCGTGGTAAATACCTCGAACATGCCGGTGGCCGCGCGCGACGCGTCGGTGTACACGGGCATGACCTTGGCCGAGTACTACCGCGACATGGGCTACGACGTGGCGCTGATGGCCGACTCGACCTCGCGCTGGGCCGAAGCGCTCCGCGAAATCTCCTCCCGTCTGGAAGAAATGCCCGGCGAAGAAGGCTATCCCACCTACCTTTCCGAACGCATCTCCGCGTTCTACGAACGCTGCGGCAACGTGATCTGCTGTGGCACCGAAGCCACCACCGACAAGCCCCGCAAGGGATCGCTGACGGCCGTGGGCGCGGTGTCGCCTCCCGGCGGTGACTTCTCCGAGCCGGTGACGCAGACCTCCATGCGCGTTTCCGGTGCCCTCTGGGCGCTTGACTCCGCTCTGGCCTACCGCCGCCACTACCCCAGCGTAAACTGGAACCGCTCCTTCACCCTCTATTACGAAGGCCTGAAGGAATGGTTCGACCAGAACGCGCCCGCGGGGTGGAACATGCGCCGCCAGCAGGCCGCCACGCTCCTCCAGCGTGAAACGGAACTGCAGGACATCGTGCAGCTCGTTGGTCCCGACGCCCTTCAGGACATGGAGCGCCTCGTGCTCGAGGTTTCCCGCCTCATCCGCGAAGTGTTTCTTCAGCAGAGCGCCTTCTCCGAGAACGACGCCTCCTGCGAGCTCGAAAAGTGCTTCGGCCTCCTCGAAACTATTCTCGTTTATCACGAGGAATGCGAGAAGGTTCTGCGCCGCGAAGTTCCCCTAACCCGGATCAGTGATCTGCCGGTTCGCGAGCAGATCGCCCGTCTTAAGGAAGAGCCGAACGAAGGCTTCACCGCCAAGAAAGACGCCTGCATCGAAAACTATAAGCAAGTGCTTGCCGGTCTGGAAGCCAAATAACCAAGGGATTATGAACGATGTCTGAATCTACTGAACAGCTCCACAAAGAATACTGGGACATGACCTATGTTTCCGGTCCCTTGGTGTTCCTGCAGAATGGGGAACGCTTCCCCACCGGCGCGATCCTGAATGTTCACATGGAAAACGGCGAGCAGCGCCAGGGCCAGATCCTGGAAGCCACCAAGACCCACGCCGTGCTCCAGATCCTTCAGGGCACCCGTGGCGTCGACATCAAGGGCACCTCGGTGTCCCTGCGCGACATGGCCGCCAAGATCGCCTGTACCCCCGACGTAATCGGCCGCCGCTTCAACGGCACCGGTGTTCCCATCGACGGCCTGCCCCCGGTAGTTCCGGAGAAGGAAGTGGAAATCGGCGGTTCCGCCATTAACCCCGTGTCGCGTGACGCGCCCAATGACTTCATCGAAACGGGCATCTCCACGATCGACGGTTTCAACACGCTGGTGCGCGGCCAGAAGCTCCCCATCTTCCTGGGCTCCGGTCTCCCCGGCAACGAAATCGCCAACATGATCGTGCAGAACTCGGGCACCAAGGGCGACGACACGCCTTTCGTGACGGTGTTCGCGGCCATGGGTATTACCGCTCGTGAAACCGAGTACTTCCTGAAAGCCTTCGAAGAAGGCGGCAAGGGTTCCCGCGTGGTGGCCTTCATCAACAAGGCCGATGACCCCGCGATCGAGCGCCTTTTCACCCCCCGCTGCGCCCTGACGGTTGCAGAGTACCTGGCCTTCGAAAAGGGCTACCAGGTACTGGTGGTGCTGACCGACCTCACGAACTATTGCGACGCACTCCGACAGATCTCCTCGGCCCGTGAAGAAATTCCCGGACGCCGCGGTTACCCCGGCTACATGTATACCGACTTGTCGACGATCTACGAGCGCGCTGGCCGCATCCGCGGCAACAGTGGCTCCGTGACCCAGATCCCCATGCTGACCATGCCGGACGACGACATCACGCATCCGATCCCGGACCTTACCGGTTACATCACCGAGGGCCAGATCGTGCTGAGCCGACCGCTTCACCGCCAGGGCATCTTCCCGCCGGTGGACCTGCTCCCCTGCCTGTCGCGCCTCATGAACAACGGTATCGGCAAGAACAAGACCCAGCCCTGGCACCGTGAATGGTCCAACCAGCTTTACGCCGCGTATGCCGAGGGCCAGCGCATCAAGAAGCTGATGGCCATCGTGGGTGAGGACGCGCTGACCGATCTGGATCGGAAGTACCTGCGCTTCTCCAACGCCTTCGAAGCGGAGATGATCGGACAGGGCATGACCCGCCGCCCGATCGAAGACACCTTCGCACTGGGCTGGAAGGTCATGGGCTACCTGCCGAAGTCCGAACTGACCCGCATCAAGCGCGAGACCGTCGACGAGTTCTACGTGGCTGCCTCCGATCAGAAAGTCGAAGTAAAGACCTCCTCGGCCATCGAGAACGCATAATAATTCCCCCTGGGCGGGGCCGCTACGGTGGCCCCGCCTGGTTTTACTTGAACCGGTTCGTTCAACCGCCCGATAGGTATTGCAAACATGAGTATGGACAACCTGGCCCCGACCCGGATGAATATGCTTCTCCTCAAGGGGCAGATAAAGATGGCCGCCGATGGCGTCGGCCTCCTGAAGGGCAAACGGGACGCCCTCATGCAGGAATTGCTGAAGCGCGCCCGGGCCCTGGCCCTAATGCGCGACGAACTCCACGCCCGCGGGCGGGCCGCGGCGGATTCCATGGCCATGGCGCGCGCCGTGCGTGGTACTCCCGAATTGAAGTCCGCCGCCGTGGCCGGTCGCCGCGACCTGCTCATCAGCGTGGCGACTGAAAAGGTCTGGGGCCTCGGATTGGGCCGTATCGACATGGAGGGCATCGTCCGCACGCCCGCCAAACGCGGCATGGGCCTGCTGGATACCTCCGCACAAGTCCAGGAAGCCTCCGAAGCCTCCGAAGAAATGCTTTCCCAGCTTCTCATCTGCGCGCCACTGGAACGTAATCTCCAGATCGTCGGTGAAGAAGTGAAAAAAGTTTCCCGCCGCATCAATGCGCTCGAAGAGTACCTCCTCCCACGCCTTCGCGGGCAGCTTCGCGGTATAGCGAGCGTGCTCGACGAACGTGAGCGCGAGGACACCTTCCGCCTGAAGAAAATCAAAGGCAAGAAGGCCGTGCAGAAGCGCAAGGCCCAGGCCGCTGCCGCCGCCGCAACGGAGGGCGCGGAATGATGCTCCTTCATGAAATCCTCCGCCCCGAGTTGATCAAGATCGGACTCGAAGCCGAGAAGAAGCGGGAAGCCATTAGCGAATTGATGGATGTCCTGATCCAGTACCATGAAATCCCAATGAACCAGCGGGATAGTCTCCTGGAGCAGCTTTATGCCAACGAGGACTCTCTGGGTTCCGGTATGGAGCAAGGAATTGCCCTGCCTCATATCGCGACGGACCGCGTGGACGACGTTATCTGCACCGTCGGCCTGGCCCCGCGCGGTATTGCCTTCGGAACCCTGGATGGCAAGCCCGCCAACCTGGTGGTGCTGCTGCTCGTTCCAAAGAAGAACTACGAAGACGAGGTTAAGGCCATTGCGGCCATCGAGAATCTGCTGGAAGATAGCGCTCTGGTGGAAAAGCTCTTGAAATGCATCAGCCCGCAGGAAGCTTACAAGCTGATCCAGAGTGCCGGGGACGGCAAGTAGTCCACCGTATAATTCAAGCGTACACCGCAGGCTTTCGAGCCTGCGTTTTTTTTAGAGTCTGGAGGGGAGAGTCCGGAGTCTGGAGGATACAGAACGGCTAGGACTGATAGGTATTGAAGTTCCAGTCTGGAGTCTCCAGACTCCAGACTCCAGACTCCAGACTCCAGACTCCAGACTCCTCCCACGAATTGCAAGATTTCCCATTCCTTTGATATACTTTTCGGCGGACTAATCCCTCAACCCCCCACCCTACATGGAGATCATAGTGCATGTCCGGTCACTCTAAATGGAGTACAATCAAGCGGAAAAAAGGCGCCATCGATGCCAAGCGGGGCAAGATCTTCTCCAAGCTGGCGAAGGAAATCACGGTGGCGGCGCGACTCGGCGGTGGTGAAGCCGATATGAACCCCCGGCTGCGCACGGTACTCTTGGCGGCGAAGGCGGAGAACATGCCCAAGGACAACATCGTTCGGGCGATCAAGAAGGGCACCGGCGAGATTGAGGGCGTAACCTACGAATCCCAGCGCTATGAGGCCTACGGCCCTGCGGGTGCCGGCCTCATCATCGACACGCTCACGGACAACCGCAATCGCACCATCGCCAACGTGCGTCACATTGTAACGAAGTACGGCGGCAGCCTGGCGGAATCGAACGCGGTGAGCTGGAACTTTGAGCAGAAGGGACTGATCATCGTCCCCAAGGCCGGCCTGGATGACGACACGATCTTCGAGAAGGCCACGGAAGCCGGTGCGGCCGACGTGGATATGGAAGGCGACGACTACGAGATCATGACGGGCTTCGCGGACCTCCATGCGGTGAGCCAGGCCCTGGAAGGCATGGGTATCACGCC
>JBIJDL010000198.1:0-10272 GCA_044344195.1 Candidatus Hydrogenedentales bacterium
TGTGGTTTTCATGTTCTTCCGATATGCGTGATGCGATCGATACAGTGAAAACCAGTCAGGAAAAAAAGCAGACATCCACCCAGCGGCGTGCGCGTATTCTTGAATGCCTTTCCGCCGAGGGGGAGATCTTTGTACTGGATCTTGCCGAGCGTTTCGGCGTGACACCCATGACCGTGCGTCGCGATCTGGAGGCGCTGGAGGGCGAGAACGCGCTGACGCGCACCCACGGTGGCGCCATCTTTTCGAAGCAGTCGGTGGCGGAGTTTGCCTTTCTGGAGCGCAACCGGACGAGTATCCGCGAGAAACAAGCCATCGCGCGGGAGGCAGCCTCCCTGGTGTCGCCGGGGATGACCATCGTCATCGATACGGGGACCACGACGCTGGAAGTGGCGCGGGCGTTGAGTGGCGTGACGGGATTGCGCGTCCTGACCTCTTCGCTGGCCGTGGCTTCGGCCTTGCACACGCACCCCAATATGGAAATCGTTTTGCTGGGCGGGAGCGTGGGAAAGAACAGTCCCGATCTTTCCGGGGCATTGACGGAGGACAACCTGCGTCGCTTCCGAGTACAGCTTGCTTTTCTTGGCGCGGACGCGCTGGACGAGCGGGGACTTTACACCACAGAAATGGGTATCGCGCGAGTATCGGAGGCCATGATCGATGTGGCGGAGGATACGGTGCTCGTGGCGGACAGCCGAAAGTTTAAGCGGACCTCCTTCGTGAAGTTTGCCGAGTGGACGCAGATCCGCCGCGTCATCACGGATCATCACGCCCTTCCCGAGCATCGGGCCTGGCTGAAGCAATGCGTTGGCGATGTGCGCTATACGAAGCAGGGAGGCAATGGACGTGCCTGAGCAATTGTATATTGGAATTGATCTGGGCACGACGGCACTCAAGGTGGCGGCGTACGATGCGGACACGGGCCAGCGCGTGTCGGGCAAGGAAATTGCCCTGCGCGTGATCACCGATGTCGATGGACGACGTGAACAAGCACCCGAGTCCATCCGCAAGGCCCTCGCGAAGCTGATGGGCCAGATCGCCGCCGAATGTGGCGGGCTGGATCGCGTGGCGGGTATCGGCCTGGCGTCGCAGGGCGGCAGCGGAATCGTGGTCGATCGCGCGACCGGCAAAGCCCTCACGCCGATGACGCTGTGGAACGATGCGCGGGCCTTTGGCGAATATCAAAAGCTCATCGACGGGCTTCCGCTCCATTTCTGGAGTCTGCGGACGCGCCGAGACGAGCCCGGCATGGGCCTGGCCCGTTTGACGCGAATTCGCAATGAAGCGTCGGAATTGTTGAGTGAAAAGAACCTCTATGTCGGCGCGGGGGACTACGCCTACTTTCATCTGACAGGTGTGTGGCGACAGGATGCATGCCACGCCTTGCAGACGGGCATCTATGATGCGCGTACCAATAGTGTAAGCGATGAGCTCTCAGGGATTGTGGGGCTTTCGTCGGATTTCTTTCCACCGCTACGCGATGGGAACGCCACCCATCCGCTTTCGAAGGCCGCGGCGAAATCGCTCGGACTGCGCGAAGGCATTCCTGTCGCCGGACCCTACATGGACCACGAGGCGGGTTTCCTTTCCGCGGCGCAAGTGTCCGCGCGCCCCATGCAATGTTCCCTGGGCACGGCCTGGGTGGGTAATTTTCAACTTCCCGGCAATGCCACGGGCCACACGCCCTTTCAACTTGCGATTCCTTCGCCCGCATCAGATGGCACTCTGGTCATTCAACCCCTGATGACCGGCAATGTGACGTGGAACTGGGCGCTGGATACCTTCGTTGGCGGGAGTGCTTCCTCGGCGTTGAGCATGCAGGCGCGCTTGCTCCACGCGGCTTTGCTGCCGAGTGCGGGGCTTGTCTGCGTGCCCTGGCTGAACCGGCCGCATCCACTGGATCCGTCGCTGCTGGGTGGATGCAGTTTCGCCGGACTCGGCCCGTCCACGGATCGCAGCGAGATGCTCCGCGCGGTGGTGGCGGGCATGGGCTACGAATTGCATCGGGTGTTCGAGCAGGTGGCGTCGAGTGGCGTGATCGACAGCATCGTGCTCAGCGGCGGGACGAGCCAGAGTCCCCATTTTCAGCAGCTCATTGCGGCTCTCTTTGCGCCGTTGCCCGCGTACATCCTCGAAGATGCCGGGTGGATGGGTACGCGGGGATGCCTCCATGCTTTCAGTCCCGAGTCGGCGAGCGCGGGGGCCACGCCCATCAAGCTCGACGGCACCGTGGATCGGGATGCCCTTGCGGCGGGCCGATCCATGTACAATGACGTTTTCAACCGGCTCTACGGCCACGTTCGCGCGGGAAGCGCCTATACACTCGGAGAACATTGAATCGCATGGTGATTGAACGTCCGCGCATCGGATTGTTGCCCTTGTATCTCGCGCTCTATGACTCGGCGCTGCCAAGTCTGCTGGCGGAACTCCAACCTTTCTTGAAAGGGGTGGGCGCGGCCTTTCAGGCCCATGGCGTCGATGTGACGGAAGCCCCGGTTTGCCGGGTCAAGGCGGATGTGGCCGGTGCCGTGGAGCAGTTTCGGGCCGAAGGCGTGGATCTGATCGTTACGCTGCACCTGGCCTACTCCCCTTCGATGGAGGCGGTGGGGCCGCTGGTGGAATCGCGCCTGCCGGTGTTGATGCTGGATACCACGCCGGATGTTGCTTTCGGTCTGGATACGGATCCGTTGCGTCTCCTGTGTAACCACGGCATCCACGGTTTGCAGGATCTCGCTTCGATGCTGCGCCGTCGTGGGAAGGACTACTGGATCGTGGCGGGGCACTTGAGCAATCCTTCGGTGATGGCGCGGGCCTGCGCGATTGCCCGAGGGGCTCTTGCGGCGACGCGCCTGCGGACGAGCCGGGCGCTTCGCATCGGGTCGTCATTTGAAGGTATGGGTGATTTTCGCGTGGCGGACCTGGAGCTCTTCGGCACCTTGCGTGTCGAGGTGAATGAGATTGCACCGGCCGCGCTGCTGGATGACGTGCGCTCGATTTCCGACGAAGCGGTTGCGGCGGAAATGGCCGACCACCATGCGCGTTTTGCGGTGGACGCGCCCCACGAGGTTCATGCGCGCACGGCACGGCTCGGGCTGGGGTTGCGCCAGTATCTCGAACGTAACGGCTACACGGCGTTTTCCATGAACTTTCTCGCGTTCCAGGAATCGGAAGGGCCGCTGAGCACGGTGCCCTTTCTGGAGTGTTGCAAGGCCATGGCGCGCGGCGTGGGCTATGCGGGCGAGGGCGATGTGTTGACGGCGGCCTTTGTTGGCGCGCTGTCCACGGCGATTGGCGAGACGACCTTCACCGAAATGTTTTGTCCGGACTGGGAGGGGGGCAGTGTTTTCCTTTCGCACATGGGCGAATTCAATCCGGCGGTGGCGGCAGGCAAGCCTCGACTCTATGAGAAAGAGTTTCCCTTTACCCCCGCACAAAACCCCGCGACGCTGGCCTGTGCGCCGCGCGCGGGTGAGGCCACCTTGGTGAATCTCGCGCCGGGGCCGGACAGCAGCTTTACGTTGATTGCCGCGCCGGTGGAAGTGCTGGGTGACGGCACCCATGCCTCGTGTCGAGATTGGATTCGCGGCTGGGTGAAACCGACCGTTCCGCTGGAGGAGTTTCTGGAAACCTATTCGCGCCACGGGGGCACGCACCACAACGCGCTGGTCTATGAATGTCAGCGGGACGCGCTGGAGGCCTTCGCGCGCGCGGCAGGCTTGGGCTTTGTGATGATCGGAGAATGCCAATGATGATGGCGCGCGGGCCGATGGGTCTTATGGCGCGCGCGCGGTTTGAACTGATCTTTCTACTCATTGGTCCCATACGACCCATACGACCCATACGACCCATTCTTCACTCAGATTTGCCTTTTATCAGGAATTATCAATGACCACCATCCCCCTTCACCACGTTTACACCTACACCGACGTCGACCGCGCTTTCTGGGGCGAGCACTTGGAAGACTGGGTGCCCCGTACCATCATCGACAGCCATGTTCACATGGCGGATCCGCGTTTCAAAATAGAAACAATCACCGAGGCGATGCGTCGCGACTATTGGGTGAATGAGCTTTCCCATGCGGAAGATCCCGATTCAGCCGAGCGCAATCACGCGATTGTGTATCCCGGTCGCGAAGTGAGCGCGTTGGCGTTTACCGTGCCAAACCTGAGCTGGGAAATCGAAGGGGCGAATCTGGATCTGATGCCCCGGGCCCATGCGAAGGGCTGGCATACGCTGGCGGTGGTGCGGCCCACGTGGCGCGCGGAGCAGATTGCGTGGTGGCTTGATCAGCCCGGTTGCATCGGCGTGAAGCCCTATTACTCGCTTATCGGGTACGACGCGGAGTCGCGGGATCGCTATATTGAAGCGAGCATTTTTGATTTCCTGCCGCACCACCAGTTTGAAGTGCTGAACGAGCGCGGGGCCTGGGTCACCATGCACGTGCCCAAGGCGGATCGCCTGGGGCATCCGGACAATATCCGCGAGATCCAGGAGATTCGGACCCGCTATCCCCGTGTGAAACTCGTGATCGCCCATCTGGGCCGGTGCTACACCTTGCCCCACGCACAGGAGGGCCTCGCACCGCTGAAGGATGATCCGGGCCTCTATTTCGACAACTCCGCCGTGCTCAATCCGGAAGTGCATCGCTATGCGCTGGAGACGATTGGCCCCGAGCGAATCATGTACGCGACGGACAATCCGATATTCTACATGCGCGGGCGCCGCCAATGGTCGGGCCGGACCTATACGAACCGCACAAGTCACGACTTCTACTTCAACAAGGTGCGCGAAGCGCCGGAGATCGAGGCGCAGTACACGCTGTACATGTACGAGGCGATGAAGGCGTTGAAGGGGGCCTGCGAGGATCTGGGAATCGGTCGCACGCAGGTGGAGGCGATGTTTCATGACACGGCGGCACGATTGATTGGCGAAATTGATGCGGGAAAGTCTTGACAGCGTGTCGAAGATTTTGTATCGTTGAGAACATAAATTAACACAATCGAACATCTTGATGGCGCGCCCGATCCGGGCGAACGAGGAGCCAGAAACCATGAAGCCCGATTCACGACGCAGCTTTTTGAAACAGTTGTCCTTGGGGGCGGGCCTGGCCGGTGTGGGTGGCGCGGCCTTTGGTGCGGAGGAGAAGATTCAGGGCTTCGACGAAACGGCCACCACGGTCCAGCAGGGCAAGGTGTGGCAGCCCATTTCTGATCGCAAGGTGCGCGTGGGTATTGTGGGCTATGGCGTGTGCCGCTTCGGTGCCGCCTTTGGCTTTCAGGATCACCCCAATGTGGAAGTCGCGGCGGTGAGCGATCTCTTTCCCGATCGCTGCGCGGAACTGGCGAAGGCCTGCCGCTGCGAGAAGAACTATCCCTCGCTGGAGGAGATGGTGAAAGATGACACACTGGAGGCGATATTCCTCGCAACGGACGCGCCCAGCCATGCGCGCCATGCAATACTGGCGCTGGAGCATGGAAAGCACGTGGCCTGTGCGGTTCCCGCAACCTGGGGCTCGCTGGAGGAAGGCGCGGCGCTCTATGAGGCGGTGAAGAAGTCGGGGAAGAACTACATGATGTTTGAGACTTCGTCGTATCACGACGATTGCTACGCCATGCGCACCCTGTACAACGCCGGGAAGCTCGGGCGCATCATCTACAGCGAGGGCGAGTACTACCACTACGTGGATACGCCCATTGACTCCTACAAAGGCTGGCGCATCGCCTGTCCGCCGATCTGGTATCCCACGCACTCAACGGCCTATCACGTGGCCGTGTGTGGCGAGCACTACACCGAAGTCTCCTGCATGGGCCTGCCCAGCATATTGGCGGATCGCGCGAGTGGCGAAAATCAGTACAAGAACAAATTCGGCACGCAGATCGCCCTCTTCCGCACGAGCGGTGGCGGCATGTCGCGCATGCTGGTGAGCCTGGATTCGCCGGGCTATGGCGGCGAGGTGGGCCGTGTGCGCGGCGAGAAGGGCTCGGTCATTGGCACGACTTATCAGGGCCTGGAGGATATCAGCAGTTTGGAGCTCGCGAAGCCGCCCCTGCCTTCGAGCGTGGACCCGGGCGGCCACGGTGGCTCCCACGGCTATCTGACGGAGGAATTCATCACGGCGATTCTCCAGGAGCGCCGCCCGCTGATTGATATCGCCTGGAGCCTGAACATGACCGTATGCGGGATTGTGGCCCACGAGTCGGCCTTGAAGGATGGGGAGTTGTTGAAGATTCCCCACTTTGAATCGCTGGCTTGATCAAGATAATCTTCACCACGAACACGAAGTAAGATTGCGCAATGCACGAAATCAGAGTGATGCCATCATTGCGACGCGCTGGAGCAACGTAACACGTGATTCGTTGTATCGGACACGTGACACCCCATAGGAGCACTATTTATCATGAGTTCACGCCGTAACTTTCTAAAGCATCTTTCCCTGGGGGCTGGTTTTGCCGGTGCCAGCGGCTTCGCCTTTGCGGCCGAGGAGAAAATCCAGGGTTTCGACGAAACCGCCACCACGGTGCAGACGGAGAAGGTCTGGACGCCCGTGTCCGATCGGAAGATCCGCATGGGTATCGTGGGATATGGCGTGTGCCGCTTCGGCGCGGCCTTCGGATTCCAGGATCACCCCAATGTGGAGATTGTCGCGGTGAGCGACCTTATACCCGAGAACTGCGCAGGCTTGGCCGAGGCGGTGCGTTGCTCGAAGACCTATCCCTCGCTGGAAGAACTGGTGAAGGACGACAACGTTGAAGCCGTTTTCGTGGCCACGGACGCACCGAGCCATGCGCGCCATTGCATCGAGGCGATGAAGCACGGCAAGCACGTCTGCTGCGCGGTGCCCGCGACTTTTGGCTCTCTGGAGGAAGCGGAGGAGCTTTATAAGACCGTGAAAGAAACGGGCCTGAACTACATGCTTATGGAGACGTCGTCGTTTCACGATGATCTGTACGCCATGCGGCTGCTGTTTCAGCAGGGTCACTTCGGCCGTATGCTTTACACCGAGGGTGAGTATTACCACTACATGGACGTGCCCATCGATTCCTACAAGGGCTGGCGCATCGGCCTGCCGCCCCAGTATTACCCCACGCACTCCAACGCCTACCACACGTGCGTCACGGGCGAAAGCTTCACGGAAGTTTCCTGCATGGGCATTCCCAGCATCATCGATCATCTGAAGCCGGAGAACAACATCTACAAGAATCCTTTCGGCACGGAAATCGCCATGTTCCGCACCAGCGGCGGCGGCATGTCGCGGATGGCGGTGAGCTGGGACACACCGGGCGTGGGCGGCGAGATGGGCCGGGTTCGCGGCGACAAGGGCACGATGTATAACGGCCAGTTCCAGGGACTGACGGATATCACGGGGATTGAACTGCGCAAGCCCCCGCTTCCCCCCACGGTTGACCCCGGCGGCCATGGCGGTTCCCATGGCTACCTCTCCAACGAGTTTATTCATTCCATCCTCGAGAAGCGCCAGCCGCTGGTAAACATCAAGTGGGCGCTGGATATGACGGTGGGCGGTATCGTGGCGCACCAGTCGGCGATCAAGGACGGGGAAATGCTGAAGATTCCGCAATTTGCGTGATAGGACGGATTAGACCGACAGACTGATGGGATCGCCGGGCAATACCTGGCGGTCCCCTTTCTTATCCGGCGCGGCAGGACTCACGCAGCGTCGCTGTGTTTGATTCAACCTTGTTGCTCCGCCTATCATGCCCTCTGCAATTGCACTCAACCCCAAGGAGTTTTCCATGAAATCAATTCTCGGCGTATGCCTCGCTGCTGTTGCCGCGATGGCGGCGCCCGTTTCGGCGGACGATATCAGGGTCGGCATCATCGGGCTGGACACGTCCCACGTGATCGCCTTCACCAAGCTGCTGAACGATACGACGAATCCCGCCTATATCCCCGGGGCGAAAGTGGTCGCGGCGTACAAGGGCGGCAGCCCCGACATCGAATCGAGCCACACGCGGGTGGAAGGCTACGCGTCGGAGCTGGAAAAAGACTTCGGTGTGAAGATGGTGCCGACGATTGAGGAACTTTGCACGCTGGTGGACGCCGTGTTGCTGGAGAGCGTGGACGGGCGTCCCCACCTCGAGCAGGTGAAGCCGGTCTTTGCCGCCGGGAAGCCGGTGTTTATCGACAAGCCCGTCGCCGGCTCGCTGAAGGACGCTATAGAGATTTACAACCTGGGCAAGAAGCACAATGTGAAGTGGTTCAGTTCTTCGTCCTATCGCTACTATGACTCCATGGTTGCGCTGATGAAGGAAGACGTGGGTGAGATTCGTGGCGCGATTTCCTATGGGCCCAGCACGCTGGAACCGACCCACCCGGATCTCTTCTGGTACGGCGTTCATGCGATGGAAGCGCTCTATACGGCGCTGGGCACGGGCTGCGTCAGCGTCGTGCGCACGGCGACGCCCGACACGGACGTGGTGACGGGCGTGTGGGCCGATGGCAAAGTGGGCACCTTTCGCGGCCTGCGCAACCAGGCCTCGCCCCACCAGGTGATCCTCTTCGGCACGACCAAAGTCGCCTCGCAGAATGGCAGCGGGGACTACGCGCCGCTGGTCCGCGAGATCGTGAAATTCTTCCAGACGGGGGTGGTGCCCATTGACCCGAAGGAGACGATTGAGATCTTCGCGTTCATGGAAGCCGCCGACGAGAGTAAACGGCGCGGCGGCGCACCCGTGACGCTGGAGGAAGTGATGAAGGCGAATGGCGGGCCGATTGAGTAGATCTCGGGCGCAGGTTCGTTGCCACGTTTAATTGTGGCGCTTGCGGGGGCCTGGGTTATCCACTCGAATGGTGGGGGATCAGGGACGCAGCAAAGCTTAGGCCGCCACTACGCGGACGCATCGCCTTCGGCGTGGTCGCGGTATGGCGGGGTAGCCGGTAGAACGAAATGATATTGGAATATACGGGGGGATCGTTGTTTTCGTCCGCCTCGGCGGACGGGGATCCAGTTTCTTGGCGAAGTTTGTTTCGCGTGGTCGCTGGATTCCCATTTTCGTGGGAATGACCGTGACCATTGGTTGTGGGCGCGAAGCGTTCGGGGAACTCGGTGAAGACGACTTCGAGGGCATTCGGGACGTAGTGGGGCGCGGGGGCCTGCGGCGGCACGGGCACGTTCTGCGGCGCGACGCTGTCCTGTAGCGCGGGCGCCTGGGCTACGGATTCCACCGGGATTGGAAGGTCTACCGGCGCGGCGGGCGTCTCGGACCCGAGACGCAGTCCCCGGAGATTTTCCAGGGGCGTGGCGCGGGCGCGGCGTTCCTCCTCGGTCAACTTGGGGATATAGAGTTTGGCGTTGTAGCGCGGGTCGTAAGGCTGGTTGATGGGCATGGTCTTTCTCCCTGGTTGTAATGATTCCGGTGCGGGGCGTGAGCGTGCCCCCCTATAAGTTAGGATGGGACTTGGCACTGCTGTGTGGGGAGGGGGTGGGCGGGGTGGGGGTTAGGGGTTCTCGATGCATTTTCGAGTGGAGGAGGGGAACGAGAGAGGGGCGGGCCTGATCGAAGGGCTGGTGCCTTGTGTAATCTACATGTGTCGATTACAACTGTATTGATACGTGTAAGCCTACCGTGTAAACTGCCTGTGCTGTGGACAAAACTCGGCTTCATGCCGTGAGGTGCCTCCCAACGGGGTTGCATCCTACATCTACGGCTTTTTTTATGTCTGCTCATCGGAATCGGGCGCCAATGGTCGACGCTGTGAGTACAAGATCCCGACGCGCCCCTCTGCGATTTCATTCAGGGCATGGATCTCGCGCACCTGCGGCCAGATATACTCCAGATACCGATTTTTTATTGAGGGAGAAAGTGAAATAGCGCTATACTAGCTGTTCAGAGTCGGCTGTACTCGGTCCCCGAACTCGGGCCGGAGCGCATTGTTGTTACCCCGTCTCCAGGTCCTATGATTCCTGAGTGTGCCTGTGGTTCCACCAGTAAGGAGGTGCCTATGGGTATTGCCAAGCAGCTGTTGCTGATGACAGTCCAATGGTCAAAGAAGCATTCGTTAGCAATAACGGTTTTTCTGGCTCTGGTCTCAATCGGTGTGGGCTACTTGCAGACTCGGGACCCGAGTAGAGCCGATTTTGAATTTCATTGTGCCCAAAGTCCCTATGGTAAAGGTTGCGCCTGGGCGGCGAATTCGTCTTTCGAAGCTATGCTTCGATCTCCAGCAGTTCAATGTCAGCGAGGGAGCATTGCGGAGCGGAGCTCCGGGGACTGCATTCCCAAGCGGAGCTCTTGTCATTACCCATATATTCTCTTG
>JBIJDL010000712.1:0-2828 GCA_044344195.1 Candidatus Hydrogenedentales bacterium
GCACCTTGCAAGCATATGATAGCACAGTTGAGCCCCCCCATGCCTTCGGGGTACAATCACCGTTTACTCGGAGTACTGCATCGATGATAGACGATGGATACGTAAATTATTTTGAAGTGCTGGAGCTGGGCGAGGACTGCAAGCCCGGTGAAGTACGCAATAACTACAAGCGGTTGATCAAGAATCTGCTGTTGGAAATCAGCCGCGTTCAGATCACCGAGAGTCGGCGGGATGCCTTCCTGCTGGATATCGCCAAGCACAACGCGGCCTTTTACATATTGCGGGACAACGATTTACGGCATCGCTACGCGGAAGATCGCGCGGCGGTTGTCGCGCTGGAAGATGCCTGGCATAAGGCCGCCGAGTCGAATTCCCCCGAGTTGGACGCCTGCCGTCGCAAGTTCGATGCGGCCCTGCGCCATTTCCTTTCACGCTATATGGAGGAACTGGTGCTCCAGGCCGGTCGAGACAAAGAATGCGTGGAAGCCAGCCACTGGAGCCGTGCCCATGAGCGCCATGCCAGCCGGGTACTTCGCCACTTCCGCCAGCGGGTCTACCACCAGATTCAGGAGCGGCTCCCGTACTACGAAGTCACGAAGCCCGATCTGGACTGGGACGAGCGTAAGGCCTTGGTGCAGAGTGTCTTGAAGCAAGGGAGCGCCGTCTGATGGCTAAGAAAAAAGAAGCAGAAAAGGCACCGGTAACATCGGAAATGATCAACAAGTGCCTGGCCAAAGCGGTGGCGGAAGGGGATATTGTCAATCTCCGTTTCCTGTTCATTTCTTACTCCCCGCTTCGCAGCTATTCTTCGGAAGATATCACGGCGGACAAGTACGCCTATCTGGTGCCCGAGTCGACGCAGGGCGATCATTTCCGTGATGCGCTGGAGCAGGTGAAGCATCCCGAAGTCCAGGAACAGGTCAAGCATGAACTGGATAAGAAGGGACCGCCCCAGCTCCCCGCACCGCTGGTGACGCTGCTGGCGGACAACGCCGTCCGTCTGGGCAAGTACAAGGCCGCCGCCCAGGCCTATGAATTGCTCCGTATCCGCTCCCGCATGCAGGAAGCTTATCTTGAGGCGGCCGACGCGGCCTTGACGGCCAACGACATTGCCACGGCGGTCCGCGGTTACCGCATTGCGGTCGGGTTGGACTATGACTATGCGGCCTTCCCCGAGCCCATGCCGACCTCGCCCAATTACCAAAGCCGGGCCCAGTTGCTCCACGCGGACTACCCGCGCCGCCCGGAAGACGCGGTGGCGTTGCAGGCCCCGGAAGCCCATGTCAGCATTGCCCTGGGCTATCTCCTCTTGAATCCCCAGATTGCCGCGCGCCTCGAAGAGCAGCCGCTCCCCCTGCGGCTGAGCTTTCTGGCGGAGCTGGTCCGCCAGTTGGATCCCCAGTGGGAGGCCTTTGCGGCACGCTACGCCGAAGCCTGTAAGCTGGTGGCCTCGATCGGGGCCCGCCTCGAACGCCAGGCCAACCGCGCAGAGCAGGTGGCGCTGGCGGACGAAATCAAGGCCCTTCAGGCGGAAGATGATCCCGCCGATATCCCGAAAGTACTTCTGGGCCGGGCCATCCCGGACGGCGAGTGGTGGCAGTACATCAAGGAGCTGGCCTACGAACACCCCGCGGCGGCGCTTTTCGTCGTCCGGCAGTTTGTGACCAAGGACTTGGAAATCGTCATGCCGCGCTACGTCAAAGGGTCGCCGGTCATCACCGCCCTGGGACTGGGCCTGGAATCCTGAACGTGTAACGAGAAAGAGCGCCGCTGGTATTGCTATGGGATTGATCATCGACCTCCATCTCCATACCCGGCGGCACTCCGCGTGCAGCATACTCGACGAGTCGCGGCTTATCGATCGCGCCGTGAAGGCAGGGTTGGACGGGCTGGTGATCACCGAGCATCACTACCAGTGGACGCGGGACGAGATCGGGGCGCTGGTAGCGGCTTCGAGCCACCCCGGTTTCCTGGTGATGGCGGCCTTCGAGTACAGTTCCGCCCGTGGCGACATTTTGATTTACGGGCTGGAGCCGGAGCAGGTGAAGGAATTCGTGCCGGGCGGGCAGCCCGAGGTGATGCTGGCGAAGGCGCAGGCGATGGGTGCGGTATGTATCGCGGCCCATCCGACCCGAGCCGCGATTCCTTTTGACGAGCGTATTTTCGAAATGCCCTTTGAGGCCCTGGAAGTGAAGAGCGTGAATCTCGCATCCCACGAACAACGGCTCGCGGAGAAGTTGGCCAATGACCTCGGACGGATGAAAACGGCCTCCAGCGACGCCCATCGGCTGGAGGATGTGGGCCGCTACGCGACCGAGTTCCAGGAGCCCATCCAGACCATGACGGACTTGCGGAATTCGCTGCGGCGTGGTACATTTCGGCCATATAACCCTGCGGGATAAGGATAGACATGTCTTCAGAAGAAGCTCAGACGGGCAGCACGCCTTCCAGCGACTTGGAACCTCGCCAGGTAATGAAGCGGGATGTCACCGAACTGATTAAGATGGTGGTGCTGTTCTTGCTGGTCTTCTGGGGGCTGAAGGCCTTCGTCATCGAGGGCTATGAAGTTCAGGGGGATTCCATGATCCCCACGCTCGAAGACCGGGAACGCATTCTGGTGTTCAAGCTGCCCACCAAACTCGCAAATATACCTCTGATCGGCGGATTTCATCCGTTGGACGATGGTGATATCGTCGTGTTCGAGAGCACGGTAGAAAACAACAAGCGCTACATCAAGCGCGTGATTGCCCAAGGGCCGCCCCTTGACACCTCGGACAACACGGTGGACGCCAGGGAAGTGCACAAGGACCAGGCCTCCCCGGATAGCG
>JBIJDL010000236.1:0-9295 GCA_044344195.1 Candidatus Hydrogenedentales bacterium
GGAGGTTTCGCTGGCCCTGCCGGGCGGCGATGTGGAGGCCCAAACCCTGCGCATCCAGCCCGGACCGCCGAAGCGGCCGCTGTCCTACTATGCGGACTTTGGCGACGACCTCATTCGCATCTTCAACGCGTCCGACGGTACCTGGCGTCCCGTGACGAAGGATGCTTTCGATCAGTATTTCCGCCGCTGCCAGCTTCAGGGCATCGATCGCCTCATCACCTGGCTCGGCCCCATGCCCTATATCACCGATCCCTCGAACTACGCTCCGGAGGACTGGGCGCGCTATGAGGCCCAGGCCCGCGCGCTGAATGAGAGTGAGGCCTTCAAAGCCCTGGTCACCGAACGGCTCAAGGGCGCCCAGAAGGGCGAGTGGGGGCTCCACATCTCCTGGGACTGGATTCGCCAGTTGAACGCGTTTCGCCTGATGCGCGATTTCGGCCCCATGCTCTCCCGGAGCGCGGAGCAGCACGGCGTCAAGCTGAGCATCAGCTTTCGGCCCTTCGAACCGGCCCTGACCAAGTATTACGAGTTGCCCACCTTCGACGAGAAGGGCGCCTACCTCTGGGGCTTCCTGCCCATGGCCACGCCGCCCATCAACTACCGCACCAGCGAGACCAGCTTCGCCCACTATCGCACCGTGCTCCAGAAGATGGGCCACGAGGACAAGGGCCGCATCGGCGCCATAACCATTCCCGGCGTTGAAGGTGCGGCGGCCTTTCTGCAGCGCTTCAACGCGACGGGGGACAATCTCCGCATCGTGGCGTCGGACTACCCGCCGCTGCTGGCGGATTCCCTCGTGCTCCAGCGCCAGGCGGATGGCCAGTTCGCGCTGGTGCAGTTTGCCGGAATCGCCGATCAGGCCGAAGCGCAGCTCCAGCCGGTTACGGGCTTTAGCGTCCGTGAGGAGCAAGGCGCCGTGCACATCGAGGGCCTGGACGTGCCCTTCGCATCGCGCTATCTCATCCTGTCCAATCCCGCGAACGCGGAAGAGGCCCTAGATTTTCCCACCCTCGCGCCCGTCGAGCTCTTTGCCCGCGCAGGGAACCGCATCGGGCGGGAAAATGTTTACTGGGTGCTCGACGACGACCCGGCGGTCGCCGCCGCCACACGCGTACCGGGGATTCCGTCCACGGGCGATCAGGCCACGGAGTTCAACGCGACCGAGACCGGTTATCGTCACCTTTTTCGGCAGGGCCTGCCCCGCACCGCACTGCGCGGCAAACTCCTGGTGATCGATCTCGGCGCGGCCTGGTCCGTGGAGATGCTGGACATCAACCTGCCCCTCATGCGCGAGAACGCAATCAAGGAACTGAAGACGGTCCTCGACCTGCCCGCCTTCGACGAGATCTTCATCAACACCCGGTCCCACGTGCAGCTTTCGGCCTATCAGGGCGATGGGGCGGAGGGCATCCAGCCCTTGATGTACTACCGCGAGAACCGCAAGTACTACGCCCACCTCGGAATTGATCGCGCCTACGCCCCCATCGCCGCCGCGGACGATCCCGTGCTGCGCGCCTGGGCCGCTGATCCCGCCCAGGTGGAAAAGATTACCACCTGGCAGCCCAGCGAGTGGGAGGGGGACTGCCAGCGCGAGGACTCGCCTTACCGTTGGCGCTTCGCGCGCAACAAGGCCGTGGCCGAGGGCCTGCGCACCTTCCTCGGAGAGCTGGAGGGCACCTTCCCCGAAACACGCATCCGCGCAGTCATTCCCATGGGCGAGACGTCCGCCACGGAAGTGCGCAACGAAATCGCCCAATTGACGCGGCCTGACGGCACGCCCTACGGCCCCAACGACAACGGCGGCGTCTGGAGCACCATCAACTACATCGACACCATCGGCGAGGGCATGGCCATGCTCGATCTGACCGGGCTGCGCACCGAGCCCGTACTCTTCGGCATTCGCGACGTGCCCCCCGCCGGGCCCTTCGACGCCCACCTGCGCGGCTCCTTCCGCGATCTGGCGGAAAACCGGGGATCCAGCTTCCAGGGTCCCCGCAGCTTCTTCTTCGAAGCCCAATACACCCTCCGCCGCCAGGACTACGACACCGCCCGAGCCGAACGCGAAGCCCTCATCCTTAAGGTCTTCTCCCACAAAGAAGAGGTCAACGAAGTCATCCTCTACGAATCTGCCGACTGGCTTTACTTTCTGCCCTTCGGCGATCCGGTCCTGAGCGGACATGGATTTCTTGACACCGCGCCTCCGTGATCGTACAATCCGCTTGCAATGCACCCCTGAAATGTGTATACTTCGTCACTTAGGCAGCGATTGTCCCTTCAGGGGCCTGCATCTTAGCGGGAACTACTCCCGCAGTTGCTCATCTTTCTTCCCGGTTTCCACTCCCTCCGAGTCCCCCCGCGTATTTAGCTGAGCAAATAACCCTCAGCGGCCGCGACGTTTTTGAGCATCCCGGCCCACAAACGAAAGGGACTTCTGTGTCCTTCGAAGAATTCGACATTCCCGTACCATGCCTGCACGTTCTCCAGCAGAGCGGCATCAGCAAACCCACGCCCATCCAGGAGCAGACCTATTTGTCCGCTCAGGATGGTGACGACATCCTGGGCATCGCCCAGACCGGCACCGGCAAAACGCTGGCCTTCAGCCTGCCCACCGTGTGCGAACTGGCAAAGACCAAACCCGGCCCGAGCCGCATGCTGGTGCTTACGCCGACGCGAGAACTGGCGGTCCAGGTTCACTCCGTGATCGAGCCCCTGGCGAAAGCCATGAAGCTTCGCAGCACCTGCGTCTACGGTGGCGTAGGCATGCAGCCCCAGGTTAACGCCCTCCGTCGCGGCGCGGACATCATCATCGCCACGCCCGGCCGCCTCCTCGATCACATCCAGCAGAAGACGGTCCGCTTTAACGGACTTTCCATTCTGGTCTTCGACGAAGCCGACCGCATGCTGGACATGGGCTTCCTGCCCGACATCCGCCGCATCGTCTCCGTGCTGCCGAAAGATCGCCAGACGCTCATGTTCTCGGCCACCTTCCCCCCGGAGATGGCCAAGCTGACCAAAGAATTCCAGCGGAACCCCAAGCGGATCGAGGTCGGTGTAATCTCGACCCCCGTGGACGCGGTCACGCAGCACATGTATACCGTGCGTACGGAGGACAAGTCCCAGTTGCTGGCCGACGTCCTCGACCGTCCGGAAGTCACCTCGGCCATCGTATTCATCCGCACAAAGTACCGGGCGGACCGCGTTGCGAAGCAACTGAAGCGCGACGGCTTCAAGGCCATGCCGATTCACGGCGGACGCTCGCAGAACCAGCGTCAGAACGCCCTGGACGACTTTAAGGCTGGCAAGATTAACATTCTCGTGGCTACCGACGTGGCTGCGCGCGGCATCGACATCCAAGGCGTCACCCACGTCATCAATTTCGACATTCCCGGCCAGTACGATGACTATGTCCACCGTATCGGCCGCACGGCCCGCGCGAAAGCCAAAGGCGACGCCATCACCTTCGTGAGCGCAGACAACGCCAAAGAACTTGCCGCGATTGAGAATGGCATTGGCAAGCCCATCCCGGAAGTGCAATGGAGCGGTTCCATTCCCATTCCGCGCGCTTCCCGCACCAAGGGTGCCAAAGAACAGGGCAGCAAAGCGCCGGCAAGCCGCAGCGAAAATGGTGCAAGCCGTAACGGGGGCGGCGGAGAATACCGCGGAGCCCAGGGCGGCGGTCGCAACCGCAGCGAGGGCGGCGGAGCGAATCGCGGTGGCAGCCACAGCGGTGGCCGCAGTGCGACAGAAGGCGAAAGCCGGAATGGGGCGACAGGCGCTCCGAAACGTGCTTCGGGTGACGGCGCGAACCGCAACGCGGGACACAATTCCGGTCGCGGGGCGCACGCCTCATCGAACGGCAGTGCAAGCACCAGTGAAGGTGACAGCACGGGCGGCAAGCGCCGCAGCCGTCCCCGCCGGAACCGTGGCGGCGCGCGGGTAGCCTGAATTTAATTATCAAATCGTCTTGTACTTGCGGGCTCTCCCTCCGGGGAGGGCCCGCATTTTCTTGTCCAGTGGACTTCGGGTGGTACCTTCTCAACCGATCCCGATGCCCTACTCCAGTTTGAGCCCATCTACGCGCCCGGCCATCGTGGCCACGGTCCGTGGATAGGCCATCTCATTCTCGATCACGTCACTTGCCAATCGCGTCTTCCCAAAGCCAATCAGACCGTCGACATGAATGGGAAGCGGCCCGGCCAGCGCGAGAATCTGGGGGATGTCCGCCACTTCGAGAACGCCGGGAAGCGAGAGCAGGATGGACTGGGGCTGATCGTTCTCAAGATAATATCGATAGCTCGCCAACAGATTCTGCAGCTCCAGCCGGACAAAGGGCGCTTCAAGCGCCGCGGCGTACAGCGCGAGCAGGGCACCGTCACCCGCCCCATTTACCTCGATCGGCGTCTGGGCTCCATTTCGGTGGGAAAGCCAGCGCGCGGCCTGGACCACGTCCCACACCTGCTGGGCAAAGAGCGTCCGGCCCATCACAATACCGCCGCTGACAAGCTGATTGAGGTTCCGCGCGGTTTCTCCCGAACCACGGGGATCGATGATCAGAACGGTCCCCCTCCGCGCGGCGGAAGCGGCACGACCGTCTCGAATTGCGGCACCACGGCTTTCGAAGCCGCCAATAAACAAAGAAGCGCCTTCGGCTGGATCGGCAGTTGCAGGACTGGCAAGTGTGGCCCCGATTTCAAAACCTGGCTCCACGGTGATAGCGAGCACTTCGATCCGCAATCCCTCCCAGTCAATTGTATTTACCGTGCGGGCGGTGGGCTCGAAAGGCTCGGGCCGCCCCCCCATGACCTCCCAGAGTTCCTCCCGCCATTGGGGCGCGCGCATCTCCCACGCCTGCAGATCGGCCGGTGGCGCAACGTACTTCCTGATCTGCTCGCTGGCAAGCTGTTGATTCAGCGTCACCACCGTCTCCGCGCCTTCGGGCATCGCGCCTTCCTTGAGCGCTTTGATCTCTGGCGAATCGGGAGCTTCCGCCAGTATTCCGAATTCGGGAATGGCGTCCTTCCGCTCTTGACCTGTTAGCCAGTGACTCAGCCAGGCAGCACCCGCCTCCCGCAGGGGCTGACTCCAGCCGTGAGGCAAGGGGGCCTCAACGGCGGCGAGGCGATCAGGCGCACCCTGCAGGGCGTAAATCGCTCCGGCGCGCCGGATCGTGTCGCGCACGCCGTCGATGGGAAAGATCTTGTCCTCCGTGCCGTTGCCCGCCAGAAAGGGCCGCGGCGCATTGAGGCCGATGATCTCGAATTGCTCCATCTTCCGTGTGATGCCCGGCAGGTGATTGCAGATGCAGTGGTTGCCCCCTTTTTCTATCCATTGATCGTAGGAGCAGACGAAGCAGAATGAGGCACCGGCCTTGATGCGTTCATCCAGCGGCATGGCGTAAAAGACCAGCTCGCCGCCCCCCGAGTTGCCTGCGATACCGATGCGCGATGCATCCACATCCGCCCGAGAGACCAGATAGTCCAACGCGCGGATGGCGTCCCACACGATTCGGCCCTCATTGGTCTGGCCGACCAGGAGCGAGCCATAGCCCAGGTCATGGGCGAAACCGGGCAGCTTGCGCTCGCCCTGGCCGATGGGGTCAAAGGCCAGCACGATCATACCCTGCTTCACGAGGCTCAACTGGCCAAGCTGATACAGGTCGTGGTTCTTCCCGTGCTCCATGGCGTGGCCGGCGGCCACCACGACCGCCGGGGCCGGGAGCGGCACCTCTTCGGGAATGTAGACATTGGCCGACACAAAGAAGCCCGGCCGACTCTCCAATACGATATTCTCCACGCGATAGAACGAGCGTTGCGCCCGACCGGTCACCCGGGCGTTGAGGGGCGTCCTGGGCGGCAGGGGATCAAGCCCGAGCGCCTTTGCCAGCGACCGCTTCAGCCCCGGCACTCGCGCCAGCCAGGCATCCCTCGACTCGGGATCGATCCGCCCGCGCAACGATGCCTGCGAAGCCTCGATGATAAAGCGAAGAGGATCCGCAGTTCCGGTGAACCCATCGGGATAGGTCAGCCAGGCCTTCTCTTCCCCGGCCACCGGCGCGCCCTCTACCGCCGCAACAGAAAGGGCTGACAGGGCAAGTGTCAGCAGCGAAATTAGCCTTGAGAACTTCATGAGAACACCTTCAGGTTGACGCCGAAAACCATACTATGTGGATAACCCTGCAAGTGACGCGAGCCGCTGGATTTCCTCGGAAAGGGTTCGGGCACTGACCGGTTTCCGGAGGAAGACGCGCAGGGGATTGGCGTGCTCGGCCATGGTTTGCTCGAACGCATCTCCGTAGCCCGAGCAGAAGATAATGGGCATTTCGGGAAGGATCTCCAGGACCGCCTCGGCCAGTTCGATGCCGTTGAGATCCGGCATGGTCAAGTCCGTGACGAGGATATTGAAGGACGTCGGCGCATTGCGCAGCGCTTCCAGGGCCGCGCGGCTGCTCGTGAAGCCCGAGACGGCGAATCCGAAGCGCTCGAGGATCCTGCGCATGCTGTCCACAATCTGCGCCTCGTCGTCCACGTAGAGCACGCGCAGCTTCGCCGTAGTGCATTTCTCGACCTCCTCCTCCGATGCATCCGCCGCCTGGGAGGACGCCGGCGTGTTGCCCTGGGAGGTGGATGCCGGAAGCAGGATAGTAAACATGGCACCGTTTTCGGGTGAGCTCTCGGCGAAGATAACGCCCTTGTGATTCTCGACAATACCATGAACCGTGGCGAGGCCGAGGCCCGTGCCCGTTCCGACCGCCCGCGTGGAAAAGTAGGGTTCAAATATGCGATCGAGCGTCCTCGCATCCATGCCCACGCCGCTGTCCTTCACCACCACGCGCATGTGGGGCCCGGGTTGAAGTATCGGCCAACGATGGATATCGGTGTCTCGCACGTCAATCGCGTCATATCGAATTTCGAGACTACCCCCGGCCCGCAATGCGTGAATCGCGTTGGACGCCAGATTCATGAGCACCTGGTGGATCTGGGTGGGGTCCGCGCTGACTTCGTGCTGCACCTCGCCGAACGCCACCGTCAGGCGGATACCTTCTGGAAGGGAACCCCGCACGAGCGCGGCCACTTCCTCGACGACGGGCCTGAGCTGGATCGGCCGCCGTTCGAGCGCGGACTGACGTCCAAAGGCCAGAATATGGGAGACCAGCTTCGCCGCACGATGGCTCGCCCGCTCGATCTCATCCAGACACGCAGCCACCTCACCGGGATTTGCCGTGTTTCGCCGTGCCAGGGTGGCATAGCCGAGGAGGGATTGTAGAATATTGTTGAAATCGTGGGCGATGCCCCCGGCGAGCCGGCCGACGGCCTCCAGCTTGTGCGCCTGTTGAAGCTGGGACTGGAGTTCGGCCTCGTAGGTAATATCCCGCTGAATGTACACGAAATTGGTCAGCGTACCGTTCACGTCACGAACGGGCGAGAGGGAGGCGACGACATGGGTCGGATAGCCCTTCCTGGGCTCGATGAGCCCAGAGCCGCGCCAGGGCAGCTCCGCGGCGATGGCGCTTTCAATTTCCGAAATACTGTTCGGGTCGGCACCGTTGGCCCGAAGAAACTCCGCGAGTGACCCGCCGCCTGCAGAATCCCCCGCCGCCGGGTTTATGTAGATAATTTCCCCCGTTCGCCCCACGATGACGACCCCCTCCTCCGCCTGATCGATGGCGGCGGACAGGCGCATCCGGGCTTCCTCGGCCTCGTAACGCTCCGTCACGTCGATAGCCGCGATCCGGTACATGATGAATGCGCCACTTTCGTCGTACACGCCATCCACAAAGAGGACGGTCCGGATGACGACGCCATCTCCCCGCAACAGGGGTAGTTCCTGGCCGCGAACCCGCTCGCCTCGCTGGACGGCTTCGAGAATGAGTCGAGCCTGGGTGCGCGCGTCGCTGTTCGCGGGCAAAAGATCATAAATGCTGGTTCCGACAAGCTGATCATGCGGTCTGCCAGTGACGACCTCCGCAACACGGTTGGCCCGTTCAATAACAGCATCCTGTCGCACTGAAAAATAGGCTACGGGTGCCTGCTCGAAAAGCTCCCGAAACTGCTTCTGGCTCGCCTCCAGGGCACGCTTGCGCTGGATCAGGCGGCGTTCAAAACCCGCAAGCAGCAGCGCGACGAAGAGGCCCATGGGAAGGATTAAATGGTGCGCCGCAAAGCGCTGCTGGCGCAAGTATGCCGGGGAAGGCGCCAGATAAAACTGCCAGGGCAGGTCCGCCACCGCCACGGACTGCACGGCGGCATGTGGGCCGATCAAAAAAACCTGCGGGGCATCCACCGGATAGACAAGTTCCCCGTTGCCCTCCCGAATGGCAAATTCAAAGCGCTGATTCACCTGCAAGCGGCCGAGGCAGGTGTCGATGAGTTCATTGACGCGGAATACGGCGTTCAAATAGCCCAGAGACTTCCCGTCATCGCCGACAATCGGACGATACGTTGCAAAGCCCCGCCCCCCCTGCAACAGCTCAATACTTGCGGGCGTGCGGACCAGCCGCAGCTCCCGTCCGGCCCGCTCAATCGCATTGCGAACCTCTACGCTGGGATGCGTGCGGAGATCCGCGTTCAACACCGAGGCATTGCCCTCAAGCGGCACCACCATGCGGATGACCTGATCGGGGTCGATCCAGTTGATCGCTTGGAACCCCGGAAAGCGGCGGACAAAGTCCCTTGCGTCACGCTCAAAATGCTGGGCGTCCGCCGCATACTCGCTCTCCCAGTTTTCCGCCAGGAATGCGGAGAGACTCATTCGATCCTCCATCCAGTCCGAAAGGCGTTTCCCCACCTGCTCCGCAGTCACCTCGGTTTCGAGCGTCAGACGACCCCGATAACTGCGCTCCTGAAGCCCCCACAGCGCAACCGCCAACGCAAAGGAAAGGGCAAAGACCACCACAGGCCGCCCCCACCGGAACCTCAATGTCTCATCTATCGGCTGCACCTTCATCAATCGCGGCAGCGCCACCTTTCCCCGGATCGGCATCGCATCTCACGAGCCTCGGCACACTGGAACATGGACACGCGGGAACCTTGCCTGCGCCCACGTCCGCAATTCTAGCGGATCGGGAGGAGTTTTGCACGCGGGGTGATCGCCCTGGGCCAACAGGAAATCCCCCAGGTCACTCAGGAGATCCAGCGCCTTCAGCCCCGGACGGTCCAGGAGGGTGGCGATGACGTTGGTGGAAGCGCCAATCATGGGCATGTCGCCCGATTCAGACGCCACAGAGTCGGATGGACTTGGGTAGTCTCACAAATGGAGACAGCAAACTTCCCTGAGAAGCGCCTGCACGCGACAAGCA
>JBIJDL010000713.1:0-2818 GCA_044344195.1 Candidatus Hydrogenedentales bacterium
GCCTTGAACTGCTCCGCCACGAGGGGCACCTCCGCCGGCATGGGCAGACCGTTCCGGGGGGTTCCCGTCGTGCGCGGGAAACGACTGCTATGCATGGCCCCGAAGGAGGGATTGGTCAGGGGTATCTCGCAGACGGCATCCTCAAAGACTCGGGCCTGGGCCGCGAAGGCATCGAGATGGGGGCTGGTCGGCAAAGGACAGCCATAGGCCCCCAGGCGATCCGCCCGGAGGGTATCCACGGAGAGCAAAACGATATTGGGCGCGGCCCCTGCGAGCGTTGCGCAGAGACAGAATCCCGCTAGAATCAGCAATCTCACGGCGGACCTGCTAGGCTTTCGGTGAGATGATCATCGGCAGTTCAAGCGCCAGGGGATGGATCGTGCCCCCTTCACCCCGGATCGGGACGGGCACTCCGTCGTTCCGGTAGGCCGTGAAGGTCACGTTGAACTGCCCTTCCGGCGACTCATCCGGCACCAGGACCGCAAGGGACCAGATACCATCCGCCGCGGCCACATCGCCTTCCAGGCCGTCGTCGTGCAATTTGAGCTGGATGGAAGGCACTTCCTTGATCACGCCGGTGATGGCGTGGATGATGGCATTCTTGTCCTTAACCTCGATAGTGATAAGGGCCGTGTCGCCGGGGTGCAACTGGGCGGGCACGATACCCCCCGCGTTGAACTCGGGCACGCCGCCCAGGGAGTTACAGCCTGCCAGCAGGGAGACAAGGCCGAAGGCCAGGGTTGTACATTTGATCATGTAAACGCTCCGCCCGCTTGCCGCGGTGCTTGGGTGAGAGAGATTGGACCCGCAAACGGGCCGGACTGCATGGGCAACGCCGTCCACACGCGCCGCGATGACACGGGGAGGCAAGACGCCATGCACCATAGAAGAGCCTAGCCCAGCCACGGGGGCACAGTCAACTGAGGGCAGAGGGATGAAGGATGAAGGTTAAAGGATGAAGGCTGGAACGAGGCTATCGGGATAATTCACACACTTCAGCCTTCAGCCTTCACACTTCAGCCTTCTACTCAATTTCCCATTTATCCCCTCTTTAGCGTATGATCACGGGTCCACCCGAAGTATTCATCAGGAGAGTTCGCCGTGTCCCAACGCATCGAAATGTACGACACCACCCTGCGCGACGGCGCCCAGGGGCCGGGGGTTAAGTTTTCCTCGGACGACCAGTTGCAGGTTGTCCGGGCGCTGGACGCGTTGGGCATTCTATATATTGAGGGCGGCCAGCCCGGCTCAAACCCCAAAGCGGTGGAGCTTTTCGAGCGGGCCCGGGATCTGGACCTGAAGCACGCCAAAATGGCGGCTTTCGGCAGCACGCGCAATCCGAAATCGGCCGTGGAAGACGACGCTAACATCAAGGCCCTCCTGAGCGCTCAGACCGAGATCGTCACCATCTTCGCCAAATCCTCACCCTCCCACGCGGAGGAAGTGCTCCGAGTCAGCCTGGACGAGAACCTGAAAATCGTGGAAGAGTCCGTGGCCTATTTGAAGGCCCAGGGACGCCGGGTCTTCCTGGACGGCGAGCATTTCTTCGACGGGTACTTCGAGGATTCCGAATATGCCCTCAGCGTGCTGGAGTGCGCCTGGGGCGCCGGGGCCGAGGTGCTAATCCTCTGCGAGACCAACGGCGGACGCCTGCCCCATGACATCGCCGAGGCCACCCGGGCCGTGCGTGCGCGCCTGAAAGACGCCCAGATCGGCATCCACACCCACAACGACTCCGGCTGCGCCGTGGCCAATACCCTCGCGGCCGTCCGCGAAGGGGCCGTCCACGTCCAGGGCACCATCAACGGCTACGGCGAGCGCACGGGCAATGTGGACCTCTGCTCCGTGATCCCGAATCTGCAGCTTAAGATGGGCTACGACGTCATTACGCCCGACCAGCTCCGCCAGCTCACCCACACGGCCCACCTCGTGGCTGAACTGGCCAATATGACCCCCCGCGACCACGCACCCTTCACGGGCCGCGACGCCTTCACCCACAAGGGCGGGATGCACGCCGACGCCGTCCGCAAGAAAAAAGCGAGCTACGAGCACGTCGACCCCGAACTCATCGGCAACCGCACCCACATCGCCGTGAGCGAGATGTCCGGCCGCTCCAGCCTCATGCAGAAGGCGGTGGAATTCGGCATCACACTGGAGCGCGACGATCCCGCGACGAAGAACATTCTGGAGCAGGTCAAA
Source organism: Candidatus Hydrogenedentales bacterium (assembly GCA_044344195.1). GTDB lineage: Bacteria > Hydrogenedentota > Hydrogenedentia > Hydrogenedentales > JAEUWI01 > JAEUWI01. The sequence continues at coordinate 2,200 of JBIJDL010000713.1, forward strand.
GTGCTCGAAAGCCAGGGCTACGAATTCGAAGGGGCCGACGCCTCCCTCGAACTCATCATGCGCAAGGCGACCGGCACCTATCGCCACTTCTTTACTACCCACGCCTTCCACACCCACATCAACTACAGCGCCAACGGCGACCGGACCCTTTCCGAGGCCACCATCAAGATCGAGCTGCCCGACGGCCAGATCATGCACACCGTGGCCGAAGGCGACGGCCCCGTGGACGCCCTGAACACGGCCCTCCGCAAGAGCCTGGAACCCATCTACCCCGAACTGGGCGACGTACACCTGGACGACTACAAAGTCCGCATCCTCGACGGTCAGCTCGCCACCCAGGCCAAGACCCGCGTGCTCATCGAGAGCAGCGACGCCGACCAGTCCTGGAGCACCGTGGGCGTCTCGGAAAACATCATCTCCGCGAGCTATCGGGCGCTGGTGGACAGCATCGAGTACAAGCTCCTCCGCACGCAGGGGCATGGGTAGGGGACGGTAGAACAACAGGATCTGTCGAGTAGGCGGAGGGCTTCCGAGCTTGGGGACAGGGTTTGTATTCTCTGTTTGCCGCCTGATTTCTCGGCGGTGCCACATTATTCCGTCCATACTCAGTTGTCCCTCC
>JBIJDL010000715.1:0-2809 GCA_044344195.1 Candidatus Hydrogenedentales bacterium
GATACGTGTCCGTCCATATAGAGGACGTTCGTCCGCCCTCCGCCGTGATAGAAATCGTCTGCCGAGGTAAACAACTCCTCGTGGAGCACAACGACTCTGGACTGGAACGATACTGACGGCGCGTTAATTCCCTTCATGACGTAACGCTCTACTCCATCACGCAGATGCCAGACTTGTGATCCCATGGGAAGCTCGATTGCCTTTCCATTCGAGTATCTCCACTCCCAGGACGGCTCTGTACCCTCAGACTCACCCCGCTCGATCATCTCGGTAAGTGAATGCAAAGCTAACTTGAACCGGCAAAAGTGCACCTCTGGCCTGAACTCAAGCAGTATCGGCACACCGGACACATGTGTGTCCAACGGGAGCTCGTCTTCCGATTCTAAACTTTTCCACTCTCGTGCAGAATCAAACGTCGCCTCCGACAGCGCCCACCCATAGTAATAGTAAGGCTTCGCCAGCACCTCGCAGGGCTCCACGGTCCCGTTGTTGCTGAAGCCTTCCGTCGCCTTCCAGCGGGGATTCGTCGTCTTGCCCTGGTCCCAGATTTCCACGGCGGACTTGCCCGCCGGATAGGATGGGCATACCAGCAGATCCAAGTCCTTCAGGTATTCGGGATGAAAGCCCGCAAAATCCAGCGCGCCGCTCCAGGGCTGCACGTTGCCCGCGCAATCCTTCATTTTCGCGCGAGGGTAGAATTCCCCCTTCGATTCAGCGCTGTACATCCGCATCGCCTCGCCGATGGTCTTGAGGTTTGCCTGGCAGCTCTGCCGCTCTCGCAACGCCAAGGCGCGTGGAATCGCGGTGAAGAAGATAAGCAGTGTAACCACCACGACAAAGATCACCACCACAAATTCGATGCGCGTGAAGCGCTCGCGAATGCTTACCCGCCTTTCGTCATTCATGGCCAGCCCTGCTCCCCTGCGGCCGTGCGCCGCTGTTTGTTCCGCCGATACCGCCACACGTAGGCCGCGATGGCCAGTGCGGTGCTCGCGACCGCGAAGATCGCCAACTCGTTCGCCGTACAGATTGGATCATACACGATGACGTAGCTGCGCTCCGGCGTGAAGTAGGTCTCCGCCACGCGCTTCAGTTCCGCCGCCGTCACGGCGTTGATCGCCGCATCGAAGTCGGGGATCGGGGCCGGGCCTTCGCCCGGCAGGTGGGTGTATTCGATCAGGGCGAAGGCGTGGGCGTAGTTGCTCTCCATAGCCAGGGCGTGGCGCCCGATAATCGTCTTTTGCGCCTCGGCCACTTCGGCATCGCCGATGTTGCCCGCCTTGATACCGTCGATCTCGGCGGCGATCAATTGCTCCACCCGGGGCAGATGCTCCCGCTTGGCCCGCGCCGCAATGCGGAAATCGCCCACATCACTGAAGAGCTGCTGCTGCGCGCCGACGGAATAGACCAGGCCCTCCTGGATGCGCAGCTTCTGGAAGAGCCGCTCCTGCAGCACATGGCCCAACACGTCAAATACCCAGCGGTCGCTATTGGCCACGCCCTCGGTTCGCGCGCCCATCCACACCGACCCCTCGTCCTGGATGTCCATCCCTCGCTGGGTGATGCGGATCGGTCCGGTTTCCGGCAGCTTCGGCGAAGCGGGCCGGGGCACCTCCGCGCCGCGCTCCCACGCCCCGAAATAGCGCTTAGCCGCCTCTTCCACCACCGGGGTCTCGATATTCCCCACCACCAGCAGCAGGGCATTATTCGGCACATAGTGGGTCTGGTAATACGACGCCAACGTCGCGTGGTCCATGGCCTCCAGCGAGGCGTTGCTCCCGATGATCGGAAGATTCATCGTGGACGCGGGAAAGAGCCGCCCGTAGAGCTCTTCCTGCGTCGGGCCGCCGTAGCCAATTCTGTTGCACCAGTCCACGAACCAACTGTTCGGACCGCCGTTCTCGCGGAAGATGATCCGGCGCTCTTTCTCGATGTGCTCCGGGGCCATCTTCGAGTGGAGCACCACCTCCGCGATCCAGTCCATGGCTGGTTCGAAATATTCCGGCGCGGCGATGTTGTACCACGTCGTGCGCTCGCTTTCGGTCGTGGCATTGTTCACGCCGCCCAGGCGGTTCATCACCTGAAAGACCTCGCCCTCCTTCCAGCGCTCGGTCTCGGTGAAGAGGAAGTGCTCCAGAAAGTGGGACACGCCGTTGTTCTGCTCATTTTCATAGCGACCACCCGCGCGCACCACGAGAAATATGGCCACGGACGGGCTCTCGTGTCGCGGCAGATGCCACACGCGGAGGCCATTGTCCAGCGTGAACTGGTGCAGCGGAACCCCCTGAAAGTTTGTGGTCTCGCCCCGACTCGCGAGTGCGGCGAGGCAAGCGCACAGGATCAGAGCAAATCGTATCCCCATGTATCTCATAGCTCCAGCGGAAATCAGGCCGCCCCGAGAGCGTAGTGGAAAGGGGCCATTCCAAGCAAGCGCGCGCGGACACAGGTTGCGCTAGCCCTGATCTTTTTCATCCAGCTTTTCCACGCCGGGCAGGGGCACCTTGTTGCCCACGCGCTCCCGCACTTTCCGCAACAGCGTGCGCGCCCAGACGAATTCGGAAGAAAGAATGACCAGCCCGCCCAGGATCGCGGGAATTCCGGGTCCCGGTATGAGGAGCATGACCGCGCCCATGAGAATCAAGGTGCTACCAAACAGAATGGCGGCGATGCGCCGCGCCTGGCGCCAGTCCAGCGTGGCCATGCTGCGCAGCTCGCCTTCCAACGGGGATGTCAGGGCCGCGGGGTCCTTCGACCCCCCGATGACGGACGCCGCAATGCCGACGACGAGTATACCGCCGATCACGCCCAG
>JBIJDL010000289.1:0-8144 GCA_044344195.1 Candidatus Hydrogenedentales bacterium
TATCAATATTGTCGCCATCCGCAAACTCGCCGCGTCCAATGGGCTTCGTCCCCAGGAGCTTTTCAGCTTCGAAGATGGAGATCGAAACTACCGCGTCTGGCTCGAGTAAAACGTCACGCCCACAAAGTAGTTCTCATCGTCCTACTTCTCGGGCCACGGCACCAACACGGTAACCTTACCGACACTTTGCCGCCACTCATCTTTCTCCGCCTATACTCCCGTTACGTGACAGCGGACAGCCCGCCAACAAGCGCCTCTCCCCGACGTGACGCCCTCTCCAGGATTGCGCCGCCCCGTCACCGATCAAACCAGGAAGGTTGTCAAGTCATGAGCGAAGCAAACCCCATGTCCATAGATCCCGTCTGCGGCATGACCGTGGACGATGCGACTGCGATTCGCGTGGAGAAGGACGGAAAATCATTCTATTTCTGCAGCAGCCATTGTTTGGAACAATTCGAATCCCAAGATCCTGAGGGCAAGTCCGAAGCTTGTTGTGGATAAGCGATGAATTCCGACGGCCCGGCGTGAGCGGATGAATCAGGTGCGTGAGCCCTCCACTTCCGTTTTCCACCTCCCAACTGGACCCCCGGGAAAATTCCCGATGCGGCGCGGAAAAAAAGGCCAATTTTGAGCAAGATTCCGCTTTGGTTGACCGCTCCCGTCCCCGCATGATACCTTCTAATAACAAGCAGGTGTGATAGAGCAGAATCTGAAGGAAGTTACATGAACAAGGAATGCGTCTTTGCCCCGAATGCCAGCCCTGCGGCTGGCCCCTATTCCCACGCCGTTCGCGCGGGAAACCTTCTGTTCGTTTCCGGCCAGGGTCCTTTCGCCAAAGATGGCAGTGGCGCGGAACCGGGCACGATTGAAGAAGAGGCCGCGCGCACGTTGGAGAATCTGAAGGCGGTGCTCACCGATGCGGGCTCGGGCCTCGAACACGTCGTCAAAACAACGTGCTTCCTTAAAGACATGAACAACTTCAAGGCTTTCAATACCGTCTACGCAACCTACTTCACGGACAAATTCCCTGCGCGTACCACCGTCGAGGTGGCGCGACTCCCCATGGATATCCAGGTCGAGATTGAGGCCGTAGCAATCATTCCCGGAGGCTGATGGCCGATGGGGCTTAGGGCGTACTCAGGCTGGACAGTGGTGGTGGCTTTCATCTTGATCGCCGCACTTCCTGCGTACGCTCGATCCGCCGCGCAACTCAATGACCTGGGCATTGCCGCCTACAATGAGAAGCGATTCCCCGAGGCCGTTGCCCATTTCGAAGAGGCCTACGAACTCGCCTCCGATAACGACGTCATCAAGCACAATCTGTGCAATGCGCACCAGGAAGTCGCCAGCATTCTGGAAAAAGAGGGCAAGAATCAAGAGGCCGTGCGCCATCTCGTGCTTGCCATCGGCATCCATCCCGAGAACCCCTCGCCTCTGGTTCAGATCGGGTCCTATTACCTGAAACTCAATCAGGTTTCAGACGCCATTTTCCGCCTGGAAGAGGCCATTGAACTCAAACCGGGGCTGGTTGAGGCCCATTTCATGCTCGGCGAAGCCTACTATCAGGATAACGACCTGCCGTCGGCCCGGGCCCAGTGGGACTACGTCCTCGAAATGCGCCCGGACTGGCCGGGGCTTCGCGAGAAGTACGATAAACTCTTCCGGGAAGAAATCGTAGAGCAGAACTTCAACAGCTCCGGAACGCGCCATTTCCAATTGAGCTATCCCGGTGATCTGCCCCAGAGCACTCGATTCAAGATTCTCTCGATTCTGGAGCGGGCCTATGCGGACGTCGGCCGCAAGCTGGGTGGGGTCTACCCGCCGGAAACGGTCAAGGTGGTGCTCTACAGCTCCGAGCAATTTGCGGAAGCGACCCAGCTCGACAGCCACGTGGGTGCCCTCTTCGACGGCAAGATTCGCGTTCCCGTTACGGACGAGCAGGGGAGACCTCTGGATGAAGACGATCTCTCCCGGCGCCTGAACCATGAATACGTTCACGTGGCGCTGCGTCAACTCGTCGGGGCGAACGTGCCCTGGTGGCTCAATGAAGGCCTGGCGGAGACCCTCTCCCGAAATATCGATCCCGTTCGGACTCAGATGCTGCAGGCGGCCTATGCCCAGGAGTTAACGTCCCCGCTCAGCCAGTTGGAAGGGAGCCAGTTGCACAAACTGAATCCCGACGCCCTCGCCCTGGCCTATGCCCAGGCCCACGCCACCGTCAATCTGCTGTGGACCAAGTATGGCCAGCGGCGGCTGGTACCCATGCTTCGCAATCTGAAGGAAGGCATGAAGGGGGAGGAAGCGCTGAACGCCAACTTCCGAAAGACCTACGCGGTGCTCGAACAGGAAGTCGCCGCAGCCTACCGCTGAGCAATACACCTCAGGTGCGACGGTCGAAACAGGTCGTGGAACCCCGGATCGATTTGGCGTACTTCTTCACCTGCGCCGCCCGCGCGCTGATGTCCGCCACGTGCTTTACCGCATGGGCGGCCGTGTCGATCACGGCAATCGAGCAGGTCATCATGGAAAAGGTACTCGTGTTGCCCTGCCGGTCGATGGAATGAATCGCACCCCGGATCCGGTCTTCTTCGTCGTAAAAATTCGGAATAAGCAGGTCAAAATTGCGAAGGACTTCTTCGCAGGCCCCTTCGATCAATTCGGACGGCGCGATCAACACGAAGTCGTCTCCGCCGACATGACCGACGAAGGATTGGTCGCTCTTTGTGGCGCGGGCGGCATTCACCACGACCCGCGCGGTCATGCGCAGCACCTCGTCGCCCCGGATAAAGCCATACTTGTCGTTGAAGGGCTTGAAGTGGTCGAGATCGAGATAGGCCACGGCAAAGGCGTCGCCACGCCCCAGCCGCGCCTCCGCCTCACGGATAATGGCTATGTTACCGGGCAGTCCGGTCAAAGGATTTGCATTCAGGTCCCGCTGTGCCCGGGCCAGGCAGATCTGCACCCGCGCAAGCAGCTCGTCCGGCCCATAGGGAGCCAGCAGAAACTCGTCCACCTTCAGCTTCACCCAGTCGACGGAGGGTAGGTCGTCCCGGCTCAGGGTCATGAGCATGGGGAGGTGGCCGTAAATCGTGTCGTTTTTAAGGTCCTCGGCCATGGTCGTTCCGGGCGCGGCGCCCTGGAGTTCATAAGGGACGATGATGCAGTGGGGCGGGGTATCCTGAATCATGGCCTGTATCAGCCCGGGACGGGGCGCGATCGAGGCCGCATAACCCGCGCGCTCCAGAATCGGTACGGCGCCGCTGTTGGTACTGGCCTCGGAATCAATGACAAGTATGATGCCCGTTTCCGCCATACTCATCCCTTCCGCCCGCTGGCGGCGAAGACATCCGCACCCTGCTGGTACTGCTCGTCCGCCGCGATCATGATGCGTTCAATCTGCTCCAGGCTCAAGCCCAGCAACTCATAGGCTTCCCGGTCCAGTTCTGGCAAGGTCCCGTCGCCCGCTTCGCCATATTCCTGCGCTCGCGCAAGGATATCCGCCAGATGGACGATCGCCGCCATCTGGACGCTGCCCTTTGCACGGGAAGGGTGATGGTGATAGGTGAGCGCATCGGTCAGGCGCTCGGGCAGGTGCCAGCGCAGGGCAAGCCAAAGGGCGATACGGCTGTGGTCGACTCCGAACACCTCCTGCTCCACTACGGAAACGTGGCAACCCCGGCGGTGGGCCTCGGCCATCACATCCAGATAGTCCTGCAATGCGAGATGGGCAAGGATAACCTTGCCGAGGTCATGGAGCAGGCCCGCAACCATGCACTCTTCAGGGTCCAGTACGCCAAGTTCCCGGCCAATATGGCGGCTGAGGAGGGCCGTGCCGAGACTGTGCTTCCAAAGGCCACTGGTCTCTTTGGCCAGATCGCTGAACACTGCGGTCGTGAGCACGAGACCTTTGACCACATTGAAGCCCAGCAACACCAAAGCGTGGGTCACGGACGAAATACGACGGGGAAAACCGTAGACGGGGGAGTTGACCAGCTTAAGCAAACGCGCGCTGAGCACCTGATCCCGCTGGATGATGTCGCCGATTTCCTGCGCGCCGGTGGAGTCGTCATCCACCATGCTGGTGATCACGGACACAAAGGCTGGCAGCGTTGGCAGGCTGGAAAGGTCTTCCACCTTCTTTTTGAGCAATTCGGCTGACAGGGCCATTCGCCGCGGATCCCAAAAGCAAACTGGACGAGTCCAGTCGCTACGTAGCTGGTTCAATTCAAGCCCCGACCCGGAAGGGAACGGGATATCTTCGCAGGTCTCGAAAGGAATTCGCTGCCAGCAAGGCTGCGCCGCCAAACCATTTCAGCCGCCGTATTCTTCCTTTAAGCACTCCAGTCGCTTCTGCAGAATCGATTTGATCCCGAGAAGTCTCGGATCGCTGATGCCTGCAAAGCGCTTGTTCAGGGATTCCTGCCGCGCTTCAATGTCAATTCCCGGCTTGCTGCTCCCCTCAATACAAACGGTGACCACGTTCGCATTCTTGAGCCGCTGAATGGCCTGCTCCGTCAGTTTGTACCCCATGGGGCACAAGACCGCACCATTGGCATTGGTAACAGCATCGGCCACAATCTGGCCGGGACGCAGAAATTTGACGTTGACGTTACGCAAGTATCCCCTCCTGGAAAGCGCTGTCATTCTATGAGAGGTCGTGCACAAGTGTCAACTTCCTGCCTGTTTCCAGCGTCAAACTTGGATAAAGCAGGCACTTTTCTATACGATGGGGCCTCCCGATTGAAGGAGAGAATATGACACCCCTGCTATCCGCACTGTTGGCCGCATATACCGCCCTGGGGGCGATTGCGATTGAAGGCCAGGTTTCCGGCCCCGACAATCAACCCATCGCCCATGCCCAGGTATTCCTGGAGCCCGGACTCGGCGGAGCACTGCTGGATGTCGCCGCTTCCGACACTGGCCACTTTGTCTTCCCCGATGTGAAGCCCGGCGCCGTCGGCCTCTTCGCCGTCGCGCCCGGCTATGGCTTCGGTGGTCAGAGCCTGACTGTTGCCGTGGCGGATCAGATTCCCCCCATTCGGATCACGCTCCAGCCGGCCGCAACCGTACAGGGTATCGTTGTCGGGGTAAAGGACGCGCCCGTGGCGGGAGCGCGCATCACCCGCTTTCTGGTCAAGGGCGCCCATAAAGTGGGGATTCCCCTGGCAAAGCTGAAACAATTCGGGTACGCCGAACCCGTCACCGATGCGTCCGGCAATTTTATTCTGGACTCTGTTCCCGTCGGCACCAAGGTAGACTTGAAAATCGGCCACCCCAATTTCGCGCAGGAAGGTTTCATCGATGCTGCCGCCGGGAGTTCCGACGTGCGTGTCACCATGAATCCAGGGGTCCTGGTGGAGGGTGAAGTGGTCTCACGGGCCACCCAGGTTGCCATCGCCCAGGCCGCCGTCCTGATTCAAAATGCCCAGCCACCCCACGACACTTCCACCGCCAGTTCCAGCATCACCGGGCAGTTTTCCATGCGCTTGAAGCCCGGCGTCTACATGTATCAGGCCCAGGGCGCGGGCATGCGCAGCGCCGGATGGGAACGCCTCACCATCAGCGGCGAGCGCCCCGTGGAACGCGTGCGCCTCGCCGTGGCTGGTTTTGGCGCCATTCGCGGCAACGTCCGCGATGCCGTTACGGAGAAACCGATCCGCGACGTCCGCATTACCCTGACGACCAATGGTTCCGATGCCGCCGTCGTTCGCAGCGGGCCGGGAGGGGACTTTCAGTTCACGGCGGGCGAAGGAGAGAACGCCATCCGGATCGACTCGACGCCGGGCTACTTCCCGCCCGACACCCAGCACATGAAGACGACCATTCGCGAAGGTGCCGATGTAGAACTGCCCGGAATGTGGCTCCGCCCATTGCCGGCCTACCAGGTACAGATTGTTCGCGGGGACGGCTCGCCGGTCCCCGGCGCCCTGGTCACCTTATTGCGCCCGATGCAGATTGGCTGGCACGTGGCGGACACCCAAGGCCTGGCAACCATCCATCTGGAGGAGTTCCCGGCTAGCGGAGCCCTGCTTGGGCGCGTGGATGACCCCAATTCCAAAGGTATCGCCCTGTTCACGCTCGAGAAATCCGAGAGCGCACCTGGGACAGTCCAGCTTTTCGATGCGGGAACCGTGGAAGGGCGAACGGTAAATGCCCGGGGTCGCGCGGTGGCGGGCATCTCGGTGGGGGCCTTCTTCCCCGGTGAATCGGCGGCGGACGCCATCCTGCTGTGGCAGGCCTTCAGCGGCAAGGACGGCGCCTTCCGATGGAATGCCGTCGTGCCGGGCGTGCCTCAGCGGCTAGCGGCCCGAGCCGGGGCGGAAAGCAGCGGCGAGTCTGCGACCTTTAATCTGGCGCCGGCGGAAGTCAAATCCCTCGGGGACATTGCCGTCGAAGGTGCAAAAGACGGTAGCACGCGGCGCGGCAATGCCTTGAAGTGGCACCAGTGGCCCGTCCTGTGTGGAACCCTGCCCGCCGCCGAAGTCTGTGCCAAATCTCCCGCCATGCTCTTATACGTCAACGGGGCCAGTATTCCCGCGCTGATGGAGAGCCTCAGTCGCGTTAAAACCCTACTCAACATGCCCGATCTCGTGATCGCGCTCATCTCCGACACGGCGCCGGACTGCGGCGAAAGCACGGTCCCCGTCCTTTCCGGTAAGCCCGAAGGCGGTGCCACGACCCTCCTGGTTGATCGCCAGGGCCAAGTGGTCCTGGAAACCAGCGGCCTGCCGCCCGTCTCGGTGATTCAATCACTGCAACCCTGAGCTACGCCAGATTTTTCAACTGGAAGGTTTTTCATGAAGTATTGTTCAAGCTGTCTCCATCTCATTGCGTTCATTCTCGCCACCGTCGCCGTTGTGGGGGCTTCCGCCGCAAAACTGGAGGGTATCGTCCTCGATAGTGAAGGAAAAAGCGTGGCTGGTGCACAGGTCTGGGTGGTGCAGAAGGGGGATGTCCGGAAGACCGAGTCCGGCAGCGATGGCAAGTTCGGCTTGGACAGGATCGACGTCGCCGTGACCGAGGTGGTGGGCCTGAAAGAGGGTCTGGCCATCGGCGGCGCTTCCGCACTCGTCGTCGGCGATGCCACCGTGGAAATTCGTCTCCAGCCGGCCGACCTGATCACGCTGAAGGTGCTCGATTCTCAATCCAAGCCCGTCGCGGGCGCGCAGATCAGCTCCATGCTCATCCAGCGAAGCATTCCTGTTTCCGTGGAGAAGCTGTTGCCCCACGGATTTCCGGCATTCCGCAGTACGGACGATGGCATCCTCGTAATTCCACAGTTGCCTGCGGGGGGCTTCATACAGGCCGTATTGGGACATCCCGACTTTGCCGATTCAGCGGTGAGTTACCTCCCCGTGGAAAGCGAGCAGCGCAACATCGTGCTGCAGCGCGGCAGGCGGGTAAGCGGGCGTGTTACCTTCAGCGGCGCGGGCGTGTCTGGAGCCCATGTCTCGGTCTTTCGCACCGGAACCCAGGGACAGAAGGTTTTCGCCAATACCGTCACGGACACCGAGGGCTTCTACACGGTTCGCCTCGAACCCAACGTCTACGGGATTGCCGCCCGCCACGCGGACTACGCGCCGCCGCCGCCCGCCCCCCTGGAAGTCGCGCCGGATACCGACACGCCGCCGCTGAACTTTGAGATGAAGCCTGCGAAATACATTCGCGGCAAGGTGCTCCTGCCGAATAAGAAGCCCAGCGGCGGAACCCGCATCACCTATCGGGAAGGCCCCACGCTCTACGATGACACCTTCACCAACAACAAGGGAGAGTTCAGCCTGAAGGTGCCGGGCGGGCCGGGTGCCGTGTCAGTAATAGCGCCTCCGGGATATATCTATCCGTCCCCCGTAGACATCCAGGTAGCTCTCGGCGACGTGAAGGATGTGGATCTGAAGCCCATCGAGCTGGAGCCTCTGCCCGTTATCACGGGAAGCATCAAGGATGCGGAAGGCAATGCCAGTGGTCCGGCCCTGGTGACTGCACTGAATCTCCCCGTGCCCTACAGCGTCATAAGCGATGAAAAGGGCCGGTTCAGTATGCCGCTGAATTTCATGCCGGCCGTCGAGACCATTCAACTGCGCGCGGAGCACCAGCTACGCTTCCAGCGCGCTCCCTTCGAAGTGGGCCTGAAGAAGGTGAAGCCC
>JBIJDL010000199.1:0-10193 GCA_044344195.1 Candidatus Hydrogenedentales bacterium
ATGGAATCGTGTCACTGTTGCCCTTCTCCGTTGGCTCACCCTTTCAACGCATGGACAAACAAGGTCTTCTTCCCCACCTTGGCCTTCGCCAGCTCCACGAGGTGCTGGTGGTGGGTAAAGTAGATCACCTGGGTGCGTTCCGACAGCGCAGCGAGCACGTCCAAGGCGGCCGCCGCGCGGGCGTCGTCGAAGTTCACGAGGATGTCGTCGAGGATGAAGGGAATAGGCGCGTGGCGTTCAAGGTGGCGCTCCAGGCTGGCGATACGCAGCGCAAGATAGAGCTGATCCGCCGTGCCTTCGCTCATGCCCGCCACATCGACGAGTGATCCATTCTCCCCACGGACACCGAGGAGCACGTGGCGATCTTTGTCATCCACGTCGGCACGCAGCTCCGCGAAAGATCCCAGCGTCAGCGTCTGAAAGATTTCCCCCGCGCGGGCGAGGAGGGGCTCCTGGTTCGCCGCGCGGTAGCGTTCGATGGCACGGCTCAAAGCGAAGTGGGCGACGCGCAGGCGGGCATACTCTTCCCCATCTTCCGCGATGGCGGCGATAAGGGACTGGGCCTGGGCGGCGGCATCGGCGGCCTGGCTCCCGCCGTTCATCTGAGCCAGTTTGTTCTTCAACTCGCCGATGGACTCCTGCAGAGCGAGGCGTTCGTCGTCGAGGTCTTCGATGCGCTCCGCGAGCGCTTCCAGCGTCGGCGAAAGGGCTTCGGCATCTTCGGCCTCGACCATAAGGGTAATGGCGTCCATCCCCTGGCCCGGAACGAGGGCGAAGAGGCGCTTTTCGATATCGCGCAGTGTGTCCTCGATTCGCTGCCGTTCGGCGGAGCCCTTTTCAGCGTCGGGCAGCGCGGCGGCAGCCTCCACGCGCGCTTCGTCGCATAGGGCTGCAACATCGCCCTCCGCACGCGCCAGAGCCGCCTCGGCATTGCGATGGCGCTCTTCTTCATCGCGCAATTGCTTCGTCAGGCGCTTCAGCTCGCCGCTGGCTTCGCGATTCTGCTTCAATGCCTGGTAGAGCGCGCGCACGATGGCCGCCTCATCGCCTTCGGCCTCCTGCCCCACGGCGGACGCGAGGGCCCGCGCATCGCGGCGAAAATCAGCATCGTCGCGCAGGATGAAGTCGACGCGCTGCTGAAGCTCCTCTGATCGGGTGTGCTTGTCGAGGACCTCGTCGATAGCCTCCACGATAGCGAGGGCTTCGGCACCGACGGCATCCGGTCTGGCACCGATGACCTGCATCATCGCCGACCATGCTTCGCGCCAGGCGTCTTCCTCCTCGCGCGCACGCGCCAAGGCGGCTTCGGCGGCGGGCAAATCGACGCGCTCGATTTTGTCCAGCGTCTTTTCCAGATGGGCACGCTGCTGGGCGATTTCACGTTGACGCGCGAGGCCGATCTCCGCGTGATCGATCAGCGCCGCAAGGGACAGCTCGGCGGAGCCTTCGACGAGTCCGGAAGACGCCAGGACCTTGGCCAGTTCCGCGCGCTGTGTTGCGATGGAGGTCTGCAATACCTTTGCAGACTTTGCGGTTTCGTGGAGCGAGGCGATCTCGGATTGGAGCGCATCGAAGGATTTTCTCCACGCCGCCATTTCCGCCGGGGTGCGTGGATCAATAGCAGCGGGCGCCCACAGGGCCTTCCACGTTGCTTCGAGACTATCGCGCTGCGCCTCCGCGGCGGCATGGACACCTAGCTGCTTCGCGCACTTCTCCTGGAGTATCGCAACGGCACTTTCCAGTTGCGCGCGCTGCGCTACGCGATCCGCTTCCGTGCGAAGACGATCCGAAAGCTCGTCCGCATCCGTCACAAGCACCGCCACGGCGTCCGCCAGATTCTTAACTTCCGGATGGCGTTCGCGGACCTCCTCGACGATGGCACGGGCTTCCGAATCGGCAATTTTGTCGGGAGGGATGGCGTCTTCCCAGGCGGCACGGGCGAAGGCCCAACTCTGCTGACGCAGACCGCGGGCTTCCTCCAGCGCTTCGAGGGAAGGCGCGTGGTGCTGGCGCTGGTAAGCCGCCAGATCGGATTCGGCCCGCTCCCGCTCCGCCACCAGCCCCGCCAATTGCTTCTCCGATTCGGAAGCCGCGCGCGCGGCTTCGCCGATATCCAGCCGAAACTGCTCGATGCTTTCTGAAGTCGGGACGGGCAGTGCTTCGAGGGCCTCCATCGTGCCTCTCCAATGACCCAGGCGCGCAATACCCGATGTGATGGATTGTTGCAAAGCGTCCACGCGGGCTTCGATATCGCGGAGCGCCGCCTCACTTTCGCCCAACGGGCGAGCGCGCTTCAATGCGGCTTCCAGCAGCGCGGTTTCGGCGGGCTCGCCACCATGCGCACGTTCCGCCAAGGCCTGTTCGCGTTGGCGTTGCACGTGATCGAGTGTGGCGATTGCGTGATTCACCGTGTCGCGACAGGACTGGCCGCGCCGGTCCAGCTCCGCAAGGCGCTGCTTCTGTCCCGGCGGCAGGCGCAACTCTTCGGCTTGCTCGATGGACCAGTGGGGACGCAGGTGGTGCAGCGTTCGTTCCGCTTCATCGCGCAAGCGCGCAAGCTCAGGCGCGAGCTTCCGTTCGAGGTCGTTGCGGGCTTTTTCATTGACGCCGAGATCCTGGTGCAGTTTTTCGATTTCGTCTTCCCGCGCAAGCAGCAGGGTATTGACGTGAAGGGGCTCCAACTCCCGCTTCAACCGCGCAATGGCCGCGCCAGTCTGCACGAGGGTCTCGCCGGCATTCCGGGCGGCGGTCTGTGCATGGATACGCCGCTCGGAGAAATCCGGGGGCAGCAAAACCGTTGCGGCCAGGGGCGTGAGGGCCTCCAGCAAGGCAGCGCGTTGTGATACAAGCGGCAGGGCCTCGTGGATGCGTTTCAAGCGAGCCTGCTCCGCGCGGGCTTCTCGGAGTTGCTCATCCAACTCAGTGCGGCGATCCTCCGCGGCCGTCCTTTCGCCATCCAGGGCTTCCCACTCGCGAGACGATAGTTGCGCGGCCTTCACGGACTTGCGCGCGGCGGCGAGTTGGGCCAGCGCGCTGTTGATGCGCGGCTTGGAAGCGCTGGGCTTGAAGATCTCACCTGCGTCGCCATCGAGCTTCGACAGGAGTGCGCGAAGATGCCCCATGCCCGACGCGGCGGAGAAGAGGGCCTGCCCCACGTCCCCTTCGCCCTGCACGAGGGCCTGGCCGCCTTGAACCAACTGGTCGTGAGTCAAGCCGAAGAGATTGCGGAAGGCGTCCACATCGACGCCGCCAATATAGGGTGCCAGGGCGTCGTCGGGCAGTGCCGTCTTTTCATCCTCCGCCAGGAGCGTAGCCTTGTTGCCCTTGCGGCGATAGAGGGTGATGCTCTGTTTTTCATTGGCGAGGGTCGCGCCGATACGTAGTCCTTTCATGGGGTGAAGAAAGGCGTCCGATGTCTGCGTCTCGATACCGTAGAGCAACTGCGTGATGGCGCGGAGGGTGGTGCTCTTGCCGGCCTCGTTGGGGCCGTGGATCAGGTGCAGTCCCTCTTTCCCGCCGGACAGATCCAGGCTGCGATCCGTGAAAGCCCCGAAGGCCTTGAGATGGAGGCGCTGGAGTTTCATTCACCCGCCTCCAAGCGCTGTCCGACCGCGCGCAGCAGGGGCTCGGCTTCATCGAGCCACTCGACGAGGCGATGGGGTTGATTGAGGCCGAGGGCCCCGTCGCCTTCCGTCAGTTCGGCGGGCAGTTTCCCGTGCAAGGGTTCAAGCAAAGCGGCCAGTTCGGCAAGGGAAGCGTCGTCCGATTTCATGAAGGCGATCACCTCGGCCAGTTCGGCGAAGGGGCCGTCGTCGAAGGGCTCATTGGTGGATTTCGGCGCTGCCGTGCGCACCTTCACCTTCTCTATCCAGACTTGATCGCCGCCGTTGATATTGGCGATGTTGCGAATCTCGCCTATCAGCCGCTTCGGCTGGGCAAGAAGCTCGCCGTGAGCCTTGCTGGCGCCGGTGAAGATCACGCGAACGGCGAAGAGGCGATCACCGCAGGAATCCAGGGCTTTCAGGAGGGCATCCTTAAAGTCGTCAACGCATTCGTCCAGCGTGGCGCAACGCGAAGCGTCCACGACGATCTCCGCCCAGCGCACGACATCGAGTTCGCGGAAATTGACCTCGTGCTCGCCGCGATCGTCCACGCTGACCACGAGGCAGCCCTTTGGGCCGGTCTCGCGGATATGGCGACCCTGGAGGTTGCCGGGAAACCAGATGGCGGGATCGAAGACGCGGACGGCCTCCTGCTTGTGAATGTGACCCAGAGCCCAGTAATCGTAGCCAAGTTTCTTCAGACCCTCCGCGGTGCAGGGAGCGTAGCTGTCGTGACCTTCGTAGCCCGTGAGGCTGGTGTGGAGCAGACCGATGTTGTAGGCACCCGGCACTGCTTTGGGATAGTTGGCACTGAGGTCCACTGTCACCGCACGGGTGACGAATCCCTGTCCGTGAATCGCCACGCCGATATCTTCCAGCACTATTGTCGCCGCCTTCTTCGTGGGAAAGCGGTGGATGTTCTCCGGCAATTGCAGGCTCTTGGTTACAACGCTCTGGGCGTCGTGGTTGCCCGCGATGAGATACACGGGAATTTTCGCATCGCGGAGCCGCGCCATCTGGCGGGCGAAGAAGAGTCCCGTGTTGTGATCGGGCCAGTCGCCGTCGTAGACATCGCCCGCGATAAGAATAAAATCCACATCCTCCTCCAGGGCGATATGGACCAGATTCTCCAGGGCACGACGGGTCGCGCCGCGAAGGGCCTCTTCCGGCGCACCTTCATACTGGGCAAGGCCGAGGAGCGGACTGTCGAGGTGGAGATCGGCGGCATGGATGAATTTAAACATGGGGCTCTCGGGGTTGGGGGCAAAGCCGGGTGTGCCCCAATGTACACGGTACGGCGAATGGCCGCAAGCTGTGAGGGCCCTCTTTCCTTCTCCGTCCCTCTTGCACTGTGGCCAGGGGCTGCTAGGTTGCGCGTTCCTCGGCAAGCGGCGCCGATATACTGGCGGCGCAGGTGTGTACGGTATGGATGCAGAGCAGGTAGATGGCGGGAAGGGCCAGATAGAACACCCGTATCTCGTCGATGGCACCCAGAGCGATGTAGAGCGGGGTGATTAACGCCATGATGCCGAGAAACATGCTTCTGACCCAGCGGGGCTTTTCCTTCCAGCCAAGAAAGACGAGGGGGATGAAGAGGGCCAGGTTGAGCACATTGTAAGAACGCGGAACCGGAATAAGCAGGGCGAAGTTGTCCGTAAAGGCGTAGTAGGTGGAGGGCCGCAGGAAGAAGGCGATGTTGGTCCATAAATGGAATTCCGCATGGGCGCCGGGATTGTCCGCGAGGGCGGCACGCACCGACAGCACCGTTATCCCGCCCAGCAACACATGCAGCGCCACGTGCAGGCCGAGCTGCTTTCGGGGCATCGAGCCAAAATACAGGGCGAGGAAGTACACGACCGTAAATACGCCCGTTTCCTTATTCAGGCAGGCGAGTATGAAGCACAGGTAGTAGGGAATCCAGCGTTTTGCCAGGAGCAGCGCGAGGCAGGCCAGGGCCCAGAAGATCTCCGGGAAGTCGTAGATGAAACCGCAATTGAGAAAGGTCAAGGCCAGAAAGGGAAGCGCCACAACGGGGGCGAAGTCAACAAACAACCGCGAATAACCGTAGACACGCCGGGTGATATGCCGCAGCAGCAGGAGCACGCCGAAGAGGTTCCCAAAAAGAAAGGCATGCCCCACAATGCGCTCCACTGTGCGCTCCGTGCGCCAGTTATACACCGTCCTCACTTCGCGCAGCTTCTTCGAGAGCGCCGAATCCGGTGCGACGGCTTCGACCGTCTCGATCCTTTGGCGGATAGCCTCGGGCACGGCGGCCGAAAGGGCGTTAATGGCGGCGGGTGTCAGCACGCGGTAGGCATAAGGGCGCTTCGTCTCGTGGTCCATATAACGCTGGAAATCAAGCCACGAATGCTTCGCATCGCCGAATCCAAACTCCCCCATGAACAGGTGCAGCACGATGGCGGCGGTGAGAAAGTAAGCAAAGAAGAGCAGGTAGAAGTAGATCGCGCAGCGAGGTTGAAGCTGGCGACTGATCCGGCCCAACCGGGTGAAAAGGACAGAAGAGAGAGGACGCTTCATTGGATACCCCTGAAGATAGACTCGGTTCCTGTACAAACTTTCCGACGACTGCTGGTTGACGCCACCAGTCCCAGCCCTGAAAACTCCTGCCAGCGTGTCCCAAGGCAAGGTCAAGCATACCTGGGATACCGCTGAATATCAAGCAGCTATCCCGCCTTGCAGCAACCTTGAAAATCCCTTATCATGGGCGCTTCATCTACCCTAACCGGAGAACGTGTCCCCATGAACGCCTTTATCGCCACCATGCTCTGCCTGGCCGCCGCCCCCTTTTCCACCCACTGGTTCAATGCGCTGGATATTAAGGACAAGCCGCGCGACGTGCAGCCGGGTACCTACCAAGTCTGGGCCTGGGTCCCCGCGAAGGCGGAAGTCCAGGTCACGGTCAACGGCCAGACCCTGACGATTCCCGCGAACGACAACAACGCCAACTCTCGCTATAAGTCGGCGTACCACTGGGCGAAGGCTGGTGAGGCCGCCTGCCCTGATGGCAAGATAACCATCGCGTTGGGCGAGGGTGTGGTGGGGGTCGCCCTTTCCACCGCGCCGGACTTCGACGCAAACAAGGTCTCGAACAACACCCGGGTTCTTGGCGCGCCCGAGGCCGTGATCG
This sequence comes from Candidatus Hydrogenedentales bacterium, assembly GCA_044344195.1. GTDB lineage: Bacteria > Hydrogenedentota > Hydrogenedentia > Hydrogenedentales > JAEUWI01 > JAEUWI01. Next base: position 6,751 of record JBIJDL010000199.1, read on the forward strand.
ACGAACGGGGCCAGCACGCGCGCCACACGGACACCATTTTCACCATGCCCGAGTTCCACTCTGCCGCCGACTGGGAGGCCTATGCGGCGACGCTCCGCAAGCAGGTCGCCCTGTCCTCCGGCCTCTATCCCCTCCCCGAAAAGACGCCGCTGAACGTGGAAATCACGGGCAAGGTCACCCACGACGACTACACGGTTGAGAAGGTGAAGTTCGAGGCCTACCCCGGTTACTTCGTCACGGGCAACCTCTACAAGCCCATCGGCGCAGGTCCCTTCCCCGGCATGATCAACCCCCACGGCCATTGGGAAACGGGGCGTCTGGAGAATTCGGATCTGGGTTCGGTGCCGGGCCGGGGCATCACGCTGGCGCGCATGGGCATTGTCGCCTTCATGTACGACATGATCGGCTACAACGACAGCCAGCAGTTCCCTCACCATTGGGGTACGGAGAATGAAAAACTCTGGGGCATTCATGCCTTTGGATTGCAGCTCTGGGGCTCGGTTCGCGCCGTGGATTTCCTCCAGACCCTGCCCGAAGTGATGCCCGATCGCATCGGCTGCACGGGCGCGTCCGGCGGTGGCACCCAGACCTTCGCCCTGACCGCTATCGATTCGCGCATCCAGGCCTCCGCCCCCGTCAACATGATCTCCTCCCGCATGCAGGGCGGCTGCAATTGTGAGAACGCGCCCATCCTGCGCCTGTCGAATTCCAACATGGAAATCGGCGCGCTCATGGCCCCCCGGCCCCTCCTGATGGTCTCCGCCTCGGGCGACTGGACCCGGGAAACGCCCCGGGTGGAGTATCCCGCGCTTAAGAGCATCTACGCGCTCTACAACGCCGAGGACCGCATCCAGAACGTCCATGTGACCGCCGATCACAACTACAATAAGGACAGCCGCGAGGCCATGTACCGCTTCATGGGCCGCTGGCTCCTGAACGAGCCCGGCTGGGAGTCCTACGTGGAGCCCGCCTTCACCGTGGAGCCAAAGGAGGCCCTCCGCCTCTTCCCCGATGAAACCAAAGCCACCGAAGCGAATCAGGAAATCATCAACAGCCTCATTCATTCCATCGGTGTAAAGTGGGACAAAGAATTGAAGCAGGCCGAGACCGACCCCGCCGGTTTTGCCACAGCCCACCGCGACGCCCTGGCCCAGGTGCTGGGCGCGAAAGTGCCCCAGGCCAATGACCTCGCCTGCGAGCGCACCCGCATGGAAGAGCGCGAAGGCTATGTGCAGGAAAACTGGATCCTGGGCCGTAAGGGCGAGGGCGACCGCATCCCCGCACTCTTTTTCCGCGGCACCGGCACCAAGCCCCAGGACGCCGTCCTCCTCGTGAGCGGCGCGGGTAAGGCCTCCTTCGTCGATTCCACGACCGGACAGCCCGGTGCGCTGGTCGCCGGACTCATCGCCGCAGACAAGGCCGTGCTCTGCATCGATCCCTTCCTCACGGGTGAACAGCTCGGCGTGACCACGTGGACCGAGCGCGTCCGCATCGGCACCTTCATGGACACCTTTCAGCCGACCGATACTGCCTACCGCGTTCAGGACGTGGTCACTGCCGCGGCCTTCCTCCGGGCCCGCCGCGATCTGTCCGACACCGTCTCCGTCGCCGGTCTGGGCGAAGCGGGCGTTTGGGCCCTTTTCGGCAGCGCCGTGGACGGTGGCCTGAAGACGACCTACGCCGACCTGAGCGGCTTCGATCCGACAAACGACGAAGCTTGGGTTGCCCAGTATTATATGCCCTGCATCCGCAGTATCGGCGACGTCCGCACCGCCGCGGCGCTGATCGCCCCCCACGCACTCTATGTCGCCAGTGCCGGTTCCGCCGCGCCCGCAGGTATGCTCGGCGCCGTGGCCGTAGCGCCCGACGCGGGCGATGCCGCGCTGCTGGGCTTGTTGAAGTGATGGGGCGAATTCTCACGCTACACCACCCCAACCTGTAAGAGACCGATAGGACGGATAGGACCGATTTAATCCATCCGTCCTATCCGTCTAATCTGTCCTATACACTCGCGAAGCCCCCATGACCACACCCCGCGACACCCTCATTCACATCACCGACCTCCACTTCTGGGAGATCGTGAAGAACCCCATTGCCCTCATGAACAAGCGCTTCCTGGGCAATGCTAACGTGATCTATCGCCGGCGCCACGAATTCCACATGCCCCAGGCCACCGTCTATGGCGAGCACCTGGCCAGCCTGGGCATCCGGGAATGCCTCATCGGCGGGGATTTCACCTCCACCGCCACCCACGGCGAATACCGCATGGGAAAAGACTTCGTGGAGAGCCTTGTGCGCGGCGGAATGAACGTACACCTTATGCCCGGCAACCACGACGTGTATACCTTCGAGTCTGTACGCACCCGGCGCTTCCACCACTATTTTGGTGCCTTCGCCCCTGCGGAAGGTTACCCGAGCCGCATCGACCTCCCAGGTGGCACGCCGCTAATCCTGGCCCCGACCGTCTGCCCCAATCTACTGTCCTCCGCAGGCCGCATCACCGATCGCGAGATAGCGGCCACCCGCGCCCTCGTGGAGGCCTGCGCGGAAGGACCAATTCTGGTCGCCGGCCACTACCCCGTACTGCACCGTACTGCCGGGTATACAAGCAGTAAATCGCGCCAATTGCGCAACGCCGACGCCCTCCGCCGGTCCTTGGGCGAAACAGGCCGGAATATCCTGTATATCGCGGGGCATGTCCATCGCTTTAGCTACACCCGGGACAGCCAGTACCCCAATCTGCTCCACCTCACGACAGGTGCCTTCTTCCTCCAGCGCCCCAGGGACCCCTGCCGGGGGGCCTTCAGCACGATCCAAACCGATGAGCAGGGGTTTTCCGTGGCCTGGCATCGTTTCGACGCGGATTGGCAGACGGTGGACGCGGAAGCAGTGCCCCATCCTTGAGTGGTTTCGACCTGCGGGGTTTGCATGGCCTTTTTTACAGGTGATAGCATAAGCCCGTGCTGAAAAAGAAACCCAAAAGCCCACTACGCCCCAAGACGCGCCGCTGGTTTCCCCAGCAGGGGCAGAAATGGCTGAAGTTGGAACCGGCGCGGCTCGCGCCCATTGGAGGGCTGTTTTTCGCCACCTGCACAATGATACTCTATCTCGTCCGGCTCTTGTTGGGTCATGAGATAGAGCCACAGACAATAATGATTGGCGTGGCCACTACCTTCCTCGTGAGTTATGCGGGTACCGGCTTCTATGTCTGGTATCTCCTGCGCACGGCGGAAGACAAGTTGGATCATACCCCCGTCAAACCCGCCCACAGCCATGGGCTGGATCTAGGGGGGGGCCTGCACGATAACCCCCACAACGACGGGCACGAGCCCGCTGAATCCGAGGAAATTCCATGATACGCCCTTTTGCCCTCCGGGGAATCCTATTGCCCGCCCTTTTGCTGGTTACAACCGCAGGTGCCCAGGCCCCCGACCTGTCCGCCA
>JBIJDL010000266.1:0-8569 GCA_044344195.1 Candidatus Hydrogenedentales bacterium
TGACACAAGGCCCTCGCCCACTCTTTAAGGGCCCCTGACCATTGTTTTGCGACTTGAATCAGGCAACGAAGATGCAGGGGCCGCGGGCATTCAACGCTTGCTGTGTGTCAAGCTGGAAGCTTAACCCACCTTCGGCGAACTGGGAAGACCACGTGTGTCCTGCCTATTGATAGTGGGTGCACGGAAAAGCAGAAGTGACGCCCTACCTGATTCGAGCAGCCCTGCATATTTCCTCTTGCCTTTTTCGCTCTTATGCTTTACTGTGACAATTCCCAGAATCTTGCAAATTAGGACGGCAAAAGAATGAAGGGAACGCTCACAGAACCACCACCACTACCCACCCGGCGCTTTCCGATTTCCAGAGCGTCGATTGAATACAACAGACGAATTTTATTTCGCATGGTACCAATCCTGTTGCTGCTGAGTGCTTGTGGTTTGGGGATTCCAATCTCGATGAATCCATCATCGCTGGTGACCATCAAGTACTTCTCTATTTTTATACCATTACTGATCATAATTATTTTTTTCTCCGCACGCACGGCGCTGTCACAATTCAAGCAAATTGCCTACGTTGTGGACTCCGGGTTCCTCGTCACATTTGTCTGCGGCCGAAAAAGCTGGATTCCCTTGGATCTGACGAAAGTGACGAAAGCTGTGGTAGGGGATATCGAATACCCAGAAACAATGCAGATGCAATTGACCACCCGTCGGGGCTGGCTGCTCTACATCAGCAATACCGAGGACATGGAGGCGTTCGTAGCTGCGGTGGGGTATTACATTCCGGTCGAAATCGAGCGGCGGCGCGAAGCGCTGCCTATTTGGACAAATCAGTCCGTGACGGCCCTCGCAATCTGCTCACTGTTTCTCGTTCTCATCTTTGCCGGCTTCGGCTATACACTCGCCCAATTCATCTGAGCAGCTCAGCATAGCTCCGGGGACTGCATTCTCCGCCCAGGCGCATCTTCGACCAAACGGAGCATTGGAACGAGGAATCCGACGGATCATACCTTTCAGACTGATCAGAAGTGCTGGGGGAATACTTGTCGGTCCGATCCGTCTGATCTCTCCGATTCCTATGTCATTTCCGCCCTGAGCACCAAATTTCCCTTCTCGACGGAATTACGGTATCATGCTCGATCGGCAACCGTTAGCCTCACCCGCCGCGGATCCGCGGCCCTGGAGTAGAGCATCCTATGGCAAACAAGACTTCCATGAATCGCAGAAAATTCCTCACCCGCTCCTGCCGCGCCCTGGGCGTGGGCGCCGTATTGTTCACCGGCACGAAATCGGGCAAGGCCTTTGCCGCGCGGGTCGGCCCCTCCGATCAGGTTCGGATTGCTGTCATCGGCAATGGCGGCATGGGCGGGCGCCACGTGGAGGCGCTGGCTGAGAATCCCAACTGCCACATCACGGCGCTGTGCGACGTGGCGAAGCAGCGATTTAACACCTCCCTCGACAAGGTGAATGAGATGACGGGCCGACGCCCGGAGGGCTTCCAGGATTTCCGCTATGTGCTGGATCACAAGGAAGTGGATGGTGTTTTCATCGCCACGCCGGATCACTGGCACCCCCTGCTGGCCATCATGGGCTGCCAGGCGGGCAAGGATGTGTATGTGGAGAAGCCGGCCGCGCCGACGGTGGCCGAGGGCCGAGCGATGGTGGAAGCGGGGCGCCGCTATGGCCGGGTGGTGCAGCTTGGCACGCAGCAGCGCTCCATGCCCGTGTTCCAGAAAGCGATTGACGTGGTGAAGAGCGGCAAGCTGGGCACGATCACTTCGGCAAGCTGCTGGGTGGGCGTGAACGACGCGTGGAGCGTGGGCACGCCGTTGGAAGAAGTTCCGAACGGCCTCGATTGGGATCTGTGGCTGGGACCGTCACCCTATGAGCCCTTCTCGAAGAATCGCTTTTTCGGCTTCATGGGCAACCATGACTACGCGAAGGGCGGCCAGCTCACGAACTGGGGCGTCCACCTGATGGACATTCTCCATTGGGGCATCGGCCAGGACAAGCCGCTCAACGTGCAGGCGATGGGCACGAGCCCGCGGGGCGGTGCGGGCGGCCACAACTTTGAGACGGTGGATGCCATGTGGGAGTACCCCGGCTGCAGCGTGACCTGGGAGCAGCGCCACTCGAACGATCACGGCGGCAAGGGCTACGGGATCAAATTCCAGGGCACCGAAGGCCAGTTGGTGGTGGATCGCGGATCTTTCAAGGTCTTCCCCGAAGGCCTGGGCATTGCGGAGTGGGTCGGCGAGCCCGAACGGAGCTGGGCCAACCCGGATCACCACAATAACTTCTTCGACTGTATCCGGAATCGCAAGCGCCCGGCGGCCGACATCGAGCAGGGCGTGCGCTCCACGATTCCGGTGCTCCTGGCGGGCATCGCCCTGAAGACGCGCCGGAAACTGACCTGGGACGCCGAGGCGGAGCAGTTCGTCAATGACGACGCGGCCAACCGCTACCTGAGCCGGGCCTATCGCTCGCCCTGGCACCTCTAGGCCGATAGCCGTTTGTCCCCGAAAACTGATTTACAGAGGAAAAAATCATGCTGAATAAACTTTCCCGCGCCTGTGCCGTCGCCTTGCTGGCGGCCGCTGCGCTTCCCGTATTTTCACCGCTGACGGCCCATGCCGCGGGTGCGGCGCGTCCCGCTTCTTTCGATGAACTCGTGGGCGACCTCCGTGGCACCGATGAGCCCAAACGGAGCCTGGCGCGCCAGTTGATCCCCCGCGAGGGCGCGGATGCGGTACGTCCCGTGCTCCCCCTGCTCTTCGACGCGAACGAAACGGTGTCCTGGGCCGCGATGAACGTGCTGCTCGATATCTGCAATGATGTCACGAAACCCGGCCTCGAAGCCGACCGCGCGCAGGTCGCGAATGCGTTGCTGGAATGCCTGAAGGCCACGACGAACGAACCGCACCAGTTCCTGCTGCTGCGTATCCTCCCCATCGTCGTGCCGGAAGGCGCGGACCTCAGCCCCATCGCGGCGCTGCTTCATTCGGACACGGCGAAGGAAAAGGCGCGGGTGGCGCTGCAGGAAGCCAACACGACGGAATCCCGCGCGGCCCTGCGCGGTGCACTTCCCCAGGCCGATGCGGCCTTTGCAGTCGCGCTGATGGATGCGCTGGACAAGACAAAAGACAGCGAAAGCTATCCCCTCTTCCACAAGAAACTGGAAAGCCCCACGCCTGCCGAGCAGGCGGCGGCGGCCCGTGGCCTCGTGCGCTCCGGTGATCCCGCGCTGGCGGAACCCCTCCTCGCATTGGCGAAGTCCATCGACATCAATCACCGCTTCACGGCGGAAGATGCCGTCCTGCGCCTTGCCGACAATCTGGTGAAACAGGGTGGCCGCTGGGACGCGGGTATAAAGCTGTATTGTGACGTTCTTTGCCAGTCGGTGAATCCTGTAATTCAGGGTGGTGCACTTTCCGGACTGGGTCGCTTCGGTGACGAATCCGTGATGGAATTGATTATGGCCGCCTGGTCGGCGGAACCGACCGGCCTGCTGGAAGGGCCTGCCATGGCCGCGATTGAAGCCCTCCAGGGACCCGCGATCGCGGACAAGCTGATTGCTGCCTACGATGCGCAGCCTGCCCCCGTGCAGGAACGCCTGCTCGGCATCATGGGCCGCAAGCAGGATCCGCGCTACCTTCCGATTATCGAAAAGGCGACGGGCCTGAGCGCCGCCGCGCGCATCAGCGCATTGCAGCAGTCCATGCTGCCCGAAGCGGTTCCCCAGTTAGAGGCTCTGGCGAAGGGGGGCACTGAAGCCGACGCGGCCCAGGCGGACGAGGCCATTTCGCGTCTGGCGAAGGCCTTCCGCGACCAGGGCAATCCGGCTGGTGCCGGGCGAGCCTACCTCGCCCAGTACCGCATCGCCAAGACCGACGATGCACGCAATGCTGCGCTGGAAGGCATCAAGAGCTTTCCCGTCCCCGAAGCGTATGACGAGTTGAAGGCGACGCTCGGCGAAGAGGGCCTCCTCGCGCTGCCGGTCAACGTCCTCTCGGGCATGGCCCAGGCCCTGGCCGGCGCCGGCCGCACCGAAGAGACCAAGGTAATCCGCACGGCGCTCCTCGCGCGCGCCACGGACACGGCCACGGTGCAGCGCCTGATCGAGCTCGGACCGGTGGAAGGCACGCCGGAAGAATTCGCGAAGCAGCTCGGCTTCATCAACACCTGGAAAATTGTGGGGCCTTTCATCCTGACGGGTGCCCCGGAGGATGGTTCCCCGGTGCTGGTCAACGGCGCGGTTGATCTGTCCGCGCGCTACGGCACGGAGGCCTCGGCCCCGGCCTGGACCGACAAAGTGGCCGGCGGCGCCTTCCCCCACGTCGATCTGATGGGCTACGCACGGGATCAAGCCCGCGCCTTTGCCGTTGCCACGATCACGGTTGCTGCCGAGCAGGACGCGGTATTACGGCTCGGCAGCGATGACGGCATCCGCGCGTGGGTCAATGGCGCGAAGGTGCACGACAACGTCGTCGACCGCGGCGTCGCGCTGGACAACGATCTGGCGCCCATCAAGCTGAAAGCCGGCGAGAACACCATCCTGCTGGAAATCATCCAGCACGCGGGCGGCTGGGGCTTCATTGCCCGCCTGACCACGCCGGAAGGCGCGCCGCTGACTTTTGAGATGGTGACGAAGTAGAAATTTGTCGCAAGTTTACAGGGACAGCAGGGACGGCAGAGACAGCAGAAATAATCTGCCCGTCTCGCTCCTGCTGTCCCTGTAGTCCCTGCCGTCCCTGCAACGATTAAGACGACTTTGCGTATGGAAAACCTTCGAATTCAACAGTTGCTGAAAGCGGGCGAGTCCCGTGCTGTGGAATTCAAGGCGGCGCGGCAGGCACTGAACCGCGACGTGTACGAAACCGTCTGCGGATTTCTGAATGGTGAAGGCGGCGATATTCTACTCGGTGTCGCGGACGACGGCGCCATTCAAGGCGTCGACCCGGAATACATGGCCCAGATGCGGCGTGATTTCGCCAATGCCATTAACAACCCGCAGATTATCAATCCGCCCTGCTACCTCGGCGTCGAGGAAGTCGAATCGGACGGCGCGATCATCCTGCATATCCTGGTCCCGCCGAGCTCCCAAGTCCATCGCTGCAAGGGCCGGATTTATTTTCGGAACGAGGACGGTGACTTCGACATCACCGACGACCAGAACCGTGTATCGCGGCTCTACCTGAACAAGCAGAGTCACTATTCGGAAAACAACATCTATCCCTATGCCGAGTTGGCGGATCTTCGGCCCGAATTGCTGGACCGCGCGCGGCGGATGGCGGCATCGATTCAACGCAACCACCCCTGGGCCAGCATGGAAGATACGGAATTGCTGTCCAGCGCCCGACTCTTCCAGCGGGACTATCAACGCGGCACGGAAGGCCTGACACTGGCGGCGATTCTATTGTTTGGAAAGGACACGACTATACTGTCCGTGTTGCCCCATCACAAGACGGACGCGATTCTCCGACGTGTCGACGTTGATCGCTATGATGATCGTGACGATATTCGCACGAATTTGTTTGAAAGCCACGACCGACTGACGGCCTTTGGAGAAAAACACCTGAACGACCCTTTCTTCCTCGACGGGATCCAGCGGGTCAGCGCGCGAAGTCATGTCCTGCGGGAAATCGTGGGAAATATGCTGATCCACCGCGAGTATAGCCATGCTTTCCCCGCGAAACTGGTGATCGAGCGCGGACGTCTCTACGCGGAGAACAGCAACCGACCTCATGGTCACGGCCCCATCGATCCCCGACTTTTTTCGCCCTACCCAAAGAATCCGATCATCGCGCGGGTGTTTAAGGAAACCGGATTGGCCGACGAGCTGGGCTCCGGTGTGCGAAAGCTCTTCAAGTTCGGCAAAGCCTTCGCCGGGCACGACCCGGTGTTGATGGAGGATGATATCTTTCGGGTCAGTTTGCCGATTGCCGAGGGCTCGGGTGGTGAAAATACTTCGAAGTTGGTGGATGGTACGGAGAAACGCAAAGGTTCGGTGAAAGGTTCGGTGAAAGGTTCGGATAAAAGTAAGGTGAAAAGTTCGCTGAAAGAATCCGAGATAAGCGATTGTCCTGTAAAGGGTTCGGATGAAAGCAAGTCAAAAAGTGTGGTGAAAAGAACGAAGAAAAGTTTGGTGAAAAGTTCGGTAGAAAGTTCGGTAGAAAGTTCGGTAGAAAGTTCGGTAGAAAGTTCGGTAGAAAGTTCGGTCAAGAGTTCGGTCAAAAGCTGGACGACCGCTGATGCCGTGCTGCTACTCGTTGAAGCGAACCCCGAAATCACAATGCCCCTTATTGCCGAAGAGCTTGGACTAACGAAACGTGCTATCGAGAAGCAAATGGCGCTTCTAAAGCAGTCCGGTCGCCTTGTACGCGTAGGCCCAAAGAAATCTGGTCATTGGGAAGTCATCCCATGAAGCGGCGCGAACTCCATACCTACTCCGAGGAGGCTATGACCGCGCTCCGGTTCTTTCTCGGCCATGTTGTGCTTCCAGGCAAGTGCGATCGGTATCTGGAACTCATTGACCGACCAAAATCGCGCGGCAAATTTCTATCCACCTTTCACCACGAACTGTACTTTCATCTTAACCCCGCAAAGCGAATCGATGCACTTACAAAAAAGCAGCTCCAATTGCCCGGATACCTGTTTTCCCCGTACAACCACGATTGCCTTGGAGAAGCGGTGGATACGCTCGTCGAGTTTTTATCGATGGATAAGGAATCTTTTCTCCTGATAACAACCGATGGAACAGTGGGTGTTTACGGCCCTGAATGCTACATAAACGACCGAGAATATTACGCGGCATAAACCCCTTCAAATTACCCGGCACGCTTGACGTGCTCCACAGAAGCAAACCAGTCGGAGATTTCAAAACACAATGATTACCTCAACCCTACTCGCGGCCGCCTTCTGCGTCGCTGCCGAACCCTCGGTTCTCTTTGAGCGCCAGAAGATCGGTACAACCACTTTTGAAGCCGCGTCGATCTTCGACGTGAATAACGATGGCCATCTGGACCTGGTTTCCGGTGAATACTGGCATGAAGGCCCGGACTATGCGAAGGCGCACAAGATATGCACCATCATGCAGGCCGATGACTACTACGACGACTTCAGTGACTTCCCCATGGACGTGAATGGCGACGGCTTCCTGGACATTGTCACGGGCGGCTGGTTTGGCGGCGCGCTCCAGTGGCGCGAGAACCCCAAGGGCCGTCCCGTGGAGTGGGTGACGCACGAAGTGGCCAAAACCGGCAATATCGAGCGCAATTCCTTCTTCGACCTGGACGGCGACGGCTATGAGGAGGTGTTCTGCACCACGTCGCCGGTGCACTACTTCCGCCTCGTGCGCGATGAGAAGGGCAAGCCCCAGGGCCGCTTCGAGCAGTACACGATTACCGAGGGCGGCGGCGGTCATGGCTTCGGCTGCGGCGACGTCAATGGCGACAAACGCGCCGACATGATCTTCGCGGGCGGCTGGCTGGAAGCGCCGGAGAATCCTTATGACGTGAAGGCCTGGAAATGGCACAAGGAATTCGACTTGGCCAAGGGCATGGCCTCGGTGCCGATTCTTGTCCACGACGTGAACAAGGACGGCAAGAACGACATCATCGTCGGCGGCGCCCACAACTATGGCCTCTGGTGGTACGAGAATCTCGGCGGCGGCCAATGGAAGGAGCATGTGGTCGAGGAACACCGCAGCCAGTTCCACGAGATGCAATTGTCCGACATCGACAACGACGGTGAGTTGGAGTTGGTGACCGGCAAGCGCTTCCGCGCCCATCGCGGCCATGACCCGGGCGAGTATGATCCCCTCGGCCTGTACTACTACGATATCGCCGCCGATGGCTTCACCCGCCACACCCTCGACTATGGCCCCCACACCCGCGCGAGCGGCGCGGGCATCTACCTATGGATCGCCGATGTCGACGGCAACGGCTGGAAGGATATCCTGGCTCCGGGCAAGGAAGGGCTTCACCTCTTCACAAGCCTGGGCCGGTAGGGCGCGGAAAGAAACCGAAAGCTCAATCGGACCGATCAGTCGGATCAGACTGATCGGTCCGATTTTTTTGCGGCGTCAATGGTCTTGCAGGGCCTCCCAACAAAAAACCAAAAAGAATGTGGCACAGCCGTCTCGGCTGTGATTCTTTTTGTAACTCGTGACCGTGACGGTGCCCCCTATATTGCCGGTCGCTTTCGTTGAGCCAATCACAGGCGGGACGCCCGTGCCACATTCTTCGGTCGACTGCTCATAAGACCGATTACGGTTCAGACGCGTCATCCTTCTGCTTCAGCAACAAGAGCTTCCCCTTATCCCCCGCAAGCCAGGAGTCGTAAGGCACCTCCTCCACCTTCTCGAAGCCGGCCCTCGGCAGCCAGGAGATCGCGTAGCGATCTTCCACCACCCACCAGCCCATGGGGCCCGCGTTGAGGAAGGCCCCCGCGCCCTGACGCTCGATGTAATAGGGGCTCGTAAGCCACCCGTTAAACTCGTAGCCGCCGTCGATCTGCTCGGCGGTGAGTCCCTGCTCGTTCATGAGGCGATTCGCGATGGCCCATCGGGTCG
>JBIJDL010000036.1:0-24386 GCA_044344195.1 Candidatus Hydrogenedentales bacterium
CAGGCCATGTAGTCCTGCAGGCAAACCACGCTGAATATATAGAGCGCCGCGAGGCTGCCCCAGGCCAGCAGGCCCTGTCCGAGTCCGCGCCCGACCGGCACCATGGCCACGAGCAGCACGACGGGCACCAGCGCGCCGATCAGATAGCGGTCAAAGCGCACGGGCACCCAGGGATGATAGAGAGAAACCACCATGAGCACCGCCCAGATCATGAGAAAGCACTGCTGCCGTCGCCGCGCATCCCGCAGAGGGCGGCGCCCGTCGCCGGGGATCAACACAACCCAGCGAATCGTCCCGGCGAGCATCCAGCCCGCCGCGGCGAGGCCCAGCAGCGTGGGCAACCACCACCATGCGCCGATGGTCACGGGCCGCCAGAGGTAACTGCCCATGTTGATGCCGCGCAGTGTCATGGGCCCCACCCCGGCATCAAAAAACATGTTACCCAGAAAAGGTATTCGACTGGGCGTCGAGCCGCAGACCGCCGCCGCGAGCGGCAGCATGACGAGGCCGAAACCGACAACCCGTCGCTGCCACTTGCCCTCTTTGTATCGGAACCAGTAGCCCACCGCCCCGATGACCAGAGGCAGCACGAAGAGCCCCAGGTAGGTCATGGAGACGCCATAAAATTTGAAGCCGCCGAAGATCCGCTCGCCCATGGTGTCACCCAGCAGGTTGGGGTTCCAGGCATAGCCCATTTCCGCCGCATGGGAGGGCAGCATTTTGAGCAAGCCCCAGGCGGCCGCCCACGGCAGAACCAGCGACGCCATAAGCGGAATGGAAGCCCGTTGCCGCCAGCGCGCCTCCCACGGGCACAGGGACAACACGAAGGCTGCGGGAATGAGGACCGCGAACTGCCGGGTCAACAGCGCGGCAGCGCCAAACAGCGAGCCAAGAAGCACCCATTGCCAGCGCGGAGACTGCAGCGCACGGAGGTAGAACAGCCCCGAAACCGCCATGAGCCCCACGAAGGGCACATCGGTCATGAAGGTGTAGCCCAGATTCATCATGAGGGGATTGGCAATGATCACGCAGCCGGCCAATGCGGCCACAGGCGGCCGCACCCGAAGCTGGAGGGCCGCAAGCGAAGTACCCAAGGCCGCGGCGAGCCAGAGGACGAGGGTGGACCAGCGCAAGGACAGGAAGCTGAAGCCAAACAACTCGCAGAAGAGCCGCCCCCACCACGCCTGGCCTACAAACGCGGCCGTGGAGAAGATGTGGCCCTCGTAGTGCCCGGTTTCCATCCAGTCCTTTACGGCCTGGGCATAGACCCAGTCATCGTTCAGGGGGAATTCGCCCACAGGCGGGACCAGCGCGAGGGTCAGGGCCCACAGGGCCAACACCAGGCCCAGCGCAACGAAACGGTGCCACCAGGGGCAGGGCGAGAGCTCGTCGGTCGATGGTTTTACCATGGCGCGGCGCTACTTGAGGTGTTTGTCAAGATACGCGGCCACTTTGACCCGGTGGTCGCCCTGCAGTTCGATAACGCCATCCTTGAAGGCCCCGCCAGCCGCGCAATGCTTCTTCAGCGCGGTCACCAGGGCGGTACCGTCGCCCGAGACGTTCTGGATGACGGTGGCCAGTTTGCCGCCGGGTCGCTTCTCATAGGTCAGGGGCCAGCCGCCCTTACGGGTTTTGGCGACGCGCCAGGCCGCCTTGGGCGTATCGACGATGATCTCGGCCTTGGGTTTGGGCGGAGTCACGGGCTCTCTGGGCAATTCCCCACGAAGCGATCCCAGTGCCCCGAAGGGGGAATCGGTCAGGGCCGTTCGCGGGGTGCCAACATCGATTTTGGTCTTTTTAGCGCTCATGGGGAAAGTGTAGCAGTTGATAGTTGATAGTTGATAGTTGATAGCGGGCGGGTGGTTATTGTCAGGGGCGACCGGTACTTTCAGGGACACATGGGTCGTATGGGTCGTATGGTCACTGTCAACTATCAACTGCCCACGTGCACTGGCTCTTTCGGGGGTGGTATACTTCCCACAGAGGATTTTGGGCCATGCTCTGCCAGAAGTGCCATAAGAAACGCGCCACCATTCGCTATGCTGAGGTCGTTGACGGTCACGTCACCGATCAGTTCTGGTGCAAGGACTGCATGGCCCTCCAGCGGAGTGCGAGCGAAGGCTTTGAGCTTTCCGAAGTGCCTTCGGCGCGGCCGAGCAAGGCTTCGATCCACAAGGTGGTCAGCCGCGTGGTTCGGGCACAGCGCACTTGCCCCCAATGCGAGACGCGGCTTCAGAGCGTGCTGGACACGAAAATGATGGGTTGTCCGGCGTGCTACGTTCAGTTTGCCGATGAGATTCCCGCGCTGTCCGCCAAGCTCCATGAGGCGCAAGTCCACCGGGGCAAGGCCGCCCACCCGTCGGATGTGCGCACCCAGTTGCGCTCAGACCTGCAAACCAAGCGCGCCCTGTTGCGCAGTGTGCTCAAGTCGGAAAACTATGAGGCTGCCGCGCAATTGCGCGATGAAATACGGGAGCTCGAAGGCGGATTGTATGCATCCGGCCCGGGGGCGGACTGAGCCATGACGCTGGATACGATCTTATCGCGGGACCCGCAATGGCAACGGGGCGAGGGTGCGCCCAACGCCGAAACGGTGGTGCTGACGCTCTGCAATCTGGGCCGCAACCTTAACGATATGCCCTTCCCCGCGCTCTGCAATCCGGATGAGCGTAGTTCCGTGGAAGATCGGCTGCTCCGCGTTTTCGACCAGTTTAACCTTCTGGCCACGGGCGAATACTTCAGTCTGGTTGATCTCCGGGCTTCGGACGTGCAACTGCTGGCCGAGCGCCAGCTTATTACATTGAATCTCACCACGCCGCGCAAGGGACAGGGCATCTATATCGCCCACGACCAGTCCCTCAGCATTTTGGTGAACGACGAAGACCACTATTGTATCCGCGTCCTTTCCTCGGGGCTCGACCTGCAGGATGCCTGGATCCGCGCCAGTCGCATGGACGACCTCCTCAGTGGGGTACTCGATATCGCTTTTTCGCCCACCCTGGGCTTCTTGACACGAAATCTCAACCATCTGGGCACGGGGCTGAAGCTCAGCCTGCTGCTCCACCTTCCCGCCTGTGTTCAGGAGGGTGCGCTCCACGAGATTCACGCCCTGACCGAGCCGCAGAACCTCGATTTCAGCGGAATCGGCACGGGTGTGCCCGATCTGCACCCCGCCGACAAGCAGGAGCTGAGTGATCGTTGGCCGGTCTACAGTCAGGCGCTGTACAACGGCATGGGTGGCTTCATGCCGCGGGGGATGCACGAAACCGAAGGCGATCTCTTCCAGCTCAGAAATCGGACGACGCTGGGCCATACGGAAGAGGAAATCATCTTCCGGCTGAAGCAGTGCGCTGCGGAGATTATCAGGAAGGAGTCGGCGTTGCGCCTCCGTCTCTATGAAAAGAACGTGGAAGTGCTGCAGGACCGGATAGAGCGGGCCCAGGCCCTGGCCGCCAGCGCCCGGCTCATTCCTTTTGAGGAGAGCTTTTCCCTATTGTCGTCTCTTCGACTGGGGGTCTCCCTCGGGTTCCTCCCCGGCCAGACAGTGGCAGACCTGAACGGATCACTGATACACTGTCAGGGAGCCCACGTGGAGCGGCAGCTTCAATCAGGGTCTGGCACTCTGGATGATCTCAGCCTGAAGCGCATGCGGGCGAAGCAATTCAAGACACAGTTTGCGCCCGCTCAGGGCTGAATTGGCCCGCGCCGCAGGGTGCCGGGTTAGCAGGTAATTTGGTGCGCCACAGCAGTTTGATGTCGCGCACGGGCAGTACGGAAACCAATGGCCTCTCCCGCGCCTACCCTGGCACCGGCCGGTCGTAAAGAAAGGATCACCACATGTGGGAACGATTTACGGAGCGCGCCAAGCATGTTGTCAGCGCCGCACGTGAAGAGGCCACCCGCCTGGGTAGCGAATACGTGCGCACGGAGCACATCCTCCTGGGGCTTTGCCGCGAACCCGAGGGCATTGCCGCCCGGGCGCTGGAGAACCTCGGCGTCGATATAGAAGCCCTGGCCATCGAGATCGAGCAGCAGGTCCAGCCAGGCTCCGCCGTGGTTTCCGGCGACGAAATCGCCTTTACGCCCCGCGCCAAAAAGGTGCTGGAGCTTGCGGTGGAAGAAGCGCGGCGCTTCAACCACAGCTATATCGGCACGGAGCACATTCTCCTCGGCCTCTTGAAAGAGGGTGAGGGTATTGCCGCCAAGGTATTGCAGGATATGAAGATAGACCTCGGTCGCATCCAGGCGGAAGTTATCCGCCTGCTGGGCGATCAGGGCCGCTCGGGTGGCGAACAGGCGCAAACGGGCAAGAAATCCCAGACGCCCGCGCTGGACAACTTTGGTCGCGACCTTACCCAGTTGGCCCGGGAAGATAAGCTTGACCCGGTCATCGGTCGCGAAGGCGAGATTGAGCGCGTGATTCAGGTGCTCAGCCGCCGCACGAAGAACAACCCCGTGCTGATTGGCGAGGCCGGTGTAGGCAAGACGGCCATCGTCGAAGGTCTCGCCCGTGCAATCATTGCGGGCGATGTACCCGATTTGCTGCTGAAGAAGCGCGTGTTGACGCTGGATCTGGCCGGTGTGGTGGCTGGTACCAAGTACCGCGGCCAGTTTGAGGAACGCCTCAAATCCGTGATGAAGGAAATTCGCCGCGCGGACAATGTCATCCTCTTCATCGACGAGCTCCACACGATTGTGGGCGCCGGTGCCGCCGAAGGCGCCGTGGACGCCGCGAACATGCTCAAGCCGGCCCTGGCCCGTGGCGAACTCCAGTGCATCGGCGCGACGACGATGGACGAATACCGCAAATATATCGAGAAAGACGCCGCCCTGGCCCGCCGCTTCCAGACGATTCTGGTGGAAGCGCCCAGCGTGGAGCAGACTATCGAAATCATCAAGGGCCTGCGCGACAAGTACGAAGCCCACCACCGCGTGAAGTTTTCGGACGAGGCGGTCATTGCGGCTGCGAAACTCTCGAACCAGTACATCGCCGACCGTTTCCTGCCCGACAAGGCCGTGGACGTGATCGACGAAGCGGGCAGCCGCGCGCGCCTGCAGATCACCACGCGCCCCCATGCCCTGAAGGAGATCGAGCTCGAAATCGAGGCGATCACCCAGGAGAAGGAGTCGGCCATCCGCCGGCAGGAATACGAAAAGGCCGCCGCGCTCCGGGACAAGGAGCGGACCTACATCAACAAGCTCGAAGACAAGAAGCGCGAGTGGGAGTTGAAGCGGGATTCGGCCGAAACGATCATTAACGAAGAAGATATCGCCTATATCGTGTCCAAATGGACCGGCGTGCCCCTTACCAAGCTGGAAGAGAAAGAGTCGGAGCGGCTTCTGCGCATGCGCGAGGAGCTCCACCGCTCGATCATCGGCCAGCACGAGGCGATCGACTCCATCACCCGGGCGATCCAGCGCTCCCGCGCGGGCTTCCGCGATCATGCGCGGCCTGTGGGCTCCTTCCTCTGCCTCGGGCCGACGGGCGTGGGTAAGACGCTGATGGCCAAGACCCTGGCGACCTTCCTCTTCGGCAACGAAGACGCCCTGATCACGGTGGACATGTCGGAATACATGGAACGCTTCGCCGTTTCACGCCTGACCGGAGCCCCTCCCGGCTACGTGGGCTACAACGAGGGCGGGCAGTTGACCGAGCAGGTCCGGCGCCGCCCCTACTCCGTGGTGCTCTTCGACGAGATCGAGAAGGCCCATCCGGACATCTTCAATGCCCTTCTCCAAGTGCTCGAAGAAGGCCAGATGACCGACGCGACCGGCCGACGGGTGGACTTCCGCAACACGGTGATCATCATGACCAGCAACGTGGGCGCGCGGCGCATCGGCAAGGGCGGCGGCACGCTGGGCTTCCAGCGCGACGACCAGGAGTCCCTGTACCAGAAAATGAAGGAACGGGTGATTGAAGAGGCCAAGAAAGTCTTCAATCCCGAGTTCATGAACCGGCTGGACGACACCCTGGTTTTCCACCGTCTGACGGACGAACAGTTGATTGACATTGTCGATATTCAGGTCAAGGATATGGTGGAACGGGTGGCGGCAAAGGGTGTACACTTGCGGCTGCGCCACGAGGCCAAAGAGTTCCTGGTTCGCTTGGGAAGTAACGAGGAATACGGCGCTCGGCCCCTCCGGCGCGCGGTACAATCGTACATTGAGGACCCCCTGGCGGAACTTTTGCTCCGGGGCAACTTGGAACCTGGAACTAAAATCGAAGTCTGGCCCTCGGACACGGAAGACAAACTCGTGTTCGAACAGGCTGAATTAGCTGCGGAAGGTATCACTACTTGAAGAAACTAGCGTTGGGTCTCGCCCTCGCGCTGTTCACTGTCCTTACCCAATCCCAGGCGGCCGCCCAGGCGGGCGGTACCGTTGGGGAAGTGCGTATCGACGGTCTGGAACGCGTTAGTGAACAGTTGGTCCGTTCGAAGCTGGAAGTGCAGGCCGGGCAGGAGTACAACCCGCTCGCCGTCTCCCGTGACATCCGCCGTCTCAACGAGCTGGGGTTCTTCACCCAGATCCAGGCCGATGCCGCCCGCGAGAACAACGCGCTGACGATCACCTATATTGTTGCCGAGAAGCAGGTCATCGAAAAGGTTCTGGTGATGGGCAACAAGAAGATCAAAGAGCGGCGCATCCTGTCCGCCCTTTCCATGCGCGAAGGCGATCCGTTTATCCCCGAGGCCTACGAGGAAGAGCGCATCGCTATTCTCGGCCTTTACGAGGGCAAGGGCTTCGCCAACACCACGGTGGACGTGGTGGCCGAGCGCGTGGGCCCCTCCCGCATGCGCCTGATCTACACGATCCAGGAAGGGCAGAAAGCCAAGATTCGCAGCATCAATTTTGAGGGCAACGACACCCTTTCCGGGCGCAAGCTCCGCAAACTCATGGCGACGAAGCGCGCCTGGTGGTTCCTGGGCGGCAAGTACGAGGAAGAAAAGCTCGAATTCGATCTGCAGCAGATCATCAACAACTATGGCGATTTCGGCCGCCTGGAAGCGGAGATCACCAAGACCGACCTCCTCTACAGCGACAACGGCAAGAAGATGGATCTGACCGTCCACCTTCAGGAAGGCCCCGAGTACAAACTGGACAATCTCGAAATTGCCGGCAACGCCGTATTCGACGACGACGAACTTCTGGAGCAGGTGGAAGTCACCGCAGGAGAGGTCCACAACAAGTCTCAGGTTGAGAAAGACGCTGTGGAGCTCCAGGACGGCTACCAGAGCAGCGGCTACGTCGCGGCCAACGTTTCCCCCGTGGTCATCCTGGACAAGGACAACAAGACCACGCGCGTGACCCACAAGATTGAAGAAGGCGACCTGAAGTACATCCGGGAAGTGAAGATCATCGGTAACGAGCTCACGAAGGATGAAGTGATCCGCCGCCAGCTCGCGCTGGAGCCCGGCGATCGTTACGACGGTTCGCGCCTCGAGCTGAGTAAGCGCAACCTGCAGCGCACCGAGTACTTTGAGACAGTCCGCAGCAGCCTCGACTTTGCCGACGAGGAAGATCTGTTCACCAACCTCATCTTCGACGTGGAAGAGGGCAAGCAGGGCAACTTCAACTTCGGCGCGGGTTTCAGCAGCGACGAGGGCCTGGGCGGTTTCGCCGAGTTGCGCCTGAACAATTTCGACATTACGAACTGGCCGAATTTCACCGGCGGCGGCCAGCAGTTGGCGCTGAAGCTTAATATCGGCAGCCAGCGCGACCAGTACTCCCTGAGCTTCACCGACCCCGAATTCATGAGCTATCCTTTCGCCGTGGGCTTTGACGTCTTCGACGATTCGTACCAGATTCGCGGCGGAGCCGATTACACGGAAGACCGCCAGGGCGGTCAGTTGCGCCTGGGTAAGACCCTGTCCAACTATATGACCATGCGCTCGTCGCTGCGCCATGAGACGACCGAGATCACGGGACTTCCCTTCTTCGTGAACCCCGTCATCCGGCGCCAGTCCAAAGAGAGCACGACGATCAGCCTGCAAAACGAGTTGGAGCGCAACACGCTGGACGCGCTTCGCGATCCGGCGGACGGCAGCAAGCACGTGCTGAGCCTGGAACTTGCCGGCCTGGGCGGTGACAACGAGTTCTACAAGCTCTTTATGGATTCCCAGTGGTACCGCGCCCTGGATGAAGAGGAAAAGTGGATTCTCTCCTTCCGTTCGCGCGAGGGCTACGTGGTCGAGTATGGCAGTTCCGATTTCGTACCGCTGACCGACAAGTTTTACGCGGGCGGCACGAACTCGGTACGTGGCTATGAAAACCGCGATATTGGCCCCAAGGCGAAGGAGTATATCTTCTTCGGGGATAGCTTCCCGCTGGGCGGCAACATCACCTACATCGGCAACCTGGAGTTGAAGTATAAGGTCACCGAGCAGTTGCGCTTCTACACTTTCGTGGACGCCGGCGGCATCTGGGACGACAGCGACTTCGACTTCGGCGAGATGCGCTACAGCGCCGGTATCGGCATCGGCATGGAAGTGCCCCGCCTCGGACCGATCCGCGTCGACTACGGCATCCCGCTGAACGCCGACGAGGATCAGGGCAGCGGACGCCTCCACCTGATCTCGGGCATCCGGTTCTAGTTTTCCCCCTTTGCCCCGCAGACCCCAAACGGTCTGCGGGGCTTGTTTCTTGCATGAAATTTGCCCATCTTGATATAATCCCGTATTACCCCCGGATAACTCCGGGCTCCGTCACACGTTCACTGCGGACAGGCTGCAATGGGCTGTCCAATGGATACCGGGCGGGGTGGGGCACCTGAGGAGCCCCGGCCAACGCCGCGCGGCAGTGCTCACATATTCTGGTTGCGCTTACACCAACGACTCTAGAAAGAAGGAACGAAACTCGTGACACATGCACTGAAAAATTTCGTGATCGCTTCCGTCTGCTGCGCGCTCTTTGCCGCCTTCGGATCCACCCACGCATTCGCCCAGGATACCAGCTACAAGATCGGTGTCGTGAACATGCAGGAGGTGCTCGCCAAGTACGACAAACGCAAGTCAAAGTATGACGACCTCCAGAAGCAGGTGGACGCGCTTCAGTCCGGTATCGATGCCAAGTCCAAGGCCATCGAAGCGGCCAAGGCCGACTATGACAAGAAGCAGAAGGAAGGCAAGATTCCCGCCGAAGAACTTTCCGCGCTGGAACTCAAGATTCGCAGCGACTATGTCGACTACCAGGCCGAGTTGACCCGCAGCCAGCAGAAGATCGACAGCATGGAAGAGGAAGTACTCAAGCAAGTCCTTAAGGATGTCCAGGAAAAGCTCGAAGCCATCGCTACCGCGGGCAAGTACCACCTGATCCTGAATCACCGCAGCGGCCCCAACGGCGCGGTCCTCTATGCGGCACCCGCTATCGACATTACCTCCCAGGTTCTTGCAGAATTGAACAAGTAACCCACGGCGGTTGCTCTGGATGTTTTTACAGCTAGCATAATCGCGGCGCGTATCAGGCGGATAACGCCTGGTACGCGCTTGATTATACGGCAGGTTGCGCGATAGAAATGGAATCCCCATGAATCTGACCGTCGGCGACATAGCCGCCCTGGTGGGCGGAAAGGTCTCGGGAGACTCCTCCGTCAAGATTACCGGTGTCAATGGTGTCGACGAAGCTGGCGAAGGCGACCTGTGCTTTATTCGAAATGTGCAGTACCTTTCCCAGTTGGCGAAGTCCGGAGCCTCGGCGGTCCTCATTCAGGAAGCACCGGAAAGTCTGGCCATTCCCGCGATCCTGGTGCCCAAGCCCGACCTGGCCTTTGCCATGGTCCTGAAGTATTGCGAAACCCAGCAGCTCCGCCACCCCTCGGGCATTCATCCCGCCGCGATCATTGACCCCACGGCCACCCTGGGCCAGAACGTGGCCGTCGGCGCATGTGCGGTTATCGACGCGGATGTGCAGATCGGGGACGGGGCCATTATCTATGCGGGTGTCTATATCGGGCACGCCACGCGCATCGGCGCGGGAACAGTCATCTACCCCAATGTGACCATCCGGGAAGAAACAGAAATCGGCGCGGGTTGTATAATACATGCGGGAGCTGCAATAGGCAGTGACGGATTCGGCTATGCGCCCCTCGAAGGGGCGTGGATGAAGATTCCCCAGGTGGGACGGGTGGTGCTGGAGGATGACGTGGAGATCGGCTCCTGCACGTCGGTGGACCGGGCCACGTTTGGGGAAACGCGCATCGGAAAAGGTACGAAAATTGACAACCTGGTCCAGATCGGACACAATGTGCGCATTGGCGAGCACTGTGCTCTGGCGGGCATGGTGGGTGTTGCGGGCAGTGCAAAACTGAGCGATCGCGTCCAGGTGGGCGCATCGGCGGGGATTAAAGGCCATATCACGGTGGGCGAAGGCGCCATGGTTGCCGCGCGTAGCGGCGTCGTCAAGTCCGTGGAGCCCGGCGCCATCGTATCGGGTTTCCCAGCCATCGATCACGACGAAGAACGACGGGTCATGGTTGCACAACGACGTATTCCAGAGCTGATCCGGCGGATCAGGAACCTGGAGCGCGAACTGGAAGCATTGAAAGAACAGCTTACATGAGCAAACAGAAGACGATCAGCAAGCCTGTTTCCTTCTCCGGTATCGGACTCCACACGGGAAGTCTGACCACGGTAACCTTCAAGCCCGCCCCCGAGAATTCCGGTATTACGTTCTTCCGCGTGGACATCAAGGACAGCCCCCCCATTCCCGCGAACATCGACTATGTGGTTGATGTGTCCCGGGGCACGACCATCGGTATCGGCAACGCCAAGGTTCACACGGTGGAGCACGCCCTGGCGGCCATGGTGGGCCTGGGGATCGACAACCTGAACATCGAGCTTGACGCCGAGGAAATACCCAACGGCGACGGTAGCTCTCTGCCGGTCATGTCCACCCTGCAGAAGGCGGGCATCGTGGAGCAGGACGCCGAGAAGCAGTACATCAAGGTGGACCGCCCGGTGTATTACCGCCAGGGCGACGTCACATTGAGTATCCTGCCCTCGGATGAGCTCCGGGTCTCCATGACGATTGCCTATGACCACGTGGCCATCGGCACGCAGTACGCCTCCTACACGATTACCGAAGACACCTTCGCCCGGGAAATTGCCCCGGCGCGCACCTTCTGCTTCCTTCGGGAAGTGAAGATGCTTCAGGAGAAGGGCCTCATCCGCGGCGGCAGCCTGGAGAGCGCCGTGGTCATCGGCGACGACACGATTCTCAACGACGAGCTCCGCTTTCCCGACGAGTTTGTTCGCCACAAAATTCTCGATCTCATCGGCGACATGTACCTTCTGGGACGTCCCGTGAAGGGCCATGTGGTGGGCGTGAAGGGCGGTCACGAGAAGAACGTACTGTTCTCAAAGCAGATCCGCGACACCATGGCCAATGGCAATGGAAAGCGACATGTAGACCGGCGTCCGCTCCCGACGCTGAACACGCCGCCTGCGCTCGACGTGAACAAGATCATGAAGATCCTCCCCCACCGCTACCCCTTTCTACTGGTGGACCGAATTCTTTCCTTCGTTCCCATGGAGCGGGTCACGGGCATCAAGAATGTCAGCGTGAACGAGCCCTTCTTCCAGGGGCACTGGCCCGAGACGCCGGTTATGCCGGGGGTCATGATCATTGAGGCTATGGCGCAGGTTAGCGCGGTGTTGATTTTTGGTGATAATCGCGATCCCGACGGCAAGCTGGCGTTCTTTCTCGGCGTGGACAAGGCCCGCTTCCGGCGGACGGTCGTTCCCGGCGACCAACTCGTGATCGAGTGCGAGATGGTCCGACGCCGCAAGAACGCGTGCAAGGTGGCCGCCAAGGCCCTCGTGGATGGCGCGGTCGTTGCCGAGGCCGTCATGACCTTCGGCCTGATGACCCCCGACAGCCGCCTCACGGAATAGCGCCCCACCACACCCGATACCTGGAAACACCGCAGGCGCTCCCGAGGGATCGCCTGCTTATTTTTTTCTGGCCTCTTCACGCGCCACGCGAATCGGCGCGGTCACGAAGGCGATGGCTCGATCTCAGCCCGTTGCGCCCAACAACTCCTGTGCTTTCTTCAGCACGATATCTTCCCGCTGCTGGAAGAGGGCGGAACCGTTGACCCGATCGACGACGACCACCTCCTGCGGTGTTACGACCCCTTCTCCACGGGCATCCGCCGCCGCCTGAATCCGGCCCTTGGCATCAAGCGAGCGCTGATCGGGGACGAAGACGACATAACCGCCCGGCAGGGTAATTTCCAGATTCGGCGTACCCGGTGAGCCATAGGTCGGCGACGCGCCACACACTCGGACGTTCTTACGGCCCTGAAGAAAGTGGGCGAGGGACTCGGCCGGGCCCATCGTATAGCCATCCACCAGGACCACCATGGGCCCCCCGTAGGCCGGTAACTGGGGCACCACCTCGATGGTGTCTTCGCTCTCCACCAGGAAGGTCTCCAGTTCGCTGTCCCACACGGCGGGCGTCTCGTAAAACGCGGGTGCGGACACAAAGGAAGATAGCAGCTTTGGTGTGAGGGAGGCATCGCCCCCCTGGGTACCCCGAAGATCGAGTATGACCCCTTTGGCTTCACCGTCGATTGCGGCTTTCACCGCCGCCCGGAAATCCCGCGCGGGAAAGGGGGTGGAAAAGGTCGGGGCAATGGCGGCAATGCGGATATACTGAATATCGCCCGGAAGGGCGCGCGTCTCGATGGGGCTGTCAAAGAGTTCCACCGGTTTCCAGAGCGGCCGCGCGAGACCGAGGGTGGCGAAGTCGTCGAACTCGAGCTCGAGTTTGGCCGTGGACTTCTCTGCTGCATCGGGATTCTTCCAGGCCACTTCGCAAACTTCGCCGTTACGTCCCCGGGGCAGCCAGACGAGTTGCTGCTGGAGCCGGCCGTGGGGCGTTGCGGCGGGCGCGTCCGCCCAGAACACGGATGTTTCCACGAGGGCATTGGCGACCGGCTTGCCGCCCCACTCCAGGATCGCGGCACCCCACTGAATACCCGCACGATCCGCAGGCCCGCCGGGGGTGATGCCGCACACCATCACTGTGCCATCGGAAAGCTGGATGAGGGCCAATCCGGCGGAGGCCCCTTCGGCCTCGCCGCGCATGAATTCATTGGGGTCGAACTGTATGTTCCCGTCGGGAATCGAATAGAAATACTTGCGCAGCGCGAGGTACCAGCCGTCGGGGTCCTTGGCGGCCTCGGCCGCAGCCACCTCGGGGGCCGTTGCAGCATAGAGGGCATTCCAGTCCAAGGCCTTGTGCTCGGTATAGGCATATTCCAATGCGAGTCGCGCGTGAAGAATGTCGAAAGCCTTGGTCCACGAACGGCTGCGCAGGTCGTTCTCGGTGCGCAACAAGGCGGGCAGGGGAATATTGGGTACCGGCACTTCGAACCCGGTGACGGGAATCCGCGCCTTTGTGGTGCAGCCGCCCAAGGCAACAGCAACCACACCCATGACCAAAAGGGCAACCAGACAAGATCCTGACGTGTGCACAAACCGCTTCATCCGATTCCCCTGACAGAATTAAACTCTGGTTTCTCTGACCGGCCGTATCAACGGAGCGCGCCCCAAGAATGCGCGCTGACCATACGATAGCATATTTAAACGGTGCGATGAAGGATGAATGTGCAGGGCAATCTGGGCATCAAAAAAAATTAGAGATTTCGGGGGTATGGAGCGGGGGCTTTTCAGCCCCCGACCCGTGCAACACAATTGCACGGACAAAGCCGATACATTTTCATCACACGATGAATTCAACGAAAAAGATCAGGTCTGGGATGCGCCAGAAGAGGCGAAAATCCCCCTGTCCATATTGCGCTGGTCTTTTAAGTGATTGTAAGGCGTTTTTAATGCGATTACCAGGATGAAGGTGGAGGAGACCTCCGGCCCGGGTTCGCGGACCTCGGGGCCCGATGGCCCCCCACTCGGCACTCATCAAAAACTCACTTGACAAGATATACAAGCGTTTTGAGATACTCCCGCGAATTTACAGCCCCGCGCCTCAACCCCGACAGGAAAACGCAATGCCCTCCCCCATCAGCGGATGGAAAGATAAGATTCTCTTTACCCCCGGCCCCCTGACGACCAGCCAGACGGTGAAACAAGCCCTGCTGCGCGATCTGGGATCGCGCGATGGAGACTTCATAGCCCGCATCGCCGATATCCGCAGTCGCCTTCTGGCCCTGGGTGGCGTGGAGCCGGAAGGCTATGTCGCCATTCCCATGCAGGGTAGCGGAACCTATGCCGTGGAGTCGGTGTTCGCGTCCACCATCCGGCGCGACGGTCGGGTGTTGGTCATCATCAATGGCGCTTACGGCCGCCGGATCGCCCAGATATGCACGACCCTCGGCATCGCTGTCGGCACCCTTGAATTCCCCGAGTATCAGACCCCTGACCTGGCCCGGATCGAGGCCGAACTGGCGGGCGGCGCCTATACGGATGTTGCCGTGGTCCACTGCGAAACCACCACGGGCATCATCAACCCCATCGAGGCCATCGGCGCCCTTGTGACACGCGCGGGCGCCCGCTACATCGTGGATGCGATGAGCAGTTTCGGGGCCGTGTCGATTGATATCGCCGGGGCGGGCATCGACTATCTGGTCTCGTCGGCGAACAAGTGCATCGAGGGGGTGCCCGGCTTTGGCTTTGTTATTTCGCGGCGCGAGGCACTGGTGGAGACGGAGGGGCGGGCGCGAAGCCTGAGCCTGGACCTGCTCGCTCAGTGGAGGGGCCTTGAGGCCAGCGGCCAATTTCGATTCACCCCGCCGACCCATGCGCTCCTCGCCTTTCACCAGGCCTTGGTCGAACTGGAGGCGGAGGGCGGCGTGGCCGGTCGGGGGGAGCGCTATCAGGCGAACTACCGGACGTTGACGGAGGGCATGAAGAGTCTCGGCTTCGCGGCCTACCTTCCGCCGGAGCTCCAGGGCTATATCATCACGTCCTTCCGGTATCCGGAGACGCCAGGCTGGGACTTCGAAGAATTTTATACGCGCCTCAATGATCGGGATTTCGTCATCTATCCCGGCAAGGTCAGCGATGCGGATTGTTTTCGGATTGGAAATATCGGGCGTATCTTCCCCGCCGATGTGAAAGCCTTGTTGGGTGCGATACGGGAGGTGCTCGTGGAGATGAAGGGGGTGACGCTATGAAAAGTCATCGATACAACATGCCCACCTTCTGCTTTCTCGATTAGCGCTGGCGCAAGGGAAAAGCACGGAAACCTTTCAAGCTGATGCTGGGTGCCACCCACACCCGGCGGAGCGCAGCGGGGGAGGATGTGGGTGCGTGACTCCGGTTTTTTTACATCACATTCAAACCCATCAATATCGCCCAATTGAGCTGGCCCAGACGACCGAAAATACTTATCAGGCCCATTGTCCCGTCACCCACATTCTCCCGCGGCGGAGCCGCCCCGAGTGTGGGTGGCACCCCATATTCGCTTTAAAAGACTTCGTATATTTTGCTCACTCAGTGAGACAAAAATCACCCCCATTCAGAAAACGAAAGGCTTTAGCTGACTGAAGTTGTCATAAATGTTGGATTCGGTCTATCGTCTAGCGAAGAATACCTCGGAGTTGTATCGTGACTTCAAATAGAATCGTGCGCCATTCCAAGTTAACTTCAGAAGGCTCCAGATTACCCTCGAACAAGACGATCGGGAGCGATACAACCCGGAAGTGACGTACCAGCCTCAGTAAGGGCGCTTCATTCGGCTAAAATGTTACCAGAAAACGAAAGGCTCTGCACCATGTCCACCGCCTACCGAGGCCACGTCAAAGCCGTCATCTTTGACTGGGCTGGCACCACCGTCGATCATGGTTCCCGCGCGCCCGCCGGGGCCTTCCAAACCCTGTTTCGGAATCATGGCGTCGAGGCGAGCATCGCCCAGGCCCGGGGCCCCATGGGAATGCACAAACGGGATCACATCGCGGCGATGCTGGCCATACCCGAGATCGCATCTCAGTGGATCGCGGGCCATGGCGCGGCGCCGACCGAAGCGGATCTCGATGCCCTCTTCGAGGCGTTCATTCCGCTGCAAATGCAGGCGCTACCCCATTTCCTGGACATCATCCCCGGCATCCCGGCGATGGCCTCGGCCCTGCGTGCGCGCGGCCTCAAGATTGGCGCGACAACGGGGTACAACGAGGCCATGATGGCGCTTTGCCAGCGTGCGGCATGCGAGGCGGGCTACGAACCCGATGTGAGCGTGGCGGCCAGCCAGGTGCCCGCGGGACGTCCCGCACCGTGGATGGCGGTCAAGGCCGCGATGGAAATGCAGGTCTATCCGTGGGAGGCGATCGTAAAGGTCGGGGACACGGTGACGGATATTGAGGAGGGCCTGAATGCGGGTATGTGGACCATCGGTATCACGCGAACAGGCAATGAAGTGGGCCTCTCGCTCGGCGAAGCCGCGTCCATGGACGCCACAACGCTGGCTGCGCTGATGACCCGTGCGGACGATAAACTCCGGGCCGCCGGGGCCCACTATGTCGTGGAGAGCGCGGCGGATATTCTGCCCGTGATCGATGCCATCAATGCCCGCCTCTCCGCAGGCGAAAGACCCTGATTCAAACTATGGAGGGGGGG
This sequence comes from Candidatus Hydrogenedentales bacterium, assembly GCA_044344195.1. Taxonomy (GTDB): domain Bacteria; phylum Hydrogenedentota; class Hydrogenedentia; order Hydrogenedentales; family JAEUWI01; genus JAEUWI01. Next base: position 16,572 of record JBIJDL010000036.1, read on the forward strand.
CTTTCCAGCCCCGCTTTTCTTGCCACGCATGCGGTTGATTGATCCTGCGTGCATTCCCCATGCAACTGCGTTGGCCGAACTCGGGGGCTGGAAAGCGCCCGCTCCATACCCTCCACATTTTGGTGTGATACCCAGCGCTGTTCCTCCTTCGGCGCGGCGTGGTAGCTGCGAATATGCTATGATAGGGCGTGAGTCACCGCAGCCTTGGCACCAGCGTGCCGGAAAGAATGTCATGAAAGCTTACTGGTCTGTCTTTACCTTCGCCCTGCTCCTTTTCGCCTGCCCGGCGGCCCTTTCCCAGGAGGCCGCCGCCACGCCTGCGCCGGAGAAGGCGCTTTTGCAGGGCAGCATTGACTTTCTGAAGGGGCTTCCCGCCTTTTCAACCGAAATCCAGATGAGCTTTGAACTGGCGGACAAGGCAGGACAGACGCGCGACGGGAGCATGAAGGGAAAGCTGGACTTTTCCGGAACCGACAAAGTCCGCTTCCGGGTCGACATGGAGGATGGCTACCTCGAGCTCTTTTTCTCCCCGGCGGGCAAGTTTCTCTACATTTCGCACGAGAACCAGTACGTCGACGGAAAGGAATTCGGCAATCGACAGCGCGCCCTCACCCTGATGCCGGGCCGCGAGTTTGGCCCCGCCCAGATCATGCTCACGGACTTTCTGCACAACGATCCGTCTCTCATGAAATCGATGGAGACGGTGGCTCTGGTCAAGGCGGAAACGGATGGTTCGGAGGCCCCGGATCGGGTCCAGACGAGTGGTGGCGGCGTTACCGCCGATTTCTGGCTGCGTCGGGGCGCCGAGCCCTTTCTCGAGAAGCTTCAACTGGACCTGCTCAAAATGGCGAACGAGGGGAACCCCGATCTCACGAAGGTTCTGGTGACTTACGCATTCAGCAACTGGAACACCGCACCGGAGTTCGCACCCGAGCACTTCACCTTCACCAAGCCCGAAGGCGCGACCGAACTTGACCCCACCGGCGGGCGCCCGGAGGATCCCCTCCAGGGTAAGCCGGCCCCGCCCATCAAGCTTTCGCTACTCGACGAGGGCACCCTTGACCTGGCGGACCATCAGGGCAAGAATGTCGTCATTCTCGATTTTTGGGCCTCGTGGTGCGGCCCCTGCCGCCAGGGCTTGCCCATCGCTTCGGAGGTCGCAAAGGAGTTCCAGGATAAGAATGTGGTCTTCTTTGCCGTGAATATCGGAGAGAGCGCGGAAGTAGCCAAGGCCTTCCTGGCCCAGACGGGACTGGATTTTCCGGTGGCGCTGGATCTGAATCGGGAAGCCCAGCAGAAGTATCAGGCCAACAGCATTCCCAAGACGGTGATCATCGGCAAGGATGGCATCGTCCATACGGTCCACTTGGGCGTTTCGCCCACCTTCCGGATGGACCTCACCGCCACGCTCACGGAGCTCACCCAATAGCGCCGGGAAGCATGCGCGGGTTCAGACGCTACCCCAGAGCTCGACAAAGACTTCCCCTTCGGCGGGCTGGAGCAATTCCGGGCGGATGAGGCGCTTTACGATAGGATCGGGCACGAGCGTGATCTCGCCGGTGTCGGGAATGTGCGTCAGCGTGCGCAGCACCTTCTGTGCGTCGTCGCATTCATAATACATCCACGCGTTTCCCTTGCCGGGGACAAACTGTGAGGTCTTGAAGTACTGCATGGTGTTCCTCGTGCGCCCGAGGGGCGCGTAGTAATGGGCGGCTGCTCCGCCCCCCTTCGATGGATTTATGCGCTGGCAAGCGTGTCTTTTTCTGCGGGACTCAAGCAGCCGTGCGCCGCGTCCAGCTCTGCATGACTCCCCACCAGCACCAGCACGTCGCCCAGGGAAAGCTCGAAGGCCGCGGCGGGGTTGGTGTTCGGCTTTCCACCCCGGACCACGGCGATAATGGTCACCCCGGAGCGGGCGCGAAGATTTAACTCGGCGATGGTCTTGCCCACCGCCGCACTCCCCTCGCCGATGTAGTACGTCTTCGTCGCGGTGAGCCGAAATACTTCGAGCAACTCCTGCATGTTGTTCGAGAGCTCCACGTTCTCGTCGCGAAGCAGGCCGTAACCACCGGCGCGCACCGACGCGATCTGGGCTTGGATGATGTTGTCCGGAACGCGAAACTCGGTCAGCACCGTGGCGAAGAGTTTGATGGACACCTCAAAATCAGCGGGAATGACCGTCGTGGCTCCCGCGGACAACAGGGGTTCGAGTTCATTGACATAATCCGTGCGCACGATGATGGGTACGTCCGGCCGGAGGACACGGGCCTGGGAGACCATGCGCCGGGTAGCCTTGGGATCGTTCACCGCGATCACGAGGGCGCGCGCCTGGGCCAGCCCGGCCTCCGCCAGGATCCGCATACGGGTACCGTCGCCCACAAAAACTTCCTGCCCATTGTCGCGCCCCTCTCGCGCAAGCATGGGATTCATTTCAAGCACGCAGCACGGGATGTGGGTGGCCTTGAGTACGCGGCACAAATTTTTACCGTTGATCCCATAGCCCACCACGATCACGCGCTGAACCGCGTCTTCCGTCCCCTCGCCGCCAGTCTCGTCCACCTGACCCCGTCGAATCAAGCGCTCTACGCCCCGGCTGATCGCGCCGGACATGGGCAGGAGCGCCGCCCCCACCATCATGGTCCCCACGATAATGGGAATGAGGCTGTCGAGAATTTTCACATCGAGGAGTTGGGCGCTGTTGGCCTCCCGTGCGAAGACGTAGCCAAATTCGCTGACGGTGCACAGCCCGATGCCCGCCTGGACGCCAACGCGCAACGGCCAGCCCGCTATAATCACCGCCGCCGAGTTGATGAGGGTCTTGGCCACGAGGATGGAAAGCACAATAGCCAGCAGGCCGAGCCAGTGATCGAGCACGTAGCGCATATCCACCAGCATGCCGAGGGAGATGAAGAAAAGGGCGTTGAAGACGTCTCGGAAGGGCGTAATCTCCGCGACGAGCTGGTGCCGCTGGTCCGCCTGGGCCAGAAGGAGACCGGCCATGCAGGAGCCCAGGGCGAGAGGCCAACCGACCAGCCCCGCAAAGGCCGCACCGCCGAAGGCCATGAACACGGCGAAGAGCGTGAGTAGTTCGGGGCCGCCATAGCGACCGAGACCCGTGAGGACCTTGGGCAGCACCATTCTGACGGCGATCACGGCGAGAACCATGGAAATCAGCCCGATCATCGCCTGGATAACGGATGCGCTCGCAGAGGAGTCGCCTGACTTCGCGAAGAAGGGGAAGAGCAACATCAATACGATGACATACACGTCTTGCAGGAGCAGGTTACCTGTGCTGATATGCCCGGCGGGCGTGCTGATTTCGTCCCGGTCGCTGAGGGTCTTCAGCACGATGGCGGTACTGCTCAGGCTGATGGCGATGCCCATGAGCAGGGCGGGGACGGTCCCCATACCCGCGAAGAGGGTCAGGCAGGCGAGGGCGGCCAGGGCCGTGCCCAGAAGCTGAATCGCGGTCATGACCAGCAATCGGCGACCGGCGTGCAGAAAATGTTGCGGCGACAGCTCCAGGCCGATGACGAAGAGCAGGAGCACCAGGCCGAACTCGGCGAAGGATTCCACCTCCTCCTCATTCACCATATGCAATACCGACGGCCCGATGAGTATGCCCGTGCAGAGGAAGCCCAGGATGGACGGCGCCTTGATAAAGCGAAAGGCCAGGGCGGCGATCAGGGCGGTGCCGAAAAGGACGGCGGACTGTGTGAGCAATTCTGCACTGTGCATGAAGGGGGGACTCCCGTTTTAAGATCAGGACGCGCGGTCGAGCAATATATCCACCTCGCCGCGAATCAGCTTCAATATTTCTTTTCGGTGTTCCTCGGATACCTTGTAGTGCTGCTTCTCTTCGAGCAACTCGATCGTTCTCATCGCAACCTGATGGGCGAAATCATGGACTTTCACGGGTAATCTCCTGAGAATGCAAAAAAGCCATTTGACACGCCTGAGTGTGTCAAATGGCTTGATCGAATTCAATAGTATGCGGGCATACGCGGCGAACTAGATCCCTGCCTTTTGCTTGAGCGCGGCGGCCTGATCCGTTTCTTCCCAGCGGAAGCCCTGATCTTCGCGACCGAAGTGGCCCAGTGCCGCCGTCTTGCGGAACTGCGGGCGGCGAAGGTCAAGGGTACTGATGATGGCGGCGGGCCGGCAATCGAAATGCCCCTTGAGCAACGCGCTCAATTCGCTGTCTTTCAACTTGCCGGTGCCGAAGGTCGTCGCATGCACCGAAACCGGTTCCGCCACGCCGATGGCGTAGGCCAATTGAACTTCGCAACGGTCTGCCAGACCTGCGGCCACCACGTTCTTCGCGATGTAACGGGCCATGTAGGCCGCGCTGCGGTCCACCTTGGACGGGTCTTTGCCGCTGAAGGCACCGCCGCCGTGACGGCCCATGCCGCCGTAGGTATCGACGATGATCTTCCGGCCAGTCAGACCGCAATCGCCCACCGGGCCGCCGATAACGAAACGGCCCGTTGGGTTAATGTGATACTTGATATCGCCCTTCACGTATTCCTGCGGGAGGATAGAGGCGATTTCCCGGATCAGGGTTTCGCATATCACCTCGTGGCTTACCTCGGGCGAGTGCTGATTGGAAACCACGATGGTATCGATGCGAACAGGCACGTTGTCCACGTATTCCACAGTCACCTGCGACTTTGCGTCGGGCTGGAGCCACTTGATGGCCCCCGACTTCCGCAGTTTCGTGATATGGCCGAGAATCTTGTGGGCCAGCGACACGGGCAGCGGCATAAGCTCGGGGGTTTCGTTCGACGCATAGCCGAACATCAGTCCCTGGTCACCCGCACCCTGCTCCTTGTCCAGGCCTTCGCCCTCGTTAACGCCCTGGGCGATATCTGGAGACTGCTTGTCGAGGGAAACCATCACGGCGCAGGATCCGCCATCAAAACCGGAGTCACCACCGTGATAACCGATGTCCAGAATGGTGTCCCGCACGATGCGCGGAATGTCCACCTGGGCCTTGGACGTAATCTCACCCGCAACCACGCAGATACCGGTGGTCACAAGGGTCTCACAGGCCACACGGCTCATGGGATCCTGAGCCAGCATGGCATCCAGAATGGCATCGGACACGTTATCCGCAACTTTGTCGGGATGTCCTTCGCTGACGGACTCCGACGTGAAAAGCATGCGATCTTCCTGACTCACGGTAGTCTCCTTGATTGGCCCCGGGCCGTAGTGGAACAGGTTATCAGGACAACTGGGACGCCAGAGAGGCAACGTCGAGGCGAACGCCCGGTCCCATGGTGCTGCTCATGCAGCAGCTCTTAAGGTATACACCCTTGCAGGCGGAAGGCTTCGCTTTGATGATGGCGCGAATTACTTCGACCACATTCTCTTTGAGCTGCTCTTTGGTGAAGGAGGCCCGGCCAACGGGAACGTGAATGTTCGCGTTCTTATCCACGCGGAACTCGATCTTACCCTTTTTGATGTCCGTGACGGCCTGGCCCACGTTCGGGGTTACCGTACCGGCCTTTGGGCTGGGCATCAGGCCCCGGGGTCCAAGCACCTTGCCCAGACGACCGACGAGGGCCATCATGTCAGGGGACGCTACGGCGCTGTCGAAGTCCGTCCAACCATCCTGTACGCGCTGGACCAGGTCTTCCGCGCCCACGGCATCCGCGCCGGCTTCTTTGGCGGCGGCAATCTGGTCGGCCTGCTTGCAGAACACCACGACGCGGGCAATCTTGCCGGTGCCGTGGGGCAGGGAAACGGAACCGCGGACCATTTGATCCGCGTGGCGGGGATCGACGCCGAGGAGGAAGGCCAGATCGACGCTTTCGTCAAACTTGGCGCTCGCGCATTCCTTGGACTTCTCGGTTGCTTCTTCGATGTTGTGAAAGCGGTTCGGGTCGACCTTGCCTTCGAGGGCCTTGCGGCGCTTGCTAAGTTTTGCCATGATGTTTTCTCCTGTGGTGCAGACGAAGCCAGGCTTCTCCCACGGTAGGCAAACAATGCGTTTAAGAACAACACCGTCCCGGGGATTCCGAGACGGTGTAAAAGAAAGGGTTCACATGAGCGAAACTTATCCTTCGATGAGGAGACCCATGCTGCGGGCGGTGCCGGCAATCATTCTCTTGGCCGACTCAATTCCCGCAGCGTTCAAATCGGGCATCTTGATGGTCGCTATCTCTTCGATCTGCGCCGCCGTCACCGAACCGACCTTAATCTTGTTCGGCTGGCCGGACGCGGAGGCCAGCTTTGCGGCCTTCTTCAACAGTACCGCCGCCGGAGGCGTCTTGGTGATGAAGCTGATGCTGCGATCGTCATATATGGTGATGACGACGGGAATGACCATCCCGGACTGCTCGCGCGTGCGCTCGTTGAACTGGTTGCAGAAGTCCATAATGTTGACGCCATGCTGGCCGAGCGCCGGACCCACGGGAGGGGCCGGGTTGGCTGCACCCGCGTTTACCTGCAACTTGACAATGGCTTTTATAGGTTTTGCCGCCATGGCATTAACGCTCCGTTCTTAGTGACTTAGTCCTGAAAAGCCTCGAATTGGCTTCAGAAGTTTTCAAGCGCGGGGCAAAGCAGAACCAAGTGTTGTTGGCTTGCGCCCGGCACCCTAGACTCGTTCAACCTGCCAGAATTCAACCTCGACACTGGTCAGGCGCTCAAAAATCTCTACCATTACCTTCATATTGCCGCGCTCGGCGTTGATCTCGTCAATCTTGCCGATGAAGTTCGCGAAGGAACCGTCAATAATCTTGACCCGCTCGCCTTCGTCAAACTCGACCTTCGGCTTCGGACGGGCCTTTTCGCCGCGGCTGACCTCGACGATCTCGGCAATCTCCGAATCCTCCAAAGGAACCGGAAGCGTGCGCGAACCGATAAAGCCGGTCACGCCGGGTGTCTCCTTGATGAGATGCCACAGCTCGGCGTAGTTCTCTGGATGCTCCGGGAGCTGAACCAAGACGTAGCCCGGATAGGACTTCCGGCTCGGGCTCGCTTTGGTGCCTGGCCGCAGGTCGGTATTCTCTTCCATCGGCACCAGCACGTTGGAGATAAGGTCGGAAAGACCCTCCTGCTCGGCGGCGGCGATCAGCATATTTTGAACGTTTGCTTCCTGGCCGGAGTGGGCGTGCAGCGCATACCAGCGGCGACGCAGGCCATCCTGAGGGATGGGCTTCAACCGGATCCCGGAAACGTCTTCTCCATCGCCATCGTCGAGCACATCCTCGTCCTCGATGTCCGCTAAGGGCTTGTCGGTCACTGTGCGGCCTCCATCATCCCGAAATCGCAAACAGCAGGAGCACAAACTGCTCAAACACTTTATCAAACAGGAATACGACTGCGGCCATGGCCAGAAGAAGGAACATGGTTACCTTGGTGGAAACCTTGAGGTCGTCCAGCGTCGGCCACGTCACTTTCCCCATCTCCACCAGCACGTCGGCGTAAAAACTCTGAATCCGCGCGATGAGACCCGGCTTCTGTTGTTCTGTTACTGTCGCCATGAATAACCCTTGCGTCGTACGAAAAATCTAAAATGGCAGGCCTGGAGGGACTCGAACCCCCAACCTTCGGCTTTGGAGGCCGCTACACTAGCCATTGTGTTACAGGCCTGCAGTACCATCCGCAATCGGGACGGTAAAGATCGAGTTGGATTAGCGCGTTTCCCGGTGCAAGGTGTGCTTGCGCTCGAACTTGCAGTATTTCTTCAGTTCGAGGCGCTCGGGGTGTTTGCGCTTGTCGCGTGTGCCCGTATAATTACGGCGCTTGCACTCGGTGCATTGTATCGTTATTTTCTCTCTCATGCAACTCTACCCACTGGTTGTGGAC
>JBIJDL010000716.1:0-2800 GCA_044344195.1 Candidatus Hydrogenedentales bacterium
AGGCATCCGGATTGAACATCGGGACCCGATCGAGCGCGGTACGCAGGTTGCCTGCAGCTTCATCGGCGATACCCACACCATGATCGAAGTGCGCGGCATTGTGTGCTCCGGGGATCATGAAAGCTTCGGGGTGCGCCTGACGGGCTATGACACCGTATCGTATATGTACTTGAAGGGACTTCTCTTAAGCATTGCCGACGACCCCCACGCTGTAGAGGATGAGATTCTCCTCAACCTCGACGAACTTCCCGAGGCGGATTGACGGTCCTTGTCACGCCGCTAATGCGGTCCTAACACGCGCATTTCCTTGCCCTTACGCATAGACGTTGCCACGAGAACTTGCCTTTGGACTTCCCTTTCTTGTATACTCTGAGGTCTCGTCGATTGTCTACCCGAAAACCGCCGACTCCCGATCCCTGCCTTGTGACGGCCAGGGTTGGTGCCAGGATGTTTTGGTCCCGGCCTTGTTCCGTTAACCCGGTTTTCGTTAGATCCCCCAACTAACCGGGCAGCTACATCGTTAATGCCAAGGAGAATCACCGTTAATGCATTCGATTGATAAAATCCGCAACGTGGCCATCATCGCCCACATCGATCACGGCAAGACCACGCTGATCGATAGTATATTCGCGGCGACGCACCTCTTCCGCACGAATGAAGCGGTAGCGATCCGGGTCATGGACAATAACGAGCTGGAACGGGAGCGGGGCATCACCATCCGCGCCAAGCACTGCACGGTGACCTGGAAAGACTACTTGATCAACATCGTTGACACGCCCGGCCACGCCGACTTCTCCGGTGAAGTGGAGCGCACCCTCTCCATGGTGGACTCCGTGCTCCTGCTGGTGGACGCCAACGAAGGTCCAATGCCCCAGACGCGCTACGTGCTTACCCGTGCCCTGCGCATGGGCTACCGCCCGGTCGTCGTGGTGAACAAGGTGGACCGTCCCCAGGCGATGCCCGACAAGGCGCTGGACAAGACCTTTGACCTTTTCGTCGAGCTCGGTGCCACGGACGAACAGTGCGACTTCCCCGTGCTCTACGGTTCCGGCCTCAACGGCTGGCTCGTGCGCGATCTGGAAGACGACGCCCACGAAGGCATGGAAGCCCTTTTCGAGACCATTATCAGCGAAGTGCCCGCCCCAAAGGGTGATCCCGACGCGCCCTTCCTCATGCAGGTCAGTTCCATCGGCTGGAAAGACCACATCGGCCGTACCGCCATGGGCCGCGTGCTCCAGGGCAGTGTCAAGAAGGGCCAGAAATTCCGCCGCGTTTCCACCAAGTGGCTCGGCGAAAAGCTGGCCCACCACGACGATTTCCACCACGAGCGCGAGTGGGACATCACCGGCGACAAGCAGGAAAAGTGTACCTATCTCTGGGTGACGCGCGGCCTGGAAAGCGAGTTGGTGGACTTCGTGAACGCCGGTGATATCGTAACCATCGCCGGCCCCGACGACATCAGCATTGGCGACACCTTCTCCGACATCGATTTGGACGTGGTGCTTCATCCCCTGGAAATTGAAGAGCCCACGGTGTCCATGAATTTCATGATGAACAACGGGCCCTTCGCGGGACAGGACGGCGACGCCGTCACCCTGCGCCAGATTTCCGCGCGCCTCGAAAAGGAAATGCGCACCAATGTGGCCCTGCGCGTCGAAGAGACCGAGCGCGGCGACTCCCTCAAGGTTTCCGGCCGCGGCGAACTCCACCTGGCCATTCTCCTCGAAGAGATGCGCCGCGAAGGCATGGAGCTTTGCGTGTCCCCACCCGAAGTCATCATCCACCGCGATGAGGACGGCAAGCGCCTGGAGCCCATGGAAGTCCTGACGATTGACGTGCCCAGCGAATACCAGGGCACGGTCATCGAGAAGATTGCGGGCCGCAAAGGCGAGTTGTGCGCCATGCACGTCGAGCCCACCGGTATGGTCCGTGTCGAGTTCAACATCCCCACCCGCGGCCTCATCGGCTACCGGGGCGAATTCCTTACCGACACGCGCGGCATGGGCATCATGGCCTCCCGCTTTGTCGGCTACGGCCCCTGGTGCGGCGATGTGGTCACCCGCAAGCGCGGTTCCATGGTCAGCATGGAAACCGGACAGAGCACGTCCTACAGCCTGGAAAACCTCCAGGAACGCGGCACCCTCTTCCTCGGCTCCATGGAGCCGGTCTACGAGGGCATGATCATCGGCGAATACTCCCGCCCCGGCGACATGCCCTGCAAGCCCACCAAGAAGAAGGCCCTGACCAACCACCGCGCATCCGGCAAAGACCACAGCACCGGCCTCGACGTGCCCCGCATCCTCACCCTCGACGTGGCCCTCGAATGGATCGCCCCCGACGAGCTGGCGGAAATCACCCCCAAGTTCGTCCGCGTCCGCAAGGCCGTGCTGAACTCCGAAGAGCGCAAGCGCGACGAGAAGAAGCGCACCTCGGCCTGAGATTGAGCAACAGATAATTTAAGGACCGGTGTCTCCCTGAGAGACGCCGGTTTTTTTGTTGGGCGTCGGGCGGGGAATGGGTCTTATGGGTATTGTCACTCGTTCCCAAGCTCCGCTTGGGAATGCAGTCCCCGGAGCTCCGCTCCGCAATCAAAAGGGTGCCTCTGTACTCACCGTGGTCATCTTTCGGGTTCTCGAAGCAGAGCTTCGGAACATGCATTCCCAAGCGGAGCTTGGGAACGAGTGGGATGGGTCCATTGGGTCTTATGGGTCGTGTGACGTTGGAGGTCGAGTAGTTTTCATTCTGACCCATAAGCTCCCCTCTTCCCCAGCACAAAAAAAGCCGCGCGACCCTCAGGCCG
>JBIJDL010000717.1:0-2799 GCA_044344195.1 Candidatus Hydrogenedentales bacterium
TGATGTCGAAGACCATGTGGTAGATGGGGTGGTCGAGGGGTATCTCGAAGCGCGGATACTCGTCCGGCGGCAGCACTTGATCAAACTCGTAGACCCAGTTTGCCCACTCCTCCTCACCCCAGAAATCGTCCACCATCAAAAAGCCGCCCCGCAGCAGGTAGTTCTTCAGGCCGTCCCGCTCCGGTTGGGAGAGTGTGATGCTGCCCACTTCGATCATGTAAATGAAGGGATAGTTCCGCAGCTCCGGCTGGTCCAGGCGCACGATGTCATGACGGATCGTGCCATCGGGATGCTTATTCACTTCAATGCTCGTGAGCTGGGAGAGGCGTAACGTGAAATTGTAGTCGGACTCGGGATAGTCCGTCTGCCACTTCCGGCGTCCCCAACCCCGCGAGGAATAACTGTCGTACTGAATGCGACAGAAGGTGAAGCAGCTCTGAGGAAAGGGCTGCGCATCGGCCTCCACTTCGGGCTCGTCCCGCCACATACCCCGCCCCTGGCCCCAGGCGAGGTCCACCGGAACAAGGAGGCCCATTCCGAGCAACAGGGCCATGCAACGATTACGAGCATTCATGGGATGTTACCTCCCCGTCGCAATGGAGGCGCAGCAGCAGCGCCTGGGCGGCGCGGAATTCCGGGTAGGCTTCCAGGAGCGCCAGCAGGAGCGTGCGCGCCTCGTCGTTTCGGGACAGATCGAGCAACAGCGCCGCTTTCTCCAGCTGGAAGTCATCGCCCTTTGTGCTGTCGATAGCGATCAACACATCCAGGGTCTTCAGTAGTCCATCGCGATCACCCAGGGCCGTCTGGGCGGCCCGTTGCGCCTCGTGGATCTCCCGGTCGAAGGGGTCTATGCTGAAGCACCAGCGCCCAAGTTCGAGCACTGCCGGCCAATCGGCCTGTTTCGCCAGCGCCAACAGCAAAGGCTTGGTTTCGTCGTAGGCCGTCGGGTCCACCTGCTGCAGCCGCTTTACCGCTGCGGTCCACGCGATCAGATCGCCCCGGGCAGCCTGGATCAGCGCCAGTTGACGCAGGGGATTGGCCTCGCTTGGAAAGGCGGGGTAGAGCGCGGCTGCCGTTTCGAACTGGGCGATGGCTGTATCCACGTCCCCCGCAGCCTGTGCCGCTAAGCCCGCGTCCATGGCCTTCGTAAAAGCACTGTCGCTCAGATTGAGCAATGCCACCGCGCCCTCGGGTGCCGCCTTCACCACGGCCAGGTGCTTCAGGGGCGCGCAGGCGACGGCCAGGTGTTCCGCGAAGCGGGCGTTAAGTCCGGCGCGATCCGTGCCCGCCGCGACCAGGAGGGCTTCCTCGGCGGGCGTGCCCGCGCCGATCGCGTCGAGCGCCGTCACCAGCGCCGCTTTGCCATAGGCCGCCACGTAGGCCTCCACGAACTCGCCCGCAAGGTAGTAGCCCAGCATCAGGTGGCGGGGCGTCTCGGGGCTCACGAAAAACGCTTCCAGCGATTCTACGCCGGGCCACGCACCTTCCTTCAACAGCGGCGCGAATTCCGGGTCGAGGGGCTGGCCCCAGGCGGGGTCGCGCTGGCCCTCTTCATAGACCGAGATGCCCTCGGAGAGCCAGCGGGGGATGCGGTTCTTCGTTTTCTGCAGCGTGATGACGTGGACAAATTCATGCCACAGCACCGAGCGCCAGTTCATCGTTTGGGGCGTTCGTGCACGGGGGGAATCGAGTGTTACGAGATTGCCGAAGCAGATGCCCAGATGCCCCGGATTGCCCGGCAGGCCTACGGAGCGCACCATGAACTCGTCATGGTCATCAAAGATCTGTATGGCCACCGGGCGCTTCACCTCGGTGGCGTATTCCGCGCTGTAGCGTTGCAGAGCTTCGCCCAGAAAGGCCAACAGCTCAGGGCCCATGACCGCCGCCTCAAGATTGGGCAAGCGAAGCTCGAAATCTGGTGTGGCCAGGGTCGTGAAGCCGTCCAGGCTGTCCATCACTTCGAGCATATTGTAGACCTGCACGTTGAAGGCGTCCTCGGCGAAAACTTCTTCGAGCAGGACGCGTCCCGTGGCGTCCGCACCCGTCCGCAACAGGTTCAGGCCCAGCGATGCTTTTGCCTGGCGATTCTCGGGCTCAAGCTGGAGCCCGGCCCTGAGGAGTGCGATAGCCTCGTCAAAGCGATAGCGGCGCGCGGCCAGATCGGCCACGATGCGGTGCCCTTCCGCGCTGCCGGGCCTGAGTTCGCCTAGTTTCGCCAGTGTCGCCGCCTGCTGGGTCGTGTCGCTATCGAGGAAGGCCGCAGCCGCGAGGTAGGCTAGCCCCTCGAAATGCAGTGGGTTGACCCCCAGCAATATACCCAGTTGTGCCGTTGCTGCGTCGCCTTCACCCGCCGTCAGGAGTCGCTCAATGACGAGACAGAGCAGGCGGGGGTGATTGGGATTCAGGGCCTCCAGTCTGGCGCGCACCTCCTCGAAGCGGGGATCGCCCGCCTGGTGGTAGGTGGCTGCGAGGCCCGCCAGGGCGGTCTGACGAGTTTCGTCGAGTTTGAGCGCCGCCAGGAAATACTTTTCGGCCAGGTCGTAGCCGTAGCCCTCCAGCGCGATCTCCGCCGCGGCCTCGAAGCCGGGGGCGAACTCCGGAAAACGCCCGAGCAGCCGTTCCTGATAGATCTGGAGAATGCGCCGGGGATTCTCCCCCTGAAGTCGGGCTATCCGGCCCATGGCAAGGAGGTTCTCCCGATTGTACTCCTGGCGATACCCGCTCTGGCTCTGCTGAATGGCCAGTTCAACGGCCTGAGCCGCGTCGTCGGGCTTGCCCACGGCACGGTACATTTCGGCG
>JBIJDL010000200.1:0-10168 GCA_044344195.1 Candidatus Hydrogenedentales bacterium
GAGACTGGAGACTGGAGACTGGAGACTGGAGACTGGAGACTGGAGACTGGAGACTGGAGACTGGAGACTGGAGACTGGAGACTGGAGACTGGAGACTGGAGACTGGAGACTTATGGGGTGGCGCTTGATTGTGTTGGGTGTTGATTCCGCATAACTCGTCTCAGATTCATAGCTGACGCCTTCATCCTTCACCCTTCACCCTTTTCCTCGTTGTGCATCGATGTTAAATGGAGTATACTTTTTTAAAGACTACGGGATGCGCTTGAGAAGTTAAGGGCGGCAGTCGGGCCTGGTGGACGCATCCGGGGTTTCGCATGCAATCCAACAAGGGAGGCACTATCATGCGCGGTCGAAACAAGCAGGTCATTCAACGAGCAATAGAAGAGTATCTGGTCGGGCAAGGGGAAGAAGTGTTTCATGAACTCTACGCGCCAAATTGCCTGGCTGCCGGTCCCGATTCCGGTGAGAATGCCTATGGTCTCGCAAAACGGCTGGATTGCGCGTCGCTCCGAGACCAGAGTCTGATCTACAAGTCCACCTTTCCCGATATGGTATTCCAAGTCGACGAGATCATTGAAGAGGGGGATCGGGTGGCGGCGCGCTGGACGGTGCGCGGCGCGGACTGCGGAAACAGCGAGGCCCGGCGACTTCGAGAGCTCTTTAACCTTCCATCGGCGGAGTTTTCCGTGAGCGGGGTGGCGTTTTGCCGGGTCAAGGACGGGAAGATCGTCGAAATCTGGCAACTTTCGGATATGTTGACGCTGGCGCGCTGTTTGAAGCTGGACCAACTTGCCCACACGGGCACAGGCTGAATCTTTAGTACTATTTCTTGATCAGGGTCGCGATACGGGAGTTCAATCACCCATTCGCGGCCTTTTTGTCTTTTTTGCTTGCAAACAGCGCCGCATCGTGGTATACATATATCGACATACATAGGATATCCTATGTATGATGTTCGATGTATAGGAGTTTGTGATGGAATCTGCCAGCCCATTTCCCATGGACGCACTCACCGGGTTGCCCGGTCGGTCGGCTTTTGAAGGGGACTTTGCGGCGCGGATCGGCCGGAAATCGAAGCAGCCCGCGGTGATTTCGTTGGCGGTGGTGGATATTGACCTTTTTGGTGCCATCAATGAAGCCCATGGTCGGGAAACAGGCGATGGTGTACTCTGTGATCTGGTGGAGGCACTGACGGCCTGTCTGTCGGGCGAAGAGGCGTTGTATCGCTTTGGCGGCGATGCGCTGGCGGTGATGATGCCGGGGGTGGAGAAGGAGCAGGCCTTCCTGCGGATGGAAGCCGTTCGCAGTGGCTATGCGGGCGCGCGGACGCTTGCCTCGGGCCAGGTGGTTCCGGTGAGCATCAGCATGGGCCTGGCGGCCTATGCGGATGATGGCGCGAAGGCGCAGGATGTGATGCTGAAGGCGAACGAGGCGCTCTACCGCGCGAAGGTGGGCGGTCGCGACCGGATCTGCCTGGCGCGGGAGGAGAAGATGGTGACGAAGACGAGCCATTACATGCAGGGGCAGTTGCTGGGTCTGCGGCGGCTGGCGGAGCGGGAGAAGATCGGCGAGGCGCTGTTGCTGCGCGAGGCACTGAATGATTTGCTGCGGAAATACAACGCGTAAGCGAGGAAATGCGACATGGCTGAGAAAATACGCTGCGGGTGGGCCAAGGGCGAGCTGGATGTTCTCTACCACGACACGGAGTGGGGCGTGCCGGTGCACGACGACCGCGTGCTCTTTGAATTCCTCACCCTCGAAGGTGCGCAGGCAGGATTGAGCTGGAGCACGATCCTGAAGAAGCGCGAGGGCTACCGCATGGCCTTCGCGGACTGGGACGTGGCGAAGATCGCCAAGTTCACGGAGAAGGAGGAGCAGGTACTGCGCGGGAACGCGGAGATCGTGCGGAACAAATTGAAGATTTCCTCGACGGTGACCAACGCCCGAGCTTTTCTCAAGGTTCAGAAGGAGTTTGGCAGCTTCGACAAATATCTCTGGCACTTTGGTCATGGCAAGCCCGTCGTGAATCAGTGGAACTCGCTGAAGGATTTACCCGCGAGCTCGCCGGTGTCCGATGCGTTGAGCAAGGACCTGAAACGGCGCGATTTTCGATTCATCGGCACGACCATCTGTTATGCCTTCATGCAGGCCGTGGGGATGGTGAATGACCATACGAAAGAATGCTTCCGCTATCGGGAGCTGACCGGACCGAAGCGCTAGCTATTGAAGCGTGAGTGGTTCAGCGAAGAATGGGTCTTATGGGTCTTATGGGACCAATGAAACGCTTCATATGACCCATAAGACCCATCAATCACGAAGACGCCCAGGCGCGATTACATAAACACGAAAGAAGCGAGGTAAAAACAATGGCCAGGAATATCTACGAGAAAATTTGGGATGCCCACGTGGTGGCGGAGCCGGAAGGCCAGGACACCATCTTGTACATCGACCGGCACTACGTGCACGAGGTCACTTCCCCCCAGGCCTTCGAGGGCCTGCGCTTGAACGGGCGCAACGTGCGTCGGCCGGGGCTGACCTTCGCCACGATGGACCACAATATACCCACGACGGACCGCTCGATTCCGATTCAGGATCCCCTCTCCAAACAGCAGGTGGAAACCTTGAAGGCGAACTGTGCGGAAGTGGGTATCGTGTGCTTCGACATGCACGATCGCCGCAACGGCATCGTCCACGTCATCGGGCCGGAGCAGGGACTTACCGAGCCGGGCATGACCATCGTGTGCGGCGACTCTCACACCTCGACCCACGGCGCTTTTGGCGCGCTGGCCCACGGCATCGGCACGTCGGAAGTGGAGCACGTGCTCGCGACGCAGACGTTGTTGCAGAAGAAGTCGAAGACCATGGAAGTGCGCGTCAGCGGCAAGCTCCCCGTGGGCGTGACGGCGAAAGACATTACCCTCGCGGTCATCGGCAAGATCGGCACGGCGGGCGGCACGGGCTATGTCATCGAGTACACCGGCGACGCGATCCGCGCGTTGAGCATGGAAGGCCGCATGACGGTGTGCAATATGAGCATCGAAGCGGGCGCGCGCGCGGGTCTGATCTCGCCCGACCGGAAGACGGTGGACTACCTTAAGGGCCGCCCCTATATCCCGGCCGATTGCGACTGGGAAGACATGGCCGCCGAGTGGATGTCCTGGGCTTCGGATAAAGGCTGCACCTACGACGTGCTCGTTAAGTTGAACGCGGCGGATATCGAGCCGCAGGTCACCTGGGGCACCTCGCCCGGCATGGTGAAGGGCGTGAGCGCGAAGACGCCTGTGCTCGCGGAGCTGGAAGGCAACGAACGCCTCGCTGCCGCCAGCGCGCTGAAGTATATGGACCTCGGCGAGGGCGTGCCCCTTACGCAGATCAAGATCAACAAGATGTTCCTCGGCTCCTGCACCAATGGACGCCTGGAAGATCTGCGCGCAGCCGCGACCGTGGTGAAGGGCTACAAGGTCAACCCGAGCATCGATCAGGCCCTCGTGGTGCCGGGCTCCTACGAAGTGAAGAAGGCAGCGGAGGCCGAAGGACTTGACAAAATCTTCAAGGAAGCCGGCTTCGAATGGCGCGAGCCGGGCTGTTCCATGTGCCTCGCGATGAACGACGACATCTTGCAGCCGGGCGACCGTTGCGCATCTACCTCCAACCGGAACTTCGAAGGCCGACAGGGCAAGGGCGGACGCACGCACCTGGTGAGCCCGGCGATGGCGGTGGCGGCGGCGATCAAAGGGCACTTTGTGGACATTCGCGAGTGGAAGTTTAACTGAGATCGTGGAGGGGGGGCATTTCTGCCCCCCAACGGGGACTGGAAAGTCCCCGCTCCATAACGAGGAGATACATCATGAAAAAATTCGTTACCTTGAAAGGTGTCGTCGCGCCGTTGGAAGCGCTCAACGTGGACACCGACCAGATTATTCCCAAGCAGTTCCTCAAGCGCATCGAGCGCAGTGGCTACGAGAGCATGCTCTTCTACGACTGGCGCTATCTCGCGGACGGTACGACGCCCAACCCCGAGTTTGAGATGAACGCGCCGCGCTACGCCGGGGCGAGCATCCTGCTCGCGAAGGACAACTTCGGCTGCGGCTCTTCGCGCGAGCATGCGCCCTGGGCCCTCGACAACTACGGCATCCGCTGCATCATCGCGCCGTCCTTTGCCGACATCTTCTACAACAACTGCTTCAACAACGGCATGTTGCCCATCGTGCTCCCGGAGAGCGTGGTCGATGGGTTGTTCCCGGAAGTGCGCGCGCAGGACGGCTACAGTCTCGAAATCGATCTGCCGAGCCAGACGATCACGAAGCCAAACGGCGAGAAACTGAGCTTCGAGTTGAACGCCTTCCTGAAGGAGCGCCTGCTCAACGGCTGGGATCAAATCGGCCTTACGTTGTTGCACGACGAGGCGATTACGAGTTTCGAAAAGAAGCGCGGAATCGCGTAGGCAGTTGATAGTTGACAGTTGATAGTTGATAGCTCTGCCGCCCGGTTGTCGGGCGGCATTTTTTTTGGTCTGCTACTCGTCGTTCCGATAAAAATGATCCGGCTGTTCTTCCTTCGGCAGCAGGCGATCGCGGGCGAACTGGGCGTGGCGCGTCTTCGGGGCGCGCTTGAGGATCTGGCGCAGGAGGTTGTGGCCCGCTTTCTGCTCACCGAGGTTCACTTCGAGCAACTCGGCCAGGTGAAATGAAGCCCTGGACCAGATGGCGTCGTCCTTGCCGAATTTTCCGCTGATCTCGCGGTAGGTGTCGGCGGCGTCGTAGTAGCGATGCTCCTTTGCCTGGAGACGGCCGATTTCAAAGAGCGCATGGGGGATTTTCGGGGCTTCGTTGAAATAGCGCCGATATTGGGCTATCGCACCATCCACGTCGCCGCCCCGCTCCATTGCTTTGGCCTTGCTGAAGTCGGTGTCGACGGCCATACCGGTATCGAGGCCGAAGATGGCCTCCACGCCGCCGGTGGACGCGGCTTCGAGGAAGAAGCGCGCATAGATGATGGCGGGAATGAAGCCGAGCACGAAGTTAACATTCAGAAAGCCGCTGGTCGCCATGAGGTCTCCGCGCGCGGAGATCGCGAGGGGTGCCGCGCCGAGGACATGAATCAACAGGGCGAGGCCAACCACGAGAAGCCCCGTGGCAAAACCCCGGCGCATTCGGCCCTCAAGACGCCGGCGGAGCACCTCGCCGACCACCGCGAGCGCGGTGTCGGTGAGGAGGAGAATGAGGATGGGCAGGCTCAGGGGATGCTCCTTGCTCCATACTATCGATAGAATTTGATCGAATGGAGTAATGCCGAGTTACTATTCGCCTTTGATCGCGCGCTTCAGCAAGTTCTCCATGATGCGCTGCACGCGTTCATCCGGGCCATGAGGGCGGCTCCAGTGCGACCAGGGCAGCGTGTGGCCGGGGGGCGAGCTGAGGGCTTGCGACCAGAAGATTGTGGAGGCGTTGAACACGTAGTTGTCCCTGGGCCCGGGGTAGATGGTGGCGGCCCACTGCTGGGGCGTATCCCCGCCGACAAAGGCTTTGCCGCCCGCGACGATCTCCAGTCCGGGAATGTCCGCGGGCATTCCGTGGTACTCCCAGCCGATGAGGCCGGGGATCCGGTCGCCCTGCTTAACGTCGGCGCCTTCAAAAATCCAGTGACCCGGCTTTTCGATAATCCAGTCGCCGCCGCCGTTGACCGGCTCCACATTGCGCGCGCCCATGAGCAGCCCCTCGTCGGGACCATGCTCGGGGAAGGGGCCGTGGTCGCGCTGGCGGCCGGTGGCGTAATAGTTCTCCGCACCATAGGGCCCGCCGCGGAAGATGATGCGGTTGGGCCGTCCGTCGGCGCTGTCGCGGAAGGGTGTGACCCAGCAGACGGAATTGCCCGAGAGGAAGAGGAGATTGACGCCCTCATCGCGCATTTTCACGACGCTGTTGAACTGGCGGATGTCCCAATACTCGTCGTGACCCACGCTGAGGAAGGACTTGCACTTCAGGCCCCGATCGGGCGTGAGCATGTCGCTGTTCGAGCAATAGGCGACATCGTAGCCGTGCTGTTCGAGCCAGTAGGCGAGGGGAAACTCGAAGGGGAGGAACTCTCCTGAGCCCATGGTCAGCGGATCGTTCACGATAGCGTTGAACTGGGACTCGCGGCCGTAGGGTCGGTCGAAGCTCACATCGGCCCAGGGGCCCTGTCCCCCCTTGGGGTGGGTGTAGATGGAGTAGTTGTTCGGCCAGCGATTATAGGCCTGCCAGGTGTTGTCGGAGACCTGAAAGAGAATGTCCGCCGGTCGGTTGTCCCGCACGATGAAGACGACGTAGCTCTGCCAGTAGGGCACATCGTCGCTACCGGGGAGTGTGGTGAGGCGGCCCAGATAAACGCCACTGATCCAGTCTTCGGGGATGGTCAGTTGCGTGGTGCTGGTCCACTGACACTCGTGGATGTCCTTTTCGCCCTTGACGGGGTCCGGCTGCACGCTGCCCTCAAACGGCCCCAATTCCTTTACCAGTCGTGCGCCCCGTCCACCGTAGTAGCCCGTGCGAAAGATCTCGAGTTTGAAAGGTCGGGGGGGATTGGTGGAGACCATGATGTCGATGGTGTCGCCCGCTTCCACGCTCTGCTTCGAGCAATACCCCTCAATCCAGGGCGAACGGAAGCCGCCGTCGTCCGCGCGCACGCGGGTCAACTGCCAGTCGGTCGCGCCGGGCAGGGCATTCTCGGCTTCGATCAAGTTTGGGGCCTTGCTTGTGCCGGGGGCCGCGCCCGCCGCCACACGGGGCAGCAGGGGGGAAAAGGCAAATCCCGCAAGGGAGGAGAGGAAGTGGAATCGAGTGAATTTCATGGTCGAATCTCGCATGGGCTGTGGGGTGACAAAATCATGCCACGACTCTACCGTTTGCGGGTGGGAAAAAGCGAATGGAAAGATTCAGCGTGTTGCGGGGACGGCATTGCATTGACAGAGTATTTCTCACGGGTCGGGTTTTAACGGTATGGTATTTTCAATTCGGCCACAGACTGGCCCTGACGAAAAGAACGCGTACGTATGGAGCGCCGGCGGCCCGCCGGCATCATGCGCCGCAGGCGCATGATTCGAGTTGAAGAAGCAGTTGCTTCAAACTTCATGGCGACTGGTCTGCGCACCTACGGTGCGATGCCGGCGGGCCGCCGGCGCTCCATACTCGCGCATTCTCGTAACGGGTGACGGGTGCCTTGAACATATCAGTCGGTTGTCGTGTTACACTCTTCTTGGGATCCTGAAATCAGCGGGGCGAGAACAACAGGAGCGAGCCGCGATGACAACGCAACACCTTGAGCTTTCCGAGAGCGATTCGGAGTTCGTGCGCCGATGTGTCTCGGAAGGGCGCTATAAAGACGCGAACGAGGTCGTCGAGGCCGGATTGCGCCTTCTGGGGGAGCGGGAGGAGGAGGAACGCATTCAACTGGAGCGCCTCCGCGCCGAGGTGAAAAAGGGGATGGATGACTTGGAGGCGGGGAGGTACCTCGAGATTAACGGGCCCGAGGAGATGAGTTTAGTCTTCGACGAGGTAAAGCGCCGTGTGGCGGCCAGAGCGGTTGGGGCGGCGCTCGATGTCCAAACGCCTCAGGTTTAGTGACGCGGCGCTGGAGGATCTGGCCGATATCCGCCAGTATACCGTCGCGTACTTTGGCGCGAGACAGGCGGAACGATACGAAGTGCTTCTTGGGCAGGCCTTCGCCGATATCGAAGAGGACCCCTACCGTCCTTACAGCAAGGCACGCCCCGATCTTGGGGACGGCTTTCGAAGCTATCGGATCGAGTTAAGCCGGAACCGTAGCGGCTCCGGCGTGAAGAGTTCTCCGCATGTTGTCGTCTACGTGGAGCTCATGGAGAATGGAATCGGCGTAAGCCGAGTGCTGCATGACTCCATGGTCATGGAAAGGCATATTCCTCCAGAGCATCGAGCGGGGCCGGAAGCGTTTGGACGCGATGAAGAGGGATGACGGGAACTCGCGGGGACTGTGTGGAGGTGCGGAAGAGTATGAGCGAGCTGGAGGCGTGACGCAATGCGGTCGAATCCAGTGTAGAGACGGTGTATTCAAGTTTCGTTGGGATGAGCGTATGGCCTGAAATTCAGTAGAGACCTTAACCCGGTCAGAGGGAGTTAGAAATGTTCCTAAATACTCGATTGAAAGGCATATTGTTCGTGGCAGCTTGCTTGGTGGGCACTTCGCTACCTGCGATATCGGAACCGGATGCGTCGGACGCGCCCGCTTGGTATTCGGACAGCAAGAAAGAGATTGAACGCGATCTAGGCCGTGTGGCGTTGAGTTACCTGCGATTGATGGAGGAGGAATGGTATTTGGTCGCTTATACGCTATTGACTGATACCCACGCGAAGCGTCAGGGTGATGATGCAAGTGCTTTCGCGGAAAATGTGAAGGGGAAGAAGGATTGGCATACCTATGCGGACTCGGTATATGACGTGAAGCCCATTGCGGATGGGCAACAGAGCGTAAGAATTCAATCCTATGTTTCCAATGAGGGCTATTCCACACAGAATATCATCGAGTTCGAGTTGATGCAGGTCGAAGGCCGTTGGCTTATCGAGCAAATGAAGTGGGGGGAATCCGCAGACGTTGAGCCGCCTCTCAGGGAACTTCGCTTTAGCAAAGACGCGGCGGGAGCCGAAAGCGATGGCATGGTTTCGTCCGTTTTTCGGGAAGCTACCCGAACAACGGCGGAGCAGGCGGTTGCCGCGGAAGCCCCACCGTGGCTGGGTTCAATTGAGGGTGCCACGGAAGCCGTCGGTGCCGTTAATGGATTCGTTCGGGCCGTGGCGTCTTCGAGGCCCCTCTGGGCGCGCTACTACTTGCAGGCGGATACTCCGGCGGGCACTCGGGAAGAGAATGGCACCGACTCGAACGCACGGATCTACAATGTCGGTGACGATGAGCATGAAACTGAAGTGATTGATGACTCCCATTGTGTTGTCTGGCGACCCGTTTGGTTCTCTGTTGGTTCCAAACTCTATGTTCAAGCTATGTCATTCGATTGTGTTAAGTCGGAGGGGCGTTGGAAGATTATCGGCATGACCGAAGGTCCCAAGCGCGAACAATCTGGCCCGGAGAAGGCCCTTCCGACTGCGCCGTGAGGAGATTTAATCAAGAAAGAAAACCGGCAGCGCGATCGCGCTGCCGGTCTTAACTTGACTTCACTCGTCGCTATAAATCTCTACAGCACCCAAGGCTTCCGATACTCAGGATACATCATCCTGCTCGCCTCGGCATCGCCAATGATCCGCTCCGTATCCGGGTTCCACTGTATCTTCCTTCCGCTGTAGATGGCGACATTGCAGAGGTGGCCGACGGTGGCGGATCGGTGGGCGGTTTCCGCCGGGGTGATGGTCTCCTGGCGGGTGCGGATGCATTCGAGGAAGTTCGAGATGTGGTTGCGGCTTTCGTAGAGGTGGACTTCGTTGTCACCGATTTTCTGATCGACCAGGGCGGGATTGCTGGCGGTGGTCTCGCCGCGGGTGACGAAAATCCAGCCGTTCTCGCCGATCCACTTCGTGCCGCCGGGGTGTTTGCTGCTGATGTTCATCTCCGCGCCGTTGGCGTAGATCGCGGTGCAGTCGTACTCCGTCGGGGCGTTCCACAGGCTCTTCTTGTCGGGGATAACGCCTGTGCCTTCGACGCTGATGGGGCCGGTGTGGTCGCAGTTCATGCCCCAGTGGGCAATGTCCACGTGGTGTCCGCACCAGTCCATGATGCGTCCGCCGCCGTAGGCCATGATCCAGCGCCAGTTCTTGTGGGTGCGGGCGGGGCAATAGGGCGCGACCTGCGCCGGGCCGAGCCAGCGGTCGTAATCGAGGTAGTCGGGCGGCTGGACGAAGGCGGTCTGGTCGCCGGTTTTTGCGTAGTCGCTGTAGCCGTCGTAGAGGCCCACTTCCACGCGGGTCACTTTGCCGATGTAGCCATTGCGGACGAGTTCGCAGGCGTGGCGGAAGTTGTCCACGGAGCGCTGCCAGCTTCCCGTCTGCCAGATGCACTTGTTCTCCGTGACGGCGTCGACCATGGCGCGGCCTTCGGCCCAGGTGTGGGAGAGGGGCTTCTCGCCATAGATGTCGAAACCCTTATTCGCCGCCGCGATGGCGGGGATGGCGTGCCAGTGATCGGGCAGGGCGATACTGACGGCGTCGAT
>JBIJDL010000718.1:0-2792 GCA_044344195.1 Candidatus Hydrogenedentales bacterium
AAGATCTCCTTCTACTACTCCACCCTCGACTGGTACCAGCCCGACTTCAAGGCGAACCTCCCGAAGTACATCGACGAATTCTTGTTTGGCCAGGTGCGCGAACTCTGCAACAACTACGGCCCCATCGACGGCATCTGGTTTGACGGGGAATGGGATCACCCGGCGGAAACCTGGCGCGCGGAAGAGTTGGTGAATATGATCCGTTCCCTCCAGCCCAACGCCCTCATCAACGATCGCCTCGGCAAAGGCGTGCGCGGCGTCACGCCCCTGGCCGACTTCTACACCCGCGAGCAGATGTCGGAAATCGGCGAGAAGACCGAAGCGGAAGAAAAGGAAGTGCGCCCCTGGGAGGCCTGCCTCACCATGGGCATCGCCTGGGGCTATCGCCGCGACGACGGCCCGGCCAAGAGCAGCACGGAGCTTATCCGCACGCTGGTGGACGTGGTCAGCCGCGGCGGCAACCTCCTCCTCAACGTGGGCCCCAAGCCCGACGGCACCGTGCCGGAACACCTCGTGGCGCGCTTGAACGATATCGGCGCGTGGCTGGAGAAAAACGGCGAGGCCATCTACGGTACCCGCAAGGCCAACGGCATCATGGCCTCCAGCGGCAAACTCACCGCGAAGGGCGACACCCTCTACCTCCACCTCGAATCCCGCGACGCGGACACGGTGACCCTGACGGGCCTGAAGCGCCCGATCAAGAGCGCAATATTACTGGAAACGGGCGAAGTGCTGACGGTTGATAACGGAGCGAAGTCGATTGCACTCCCTGCGACGTTGCCCGATCCCGTGGTGTCGGTGATTGTGGTGGAGTTGGGGGCGTAGGGACGGACTCGCGCCGGGTCTCTACTTCGAGCGCAAGTAACTGTGTTCCCACAATCATCCATGGGTTGCGAAGAAGCCGTCAAAGCGCGTGCCCGTCCCAGGGGATGGGTGGGGGGACTCGATCTTGTTCGCGTCACGTTTCCAGCATCCACTGGGACATGCCGCCGCGTTATAGTGGGCTTCCCTGAACTGGGCAGAGGTGGAAGCGCGAAGTGACCGCGTTGTGTCGAGTGTCCGTGCGGCGGTACGTCCCCCAAGGTGAACCTCAGCCCTTTTCAAATTGATCGATGACGTGCGTTGCAAACCAGTCGGGAACATCCTCCACCTGGAGCTCGATCTCAATACCGTCGGTGCATTCTGCAATCCACACGATATCTGCGGCGTCGGCAGAGTTGTCAAAAATATACGCGCGATTGGAGTTGCGAATCGCGTCGTAAAGTAGTTTCAGCGACTGCCCATAACGGCTCAGAATTTTATCCTCCGGAACGGAGTGACCACCGGATTGAACACGACTCTTAACCCGAGCGACATTGATATTGGGGCTCGAGGTGGCGATGTAGTAAAGGTAAACGCGAAAGCCAGAGGCCAGCGCTTTTCTCATGAATTCAACTTTGGATCGGTGAGACATTACCGTTTCAAAAGTGAATGAAACTCCCTGGCGAAGAAGTTCCTCCCGAACATATTCCGCCAGAGCCGCCGCCGCATAGGAATTGCGCAATCTATCCGCAAGCAGAACCCGTGTTCCTTCAACATCAAGTCCGTCTGTAGGAACGAAGCCAGCACCAGACTTTGAAAACAACGGAGAGGCAGTGAGGAAATCCTGGAGCCCGGTCAGCGGCGATTCAAGTCCGTAGCATGACAGATCCACGAATCCCCGACTCTTCATAGCCGCCTCGATCTCATCCGCGTTCAAATATACGCCGAGCAAGTACGAGGGCAAAACAGTATTGAGGGTGCTCTTGCCGGAGCCATTCGGGCCCGCAAAGACCCGCATTCTAGGTGCTTTCACCGAAGTCGGATCTTGGTGCCCGGTGCAAATTTCCGGGGGGGGGTGATATGCCTGATGAAGTGACAGGCTCCGTCCGGCGTCAGCCGGTACATTGTATCGCCTCGGGCGATGACCACATCATGCCCCATGGCCAAGTGGGATTTCCGAGCGGCGGCAAAGACAGCGCCTGCCTGAGCGGCAAAAGCTTGTTCCGCCGCATCCATCAAGGAATAGTCGTTTTGATCGGTCGCCATAATCGAAATATACCTCTAGCGAGTACATTATATCACGTCGGAGAAGGTGTCAAAAGCGATGTGTGAAAAGAGTTCTGATGCCTCGACTACGCTCAACTGATCCACATCATCCGCCAGTAGGTCACGATCCACTGCCCGCTCTTCCGCTCCGCCACACCCATATAGCCCGCCGCAGACAGAGGCCCGGTGTGCCAGTTGTAGTAAAAGGGAACGCGCCCGCCCTGCTCCGGGCCCACACGAAGGTACCAGGTCCCGCCATCGATAGTGCCCTTCAATACCTTCGTTGGTCCGTCTCCCGCCTCGAACTCGACCAGCTTGAGTGGTGCCTTGATCAGTTCATACTTCAACAGCAATTCCAGCAGCGCCACGTGATCACTCATCCCCTCTATATTCAGACCCGCCTCCGTTACATAGGGGACGCTTGAAATCGAGCCGGGATCCAGTGCCCCCATGCGCCCCAGAGCAATACGTGCCGCGGCCCGCAGTTCTTCTTCAATACCCTCCGATTCAAGATAGGCCCTGAGCACCGGCACGGCGGTCACCACATTTCGCGATGCGAGGACGCGCATAGCCGGTTCGACTGCAGGGACCACAAGGAAATCCGGATCTCCTTCCTTGAGGATTTTCTCGAGGAGTGTCACAAAGGCGGCGTCTCGTTGAGGATCGGAAATTTCGCTCAGTAGATTGACCAGGCATATGCGATAGTAGCTGTCCGAACCGGGCAG
>JBIJDL010000202.1:0-10136 GCA_044344195.1 Candidatus Hydrogenedentales bacterium
CGGGCCGAGGCCCGGGCTGCGGCCAAGGCACTGGCGGTCGAGTATGCCGTCGCCGTCGAGGCCGAGCCCGAAGTGCCTGTGGTCATTGAGGCGCCTCCCTGCGTTCGATGCCGGAAGCATGACGCCATGGAAGACTCCCATTTTTGTCTGGGTTGCCAGTTGGAGCTCGTCAATTCCCTGGGCGATGCTGCCGAAGAACTGTTCCGCACACCGCCGCCGCCGTTGCCGCCCATCTCCAGCCCCGCCAGCCTCATGCGCGATGTGGAGGAGAAGCGCCAGCGCACCGCCACCAGCCACATGAACGTGGTCGGCGGCACCCGACTCCGCTAAACGCGTCGGTGCGTCGCTCGCGAGAACCGGGTGTGTTCACGCGCGCGTCAGCGCTACCCCCCTGTGCTATACTCCGCCCCCAATGGTCAGCGGGAGGAGTTTCATGAAGAAAGTCATACAGCTAATTGCAGGCATTGCTCTGGGCATTTTCTTGTTCTGGTGGTTGTTCAGGGACACCGACTGGTCCGCCGTGGGCAACGCGCTCCGTGCGGCCAGTCCGGGTTGGCTGCTCTTTTCCACGCTGCTGGTCTTCGTCACCTTCGTCACGCGAATATTTCGCTGGGGCTACATCGTGCGGACGGCGGGGCCGGTCTCCTTTCGCGTAATGTTCAGCGCCACGCAGATCGGTTTTCTAGGAAACTTCACCCTGCCCGGTCGCGTCGGTGAAGTTATCCGCGCAGTTGTTCTGTCGCGTCTTACGGGCCTGTCTTTTAGCCGCTGCTTCGCTTTCGTCGCCCTGGATCGGGTCACCGATCTGTTCGGGCTCCTTGCCGTCATGCTGATTACCGTCATTTACGTCCATCCCACCGCGCCGATCATGCTGCCCGATTTGCCGAGCCCGATCCCGCCCGATATCATCCGAAAGGGCGCCATGGGAACGGGCGCGGCCATGCTCGGCATTATCGCCGCCTTCGTAATCCTCTACCTGAACAAGCGCCTTGCCCTGAACGTAGTGGACATGACCGTGGGTCGGGTCTCCAGCGCCCTCGCGGTGCGGCTCCGCGGCATGCTCGAACAGTTCGCCGACGGTATGCACGTCTTCAAGTCCGCGTCGGACATGAGCCGCGCGATTCTCTGGTCCCTCGTCACCTGGGGCGCGGGCACGGTCTGCTACTACTGCATCCTTCGCGCTTTCGGCATCGTCGCACCCTGGTATGCCTCCTTCGTGATCATGGCCTGCCTCGCTGTGGCCATCAGCCTGCCGAGCACCCCCGGGTTTCTCGGTGTATTCCATGCGGGCATTGCCCTCGCTGTACTGATCGTGGCTCCCGACACCGATATCGATGTGCTCAAAGCCGCGGTGATTATCGCCCACCTCCTGCAACTGCTGCCCGTGCTCCTCGTTGGATGTATCTGCCTCTACATGGAGAACCTCGGCCTCATGGAGTTGCGTCACGCCGGTGAAGTCGTCGAGGAGCCCGCAGCCCCCTGAAAAAGAAATCGGCGGTGGAAGCCTTTCCCATCGGGAAGGCTCCACCGCCAACAATTACCCAGTCAATGCTCAATTCGCCGGTGCGGGAAGATCAGCCTCAGAAATGACCCCGTCTTTGTCCCGGTCCATGGCGGCAAAATTCTTCTCCGGAAAGCCCGGTTTGGCGGCTTCCAACTCGGCCTTCGTCAACTTGCCATCCTTATCCGCGTCGTGCTCCGCAATCAGGCCCTTCACATAGGGCGCGGCATCCGCCGCCGCACCATCCGTCTTCTTCTTTTCGCCATCGGCCTTCTTTTTTCCGCCCTCCGCTTTCTTTTTGTCGCCCGCCGCCCCTTCCATGGCCGCCCGATCACTCCGGTCCACAAAACCGTCACTGTTCTGGTCGAGCCGTGCGAAGCGCTCCGCCGGCGCATTGGGGAATCCCGCCGTGAACTCGGCCTGGGAGAGCTTGCCATCCTTGTCCGTATCCGCGGCTTGGAGCTTGGCGCCCATGGCGCCCCGACCTTCACCCGCCGCCTCGGTCTTGGGCGGCGTGGGCACTTCACTGGCTTCCAGGAATCCGTCTTGATTCTTGTCCAGCGCGGTGAAGCGTTCCGCCGGGAAATTCGGCATTTTGGCGTGGATCTCCGCCAGATCAAGTTTCTGATCAGCGTTGGCGTCCGCACTCTTCAACAGGCGCGCCAGGGTCGGCTTCTTGGCCGCGCCATCCGCCTTCGGGCCGGCGTCACCCGCCGGTGCTTCCGCGTAGAGTTGGGCTGCCGGAGCCAGGGCGATCAGGGTGGCCAGAGACGCGAAGCGAATCTTGTTCATGGTGTTATCTCCTGCGTTCGTTTGGCGCGGGCCGTTCGGGCGCCGCGCGTTAATGCTTCGTATGCCACCTATAACCCCGATACGCCATCCGGGTTCCCGAATTAATTGAAAGAAAGGGTCCCCGCCATTACAATCGCAAGCTTACACGGAGTGCATAAGGCAGACAGGAGTACGGCGCGTGGACCCAAGGTCGATAGCATCACATTTCCAGAAACACTTTCCAGAATCCGGCGCCCCCTTCCTCTGCCGGGTGCCGGGACGTATCAACCTTTTGGGCGAACATCTGGACTACAACGGTCTCCCCGTTCTTCCCATGGCCATCGACCGCGCCATCACGATCGCCTTTGCGGGACGACCTACGCCGGAAGTTCGATTGATCAATACGGACGATAGATTTCCCGAAATGGCATTCACCAACGGCGGCGCACTGGAACCCTCGCCGGCGGGGGCCTGGGAGAACTACTGCAAGGCCGCGCTGGAAGGAATGAACAAGCGGTTTGACGTGAAGAAATTCCCCGGCATGGATGTGCTCGTCTACAGCGACCTCCCGTCCTCCGCCGGGCTCAGTTCTTCGTCCGCCCTTGTCGTCGCCTTCGCCTTGTCCTACCTCGCGGTTCTCGACTACACCCTCGGCCAGGATATTTCCCGCCTCGAACTCGCCGGGGTATTGGCAAACGCGGAGCACTTCGTGGGTACGGTGGGAGGGGGGATGGACCAGACGGTCATCCTGAATGCCGAGGCGGGCCACGCCACCAAGATCAATTTCATCCCCTTCCAGTTCGAGCACATACCCCTGCCGGAAAAGGCCTCCTTCATCGTCTGCGATTCCATGGTCGAATCCAGTAAGGCGGGCAACGCGCTCCTCAAGTACAACGCGGGGCCGGCTATCTGCAGCCTGATCACGAACATGCTCAACACCCACTTTATCCGCGCCTTCGACGAGGACTTCTCCATCGACTGCATCGGCGATCTGTGGCTCGGCCCCCTGTGCTTTAACCGCGCGGAAGTGGAGAAACTCTTCGCGGAGATCCTGCCCAATTCTCACATGACCGTCGCGGAAATCTTCATTTACCTGCGCATGGATCCGGCGATCGTGCGCGAGTACTGGCTGGATCACATCCCCGTGGAGCCCGAGGGCTTGCCGCTCCAGTCGCGGGCGCGCCACGTGTTCTCCGAGTACTATCGCGTGGAAGAGGCGCGCGACGCGCTCATCGGCGGTGACCTCAATACCTTCGGACGTCTCATGAACGATTCCCACGCCAGTTGCGCGACGGACTACGGCATCAGCACGCCCGAGATGGATGACCTGGCCCAAATTCTCCGGGCTGCGGGCTGTCTGGGGGCGCGCCTGACCGGGGCGGGCTTTGGCGGGGCCGTGATAGGGCTGGTGCCGGCGGGGCGTGAAGTCCAGGTGGAAAAGGCGGTTAGGAAGAAATACTACGTAGATCGCCTGGGGTATTCGGGCGAAGCGCCTGTATTTTTTGCCCGATCCAGCGGCGGAGCCTGCTATCTTTCGTAATTTTGACCATTCTCACGCGACAGCCCTTGTATTTTTCACCGATTTAACCTAGAATAGTGAGCGAAGCGCTATAACTTGTGTATTGTGGACTTCACATTGTGGTGGGTGGAGTCGAGTGACGCCCTCAAGATAGAGGAGGGCGCCGCCGCCAAGGTGTGAGGTGGGTGTTACGAGGAGCTTGTCATGAATTGTTCCGTTCATCCATCAAGTGAAGTGGTGGGCTATTGCAACGTGTGTGGGGATTTGGGGTGCGGTCAATGCATCACCGAACATGAAGGGACCTTGTACTGCCAGAAGCACTACAAGCCCATTCAAGACTCACTGGATCGTAAATCGAAGCACGACGCCCAACTCGCCCGGCCGGAGCGCCAGCGGCTGGTTGTGCGTACGCTCAACGGGGAAACGATGTGCGGGATCTGCTTTGCGCTCAATGTGCGGAGTGAGGGATTTCACCTCGATCTGGTGGATCGAAAGGGCGAGCCCCTCAACATGACGAAGCGGGTCCTCTTCCGCGACCTCAAGGCCGTCTACTACGTCAAGAGCTTCGACGGCAACTTCGACCACGCCATTTCCTATCGCGATCCGCGCTCCGAGGGCGTCGCCATAATCGTGGAGTTCAAGGACGGCGAAGTACTCCGCGGACACACCTTCAACACCTACAGCCTCGAGCAGCCCCGCTTCTACATCATTCCCGAGGATCCCGACAGCAACAACATCAGTGTGCTTGTCGAGCGATCGGCGGTGGCTGGTCTTTTTGACCCCAAAGAATACCGGGAACAGAAGCACAACGACCTGGAGAAGTATGTCGATGAGCACCACGACGCCGATCACGGCAAAGAAGAGTGCGTGGGCGACTACTACTTCCAAGCCCACGACTATCCAAGGGCGCTGAAGCACTACCGTGCGCAGGTGCGCGAATCGGGCGACCTCCCGCGCCTCCACAAAAAGATCGTATCCGTCCAGTACAACATCGGCATCAGCCACATCAAGGCCCACCACTACGATCGTGCTCTCGAATACATGGAGGCTGTGCTTGCCGCCGATCCCTTGAACGACAAGGCCCGCCACAAAGCGGCCAAACTCCGCCAGGCCCTGGACCAGAAGAAGAAGCACAAGGTTCAGCCGAACTTTCTGGACTGATTCGTACGAAGTGAAGCCAGATATTCAGGCCCGCACCGGTATTGCCGGGCGCGGGCCTTTCAATTGAGTAGCTCGATTGGGTAAACTCCACCCCTGCGCACCCTTTTCAATATGTTGTAGTGGAGATGTGAATTGATAACAGCCCATTGTGTTCGGGCCGAGCTCGAAGCCCGGGAAGCGGCTCAACTCAGCCCCTTCGCCGCCCGGTCCAGTGAATCGAAGGGCCGCGCCGTGCCCGAGGAGGAAGACGCCTTTCGCACGGTCTACCAGCGGGATCGGGACCGCATCCTCCATACCAAGGCCTTCCGGCGGCTCAAGCGGAAAACCCAAGTCTTTCTGGCGCCCACGGGCGACCATTTTCGCACGCGATTGACCCACACGCTCGAGGTCGCCCAGATCTCCCGAACGGTCGCCCGCGCCCTCTTTCTGAACGAAGACCTTACCGAAGCCATTGCCCTGGGGCATGATCTGGGCCACACGCCCTTCGGCCACGCCGGCGAGGCGGTCTTGAACGAAGTCTACGCGCCTGGATTCTTTCACTTCGAGCAGAGCCTGCGGGTGGTGGACCTGCTGGAGCGCCGCCATGCCGGTGCCGGACTGAATCTGACCCACGAAGTGCGGGATGGCATCTTGTACCACTCCAAAGGCAAGGCCGTGCTTCAGGGGCGCGCCACGGACGGCCCTAATACCCTCGAAGGGGGTGTGGTCAGCGTGTGCGACGCCGTGGCCTACATCAATCACGATATTGACGACGCGATTCGCGCCGGCGTTATCGCCACGGAAGATCTGCCTCAGGAGGCCCTGAACGTGCTGGGGGATCACACCTCCAGCCGGATCGACGCCATGGTCGTGGGCCTCATCATGGGCAGCCAGGAGGGCAAGCTGGGCATCGTGCCGGAAATCCTGGAGGCGATGAACACCCTGCGCGATTTCATGTACACCCAGGTGTACCCGTGCGAGACCATCGACCGGGAGATCCGCAAGGCCAAGAAGATCCTGCGAGAACTCTACTTCTATCTGCTTGAAGAGCCCAACGAAGAAATCCTTCACGGACACGAAGGGGATTCCCTGGAACGGCGCACCGTCGACTTTGCCGCCGGCATGACCGACGAGTTCGCCCTGCAACTCTACCAGCGCCTGTTCTTTCCCAAGCCATGGTGAAGGTGCCCGAGACGGTTTTCGATCCGGGAGAACATCCCATCGGCATCGTGTCGGGATCGGGAATTCATCTGCGCCCCCTGCTGGATGAAGTGCTCGCGGAAGTGCCCTTCGCCGAGGTGGAGGGACTCGCACGCGCCACAGTCGCGGGCCACGACGGATCCTTCGTATTCGGGCGCTGCGGCGGGTCTCCGGTGCTGCTTCAAGCGGGAAGAGTCCACCTGTACGAAGGCCACGCGCCGGCGACCGTCGCGGCCACGGTGGAAGCACTGCACCGTTTCGGAGTCCGCACGCTCATCCTCACCAATGCGGCCGGTGGCCTTGAGCCCAGCCTCATGCCGGGCGACTGGGTTGCGGCGGATTCCGTACTTGCTTGGCGGTATCGCGGCCACCACTTTCCCGAGCGCATGACCCCCGATTTTCTCGTGCCTGGTTGCCGCGCCACGGGCACCTACATCTGGATGCACGGGCCCTGTTACGAGACCCGCGCCGAGATTCGCGCCCTCCAGGCCATGGGGGGGATGACGGTGGGCATGAGCGTGGCCCTGGAGCTGGAGCGCTGCCAGGCTTTGTCGATCCGGGCGGGCGTGGTCTCGTGTGTGACCAACAACTGCACGACTCAGGAGTCGTTGCAGCATGCCCAGGTGGTGGAAGCGGCGGAGCGCGCCTCGGCTCACCTCTGCGCGATACTGCGGGGCTTCATTGGCACTGCGGCGGCGCTTCAGGCCTGAGCGGATCAGTTTTCCTCGGGAGACTCGCCAAAGACCTGGGCAGAAAAACGGAAGAGCTCACAACCGGGGCTCCTCCACGCGCCGGGCTCGGCCCCGGCCTTCGCGCAGAGGGCCTCCAGAAACTGGTGCACCTCCCATCCCCGCTCCGTGGCCACCTGGGGGAGGAGCAGGCCGCCCCCGCGGGAACCGGCATGGTCCAGATAGAGCCCGTCACGGCCAATCACGATTTCGCTGATATCGCCAACAGGAATGAAGGGCGTGTCCGGGTTCGCACCGGGGCAGAGCGCGGAAATCTCGATGTGGGTGCGGTCCAGTTCCTCCAGCGTGAGCGGAGGAAAGCGGGGATCGCGCACCGCCGCATTGATGGCATTGTCCCGCACGGCGTCCGCCAGCGATTCGATGCTGCGGGTGTGGCCGATGCAGCCCCGCAATTCTCCCCCGAGGCGCAGCGTAACAAAGGCGCCTTGGCGTTCCCGGAGTGGCGGGGTGAGCGGGTAGCCCGCCAGGTCGATACGGACCTCGTCTCGAAGATAAGCGTGGAGGCTGTCCCGCGCGATGCGCAGTAGCAGCGACTCTTCCCCATGATCGAGAAAAGGTTCCGTGGCCACGGTCATTCTCAGTTGCCTCGCCGGATATTGGTCAGGTTCACCGGCGCGGGGCGCGGTCCACTGCTTTCCACCGCAGCCTCTGGTGCCTTTGGTGTTTCGGATTCAGGGGTTTCGGGCGCGCTCACGGCGGCCTGTGGTGCCTCGGGGGCAGCCGCTTCCACCGGCTCCGGGGTTTCGGTCGCGGCAGTTTCTTCCAGCGGGCCCAGGTTTCGGACCTCCACCGGGTCGGGCATCACCGTCGGGCGCGGCGTGCTGGACAGGTAGAAATTCACCGAGGCGTAGCTGACACTTCGGTTCTCATCGTTGTAGAAGCGCCCGGAGGTGTCGTGGGCGAGGACCTTCCCGTAGGCGTTGGCGGGCAGAAGCTTTTCCAGCACCCGGAGCGCGTTGAGCCCGCAGATGGGCACCTTGGTTTTCTTGATGAAGGCCTCGAAGCCTTCATAGTTGTTTGCGGCCAGGCGATCCAGCCCCACCTTGTCCAGCTTGTCGATCTTGTTAAAAATATCGTCGTCAAAAGGCCGATAGCTGAAGTCATTGCCGAAGTGGGTGAAATCCGTGCTCACCACTAGCAGGGTCTCATCGTCCATGACACGCTTGATCTGCGCGGCCACGGCCTCCGTACGCTTCTCGCTGTACTGGCCCGTGCCGTTCGTGAGCTGGCCCACCAGGATGGGCACCAGCTCGAATTTGCCCAGGCGCTGCTGGAGGAAGGGAAGCACGATCTCCACCGAGTGCTCGTACTCGTGCAGCGGCTTGCGCTCCGTCTCCGAAAGAAAGCCATTATCCTGGTGGTTGTACCGAAGAGCCCGGGTGGCAAACAGCGTCGAATAGGTCAGCGTGCGCACGGCCACCTTGTCCAGCGGCACGAAGCCCAATGGCGTGGCGAACACGTCCACGGCATCCATGGAGCAGTCCTCAAAGGACATATCCGCATGGGAGGCACCCAGAATGATCACCCGCTTGTACTGTCCCGGTTTCAGGTGCTTGAAGGCCTCGGCCGCCACCTTGCCGGAGATGCCGTAAGGGCCATGGGGCACTACACACGCGAAGAGGGGCTCCGTGGGTTCCGGGGCCTTCGCCTCGTCCAGCAGCCGCATGACCGTCGTCCGCAATTCTGCTTCGGTTTCCGGAAATAGTTTGCCCGCGCTGACGCAAAGGCGCACCACGCCGCTCTCCGCAAGGGCCGCGCTGGCCGCAACAATGACTACAACTATGGCAATTAAGCTTCGCATGGCCGCCCTGCTCCTAACCTGTTAAGACCTGTTCCGGTTCTGACCGTTGATTTACCATAGCACAATCCCCCGGAGTCCGGCCATAGGCTTTTGGGGACGCTCCCGTGAAGTCGGGCGCGGGGCCGCAACCCGATATTTCACCACGAAGGCCCGGGAGCAGCCGTTGGCCGCAACCAAGATGTTTCACTCGTTCCCGAGCTCTGCTTGGGAATGCCGCTCCCGGAGCTCTGCTCCGAAGGCACTGAGGTTTTCGAGTTCCACCTCACCGGTGTAGCGCGACTCTTGAGTAGCTCCACTGACTTTCCCCCGTCTGTGAAGCGGAGCTCCACGCACTGCATTCTCAAGCGGAGCTTGGGAACGAGGTAAAAAAGAGGAGTGTAAATAGTGTAAATAGGGACAG
Source organism: Candidatus Hydrogenedentales bacterium (assembly GCA_044344195.1). Classification (GTDB taxonomy): domain Bacteria; phylum Hydrogenedentota; class Hydrogenedentia; order Hydrogenedentales; family JAEUWI01; genus JAEUWI01. The sequence continues at coordinate 9,082 of JBIJDL010000202.1, forward strand.
CCACCCATATTGACATCCTGGGGCTTTCCACCTATACTGGCGGCATGCCCAGACTAGCACGCATCGTAGCCGCGGGGGAACCGCACCACGTCACCCAGCGTGGAAACAACCAGCAGGACGTCTTCTTCGTAGACGACGACCGGCGGGTTTATTTGCAATTCCTCCGGCTGTATGCGCTGAAGTATCGCTTTCGGCTTCAGGGTTATTGCCTCATGACGAACCATGTTCACATCATCGGCGTGCCGGAAGAGGAATCTTCCCTGGCGGAGGCCATCGGGCGCACCCATTTTCGCTACAGCCAATACATCAACCAGTTTCACGGGCGCAGCGGCCACCTTTGGCAGGGGCGCTTTCACTCCTGCGCGCTGGACGATGGGCACTATGGCAATGCCCTGCACTACGTGGAGCAGAATCCGGTGCGCGCGCGGATGGTCCGCAAGCCCTGGCGCTACCGGTGGTCCAGCGCGGCGGTCCATGTGGGGGAGGCGAAGGACGACGGCCTGCTCGATCTGGTGACGTGGCGCGCGTACTTCGAGGACGAGGTGCGCTGGCGACGGATCCTGGAGCAGGGGATAGACCCGGCCTTTGGCGAGAACTTCCGACGCAATACCCACACCGGTCGCCCCCTGGGCAGCGACGCATTTGTCGGCATGCTCGAACATCACCTGGGACGGCGCCTGCGCGCGCTGCCCGTGGGGCGCCCTCGAAGGGGGAGCTAAACGCTGGGTTGGCGAAAATGGGTGGCGGTACCCTATTTTCTGAAGGGGGGACTCGGTACCCTGATTTTCATGTCAATGAAAGTCCGGCCAGATCGTCTGGCGCGGTCTGTTGCGCAGAGCGGAACGATATGCATTGCCACGGAGGACCTTGGCAACGAGTGGCGGATATTTTCAGCGCAGTCCTTCACGAGGCTTCCACTCGTTTCCAAGCTCTGCCTGGGAATGCCGCTCCCGGAGCTCCGCTCCGAAGGCACTGAGGTATACGAGGCTGGCCTCACCGGTGTAGCGCGCCTCGACCTGGTACTCTTGAGTAGCTCCATTGACTTTTCCCCGTCT
>JBIJDL010000203.1:0-10135 GCA_044344195.1 Candidatus Hydrogenedentales bacterium
CCGTTGCCGCGTCGGATCGGATTGAGGATTCTGGAGCGTTTCCAGAATCGCTGACATCCACCGAAAACCTGCCCGTCTCCCTCGGGCAGGCCATCATTTGCGTTTCCTGATTCTCAAACCCCATGTTCACACGGACCCTCTTTAGAATGAGCCGTAGTTCAACTGGAGAGCCCTCTTTCGAACCGTTTTCAAACCGGACCGGGCCATCCAGTACTCCATGATTGCCTATTTCTGCGTCGCAATCCTTATCGTCCGTCGCACGATCAAAATTCTGTGTCTGCCGAAAAGCAAACGCTGCGGCAATAAGGTAACGTCCGCGTGCCGTTGATCAAACTTGCGCCGACCACTCCATACAGTTACGCAAATTGATCTCCGGCTCATGCTGCAACTTTGAATCCGAGCGCAGAACACCACCCCCGCGAAAGAGGGACCAAATGGCGATTAGTCTCTATACAGACCCAAGCGGAACCTCGCCCGTTCGGAAGCGGCTTTGCCTCTCACTATTCATGGATTGCTTATGATCAAGAATAATAGCATTGAATTCACATTTAGGCAATCCCTCTGTTCGTCGCCAGAATCTGGAGTTGTACCCGAGTCCAAGTCTATGCTCCAATAGGGCGATAGACTGGCTCTGTCACGTGCCTGGCGGGGATTTATACTCACACAAACCAACCAGAACGAACAAATGGACAGCCTTTCCCACCAAAACATCATCACGCTCTTTCTTGCCATCGGTATTCTGCTGGGCACCGCGAGAACCCTCGGCGAGATTGCACAGCGCTTTCGCCAGCCCGCCGTGCTGGGCGAATTGCTGGCGGGTGTGCTCCTGGGACCGACGGTCCTGGGCTTGCTCCTGCCCGACGTGAACCTGTTTCTGTTCCCCATGCAGGGCCCGAATGCCATCGCGCTGGATACCTTGGTGACGGTGGCCATCGTCCTGTTCCTTCTGGTGGCGGGGCTGGAGGTGGATCTTTCCACGGTAAGCCGACAGGGTCGCGTGGCGCTTAAAGTGGGCATCATGGGCATGGTGATCCCCTTCATTATCGGCTTTGGCCTCGCCTGGTATGTGCCCAACTCGCTGGGTGCGGAAGAGGGTGCCGATCCGCTGGTGTTTGCCCTTTTCCTGGCGACCGCACTTTCCATCACCGCACTACCCGTCATCGCGAAAACACTGATGGATCTGGATCTTTACCGCAGCGATCTGGGGATGGTGGTGATCAGTGCGGCGATCTTCAATGACCTGATCGGATGGACCATCTTTGCGGTGATCCTGGGGATGATGGAGGCCGGGTCGGGGCACGTGCAGGAGATCCCGATGACGATCCTGCTGACGCTCGTCTTTGCCGGGGGGATGCTCACGGCGGGCCGCTGGCTGATCAACCGAATCCTGCCCTATCTTCAAGCCTACACCCACTGGCCCGGCGGCGTGCTCAGCTTCGCGCTGACGATGGCGCTTTTATCCGCGGCCTTTACGGAGTGGATCGGCATTCACGCGATCTTCGGCTCTTTCATTGTGGGCGTGGCCATTGGCGATTCTCCCCACATGCGGGAACACACCCGGGTGGTGATCGATCAGTTTGTTTCGTTCATCTTTGCGCCCCTTTTCTTTGCGAGTATCGGCCTGAAGGTCAACTTCATATCCCATTTCAACTTGGGACTGGTGCTGACGGTGTTGCTCATCGCCTGTATCTGCAAGCTGGCGGGCGGGGTGCTGGGCGCGAAGTGGGGCGGTATGCCGAAGCGCGACGCCTGGGCGGTGGGCTTCGCCATGAATGCGCGGGGCGCCATGGAGATCGTCCTGGGGCTGCTGGCGCTGGAGGCGGGCATCATCCGCCAGCCCCTCTTCGTCGCCCTGGTCATTATGGCTATCGTGACCTCGATGATGAGCGGGCCGTTCATGAAGATGATTCTCCAGCACACGAAGGCGAAGCGCCTGCAGGATGCCCTCCGCTCAAAGCTGTTTCATCGCCAGCTTGCGGCATTGTCGCGCCGGGAAGTGGTCCACGAATTGACCGCGGCCATGTGCGAATCCACAGGCCTGGACCTCAACCTGGTTGAAACGGCCGTGTGGTCGCGGGAGGAGGCGATGCCCACGGGCATCGGCAATGGTATCGCCCTCCCACACGCCCGGGTGCCGGGACTGAAAGAGCCCATGGTCGCCGTGGGTATCTCGGAGACCGGCATAGACTTCGACGCGCCGGATGGAAAGCCCGCCAACATCATCTTTTTGGCGCTTACCCCGGAAGAGTTGCCCAGCGCCCAGTTGGAACTTGGGGCCGAGATCGCGCGGCGCTTCCGGCGCTTTGAAACAACGGAGCAGGTGCTGCGCACTAAGAACTACGCGGAGTTTCTGGCGATCATCAAGAACCCGGAAGGCAGTTGACAATGGACAGTTGATAGTTGATAGTTGATAGTTGATAGTTGATAGTTGATAGTGGATAGTGGACAGTGGACAGTGGACAGTGGACAGTTGACAACGAAGAGGGGCCGTTCATCATGGAAGAACAGACTGGCTCGAAGTGCCGCTTGTAACTTCACTATCAACTGTCAACTATCAACTATCAACTGTCCTCTGTCAATCGTCAACTGTCCATTGCCCAGCGGGGGCCGGCAGTTCGCGCTCGATTTCGTCGAGGCGATAGCCGAAGCCGCTGCCTGAAATGGAGTCTAGCTTCACCACGCCTTCGCGACGTTGATAGAGGTCCGGGTGTACTTTGGCTTCGGGAAGGCTGGCGTCGGGATAAAACTGCATGGCGTTGGTTTCGACGCCCATGATGGTGCCCGCGTGGGCCGCCAGCAGCACGTGGGGAATCTGGGCGAGCATGGGATTGGTGAGATCCTGCACCATGAGGGTCATGCCGTGGGCTTTGGCCCAGCAGAGACTCAGCAGGGCGCCGGTCTGGGTCTTGCACGTCTTCAGCGCCACGCCGGTCCAGCCAAGCTCGCGCCCAAGCCGCACCAGTTCCCAGTCGTGGGCGCTCTCGTCCATGAACAGGGGCTTTCGCGATGAGACGCTGTGGACGTCGATCCGGTTGGCTTCGAGATCGTAGGGGAAGGGCTGCTCCACATAGAGCAGCATGCCGCAGATGCGGGGGTGCTCCATGATCAGCCGGTCGAGGATTACGTTCACATAGGTGGGGTCCGTGACGGTGCAGTTGAAATCTGTCGTGAGCCAGACCACCCCCTCGTCGATGGCGATGGTGCCGATATCCACGATGCGCTTGTAGTCCCAGGCGGCATCGGTGCCGCATAGCTTGATCTTGAGGCACATGAGGCCGTCGGTGCGAATCCATTCGCGCAGAAAGACGGGGTAGTCATCCTGGGGCAGCACGAGGTCGGGCTCAAAAGGATCAAGGGGATCTTTGCCGCCCACGAGGTGCCAGGCGGGCAGTTCCTTACGCCGGGGGAGCTGGAAAAAATCCTGGGGATATTTGCCTACGAAGCGCACGTCGACGCCGTCAGCGGGCTCCAGATACGATGCAAGATCCGCGTTCATGTAGTCCGCGTTGTAGGTCTGGTAGACGGGGACCTCATTCAGATTACCGTAGGCGTCGTGCAGGGCAATGTCGAAGGCGGAGCAGCAGACCAGCGCGGCGAGCCAGGGCATGGGTTCATCCGTGCGCGCGGCGTTGAAGGCATCGAGCAGTCCGGGCAGCCGCTGGTGCAGGAAGGCATGCCCCACTTCCATGGGGTGACCGTAGACGTCGAATCCGGCCCAAGCCTCACCGAGGATCTGGCTGAACGTCATCAGGGCCGATTCCCGCTCGGGGTAGTCCAGGGTGCTGGGCCAGACCCAGTTGGCGCTCAGGGGCGTCTCGCCCCAGCCGGTAGCGCGGCGGCCTTCGCGATTCACGACCTCCAGCTTCACCCGCGCGCACTGGATGTGGGTGGAGACGGCGGAACCAAACTTGAGGGGCACCCGGAGGGTACAGGGGATATAGTAAAGCGCGGCGCCCGCAGGGCGGGCGTCAAAAGGCTTGGTCATTCAGAGGTACTTTCTTTTTCCACGTCGTGCGGCTACCATCAGCCGGAGAAAGTGTGCCACGACACGGCCTGTTTCTACAATGTGGCAGGTCGAGAGTTTCTACTCCCCGGCAGGCACGCGCTCGGCCAGCACCAGATTCCCCTGGGGATCGGCGATGACAAAACGCAGAAACCAGTCGGCCTTGTTGTTGATGAGCTTCACCACCACGTAGTTCCAGCCCTTTTTCAACGCCAGCTCGGGATAGATGAAATCCCCCGGCGCGCCGAAGCCTTGACCAGACTCAACCAGCGCGCCATTGACGTAGGTCTGGGAGAAATTGTCTGCGGCGATGATCGCGTGGGTGATTTGATCGACGGGAGAGTAAACAGCGCACGCGACGTAGGCCGCGACATGGTCCAAGGTTCCCAGTAGGGCGTTGGCGTTGATCAAGCCGAAGCCCTGGGGCGTGATGGACTGCCACGCGAGTCCGCCGCCGTCGATGCCGTCTTCCGGCCCGAAGCGGTGGGCCAGTTTCGCGTTGGCCTTTTCGGGGGCGCCGGGAAGTTCCTTCGTGTCGATGGCGCCGAGCGCAAAGGGCCCGACGATCCGCAGGGCGGGTGCTGCCTTATACGACGAGACGGGATAGAGCGGCAGGGTATTGATCTCCGCCATACGCATGCTCTCTTTCTCGATCCACGCGCCATCATAGCGGACATGTACACCGACATTGGGCGGGAATGCCGCCCGTTCCCGCGGAACTTCGAGGTGCAGGGGAACACTCACCTGGGCACCGGGCGCGAGGTTTGCCGCGTAGACCAGGGACCCCTCCTCTTCGGACCAACCCTGACCACTTCGGGCCTGCCAGCCGGTTTCTGAAAAATCCTCCAGTACGACGCGCAATTCGATATCCCTGTCCAGCACGTTGCTCAGGCTGAAGGCCAATTCCACCTCCGCGCTGCCGCTGCTGAAGTCCGCACCCGGCTTTGCGTCCGCGTGCACCAGTTCGCTGTTGATGGCCTTCCGGAAGGCCGCTGGCGCCACGTCGACCGGCCAGATCCCGCCCTCGGGCTCCACTACGGCATAGCGGGATTCAGCGCCGTCGACCGTGACAAAGCCGAAGCTGTGGAAGCCGCCCCAGGCCTTCACGTCGCTCAACTGGATGCCGCCGCCGGTGGCACTCTGAATCACGTAGGTGTTGCCGTTGCGCGTCTCGGTGCTGTGGTAGTGCTCATGCCCCGCGACCACGGTGAAGGGTCGGGTGCCCAGGGCCGTTTCCAGTTCGGCCCAGTCTCCCATGAAGCGGGGATCGTCCCACATGGGCTTGTGAAAAAAGATGTACGTCTGGCGCGCGCCGGCCGCGGCGGCCAGATCCGCCTTCGCCCAGTCCATCATCGCTTTCCAGGCAGGACCACGCCCGTCGATGCGCTCTTCTTCCGTGTTGAAGATGAGAAAATGGCAGCCCTTGTAGTCGAAGGAATAGTAGGTGCGCCCGAAATCCTCCCGCCAGAACTCGTAGCAGGCCAGGTTGGCGATGTCGTGATTGCCCACGGTGAGAAAGAGGGGCGCTTCGATACGCTTCGCGTGCGCCATGTACTCCGCCCACTCCGCATCCCACTCGGGGCGCGTCTCCATGTGGCCGGGGATCATGTCGCCCACGGTGATGACGAAATCGGGCTTGAGCAGGTTGATGGAATCCACGGCGCGATCATAGATCGGCCACTTCCCCTCCCCCCCGCTCGTCTTGTCCCCCAGAATGACAAAGCTGAACTTCTCCGAGTCGTTCGACCAGGACTTGTCGAGCAGTGGCAAATCGTCCGCCAGGGCCGGACGCTGCGCCGGTGCCGCCGCGATGCCGGTGATCGCCAGCGCGAGGAGAATCAAAGTGCGCATCAGGTTTTTCCTTTCAGGGAGAAATAGATTGGTGTACTCTTTACCTTGGGCATTGCTCAGGGCTGGAGGCCGCCCCGCCCCTTCGAGGCGGCAGATGCACGAACGAGAGTGCCGATAGGCGCAACTTCACTGGGCCGGAATATTCAATGCTTCTCCCCTTGCGGGCTTGCACCGGACTTGTCCGCTTTGCAGTTCGTCAGGAAAAAGACTCCCCCGGCAAATCCAATCGTCGCTCCTATGTTATCAACGGCAAGGGATGAGAGACCGAATCCGGTGATCATCGTGTCCGCCATAAGAATGCCGATACCGATGCAAATCAGGCCGAAGGAAAGCGGGGCGCGCGAAAGCGTCCATGTGCTTTGTCAAGAAATTCGCTCATGAGCCGACCCTTGTTCCTTGAGAATTGGTGTGCTGGAACGAAAGCGCTGGGGCACCGCATCTGGCCTACTTACTGTGCTGTAGCATACCCAACGGAGGCTGGCCCTGCAATAAAGAGGCGAGTGCTCGTCCTGCAAATTTGCACGCCGACGCCTCTTTTCGGTACAATACATGTTCACTGTCGATCAGGCCCTATTTGTGCCCGAACGATTTCCCACCCTTTGAACGGGTAGCTCAGTCGGTAGAGCATCGGACTTTTAATCCGGTGGTCGTGGGTTCGATCCCCACCCCGTTCACCATTCCAAATCAACGACTTACGCACGTGTGCGTGGGTCGTTTTTTGTTTTTCTGCCTTGTACTACACCGCCCGGTGCTCGCCTTCCCAGCGCTCCAGATGGGCCTTGCCTTCGGCCCAGTTGGGCATGGTCTCGCCGAGGGCCTTCCAGAAGCGGGGTCCGTGGTTGCGGTGGATGAGGTGGGCGAGTTCGTGGGCGACGACGTATTCCATCGCCACACGGGGGGCCTGGATAAGCCGCCAGTGAACGCGGATGATCCGGTCTTTGCCGCAGGTGCCCCACGCGTGGCGTGATTCGGTAATCTTTGCGCCGCGCAGTGCCACGTTGAGTTTGTCCCCGTGGTGTCGGGCGAAGTGCTGGAGGTCCCGTTCGGCGCGCTCCTTGAGCCAGGTGTCGAAGGCTTCTTTCACCGCCGCCAGCCGGTCGGCGTTCTTCATCGTCTCGGGAACGGTCACGTGGAGCTTGCTCTTGCACGTGATGTCCACGGCGTCCACCGGTCCCGGCTGCACGTCTATCATGAGCCAGCGCCCGCGATACTGGAGCTTAGCACCGCTCGCGTAGTATTGGGTCAACAACTTGCCCTGCCGCGCGGCCACATCGCGCACGGCGTCATAGAGCCACCGGCGCTTGGTCTGGAGGAAGGTGTTGATGCTGTCCCTGCCCTCCAGGGGCGTCCCCGCTGGCGCGATGACTTCCACGCCCTCGGGGGTCACGACGATGCGCTTCCGCCGCGCACGTGCCGAGAAGCGGACTGCGTAGGGGATCTTCGTATTGCCTATGGTGAGCACGTGGATCATGGTAGTGGGAGAATATTCCGATGTATAGAGGCCCATTCGGGCTTCCTCGTGCACCGAAGGTGGGTTAACCTTCCAGGTTGACTTACAGCGAACGCTGGTCCGGCAGCGTCCTGCGATTTGTCGAAATACAGAAACACTGAAACTCGAGCAACGGGCCTAGCGGCGATTGGAGCGGGCCTTGTGTCAAGCTGGAAGCTTAACCCACCTTCAGCGCCCGTTGATTGTTTGGCGGTAACCGCGATTGCCTTTTTTTGCATTGTGGTTCGTGAATTGTTCATGGCTGGGCGTAGTGTCGGGCGGCGTAGTGGTCGATGTTGCTGGCGATGGCTTCCCAGTCGCCGAGGCCGAGGGGATGGACGATGCGCCGGACCAATTGGACGAGCTTCTTGCGGCTTTCGGGCTTGTCCTGCCAGTAGGGCGAAGCGAGGGCGTCCGTGCGGTAGAGATCGTCTATGGCCGCCGCCGCTTCGTGGAGGGGACCTTCCGCCGCCGTCCCTGCCACGTAGGTGTCGCCCGATTCTGCGGCAACTGTTTCGGCCTGGGGGGAGAAGCGCTCCAGAATCTTGTAGAGGTCATAGGCCCGCTCGTTCAGGCCGCTCAGGGTGAAGGCTCGGTCTTCCTCCAGCACCGCGTTGGCCGCGTCTTTCGCCGCGCCGAGAACTTCCGCCGCATTGAGCAGGCCCTGCTGGAATTGCTCGATGAGCTTCTGGATGCGCTCGGAGAATTTCCCATAACGCGCCGGGTTGATGGCCGTGCGCTCCGCCGTCTCCTTCTTCAATTCCACCAGCTTGCGCACCGCCGCCGTCTGGAGATCGCCGTCGCCCTGACCCGCCTCGAAGTCTTCCCAGAATTTGGGGTCGGCGAGGGAGCGCATTTTAAAAGCCGTATCAAGCCCTGTCACCTTGAGGTGCTGGTCGAGGATTTCGCGAATCTTCTGCGAATACTGCCGCCAGTCGATTTCCTCGGTAGAGGCTTCCAGCTTCTTCTTCCCGTAGATTCGTATGGCCGCAATGTGTTTCAGGTCTACGGTAAACGGCAAGACACGCGGGTCCGGTGAGAGCTTGCCGTAGGAAACTATGAACTCATTAGACAATCGCAGGAAATCGAACCAAGTGTCTTCAAGTTTGAGCAGGTCCAGGGCGGCATGGAGATCCGCCTTCGGGTCGCCCGTGCGCGGGGCCTCCGCCACCAGCGCCATCACCTCGCGGTGGGCCGTCTGCACGTCGGCGTAGAGTTCATCTTCGTTCGTCAAGGCCCCTTCGATGTCCGGGGCGTTGTAGCCCGCCAGGGCCGTCGCGAGGTTCTTGCTCACGCCGATATAGTCCACGATGCTGCCGTGTTCCTTCGTGCCCGAGATCCGGTTTGTCCGGGCGATGGCCTGGAGGAGGTTGTGATCCGCCAGGGGGCTGTCGAGGTACATGGCCTGCTCGATGGGCGCGTCGAAGCCGGTGAGCAATTTGTTGCACACGATGATGATCTTCAGCGGGTCGGCGGGGTTCTTGAAGGCTTTGATGGCGTCTTTTTCCTGTTGCTCGTCAAGCTGGTATTTCACGAGGTCCGGGTGCTGCGCCTGATCGTGCTGGCCGGGCGAATAGATGCACACGCTCATTTCGGACGCCTTCGCGGCGGCGTCCTCCGGCGTCATTTTCTCCACGGTTTCATAGTAGTGGGCAATGACCCGATCCAGTTCCTGCTTGTAGACCACGCAGGCGGGCCGGTCGATAGCCACCACCTGCGCCTTGAAGCCATCGGGCAGCACGTGCTCGCGGTAGTGGGTCCAGAGGTCCAGGGCGATCTGGGCGATGCGCGGACGGAAGCGGGCCAGGTCGCCCTTGGTCACGCCGCGCGCCTTGATCTCCTCGATGCGCTCTTCGGGCTCATCGACGAAATACTGATCGAAAAGGATGTCCAATTCCGCCCCTTCCACGTGCCACTGGGTCATGCGCCCCTGATAATAGACCGGCACCGTCGCGCCATCGTCCACGGCATCCTGAATGCCATACTTGTCGAGGTAGTGCTCGCCCGACACGCCGAAATTGCGGTAGGTGTCCTTGTCGCCCTTCCGCACCGGCGTGCCCGTGAAGCCGAAGCGCACCGCATCGGGCAGGGTCGCCCGGAGATAGGCCCCCAGATCCTTTTCCTGCGTGCGGTGGGCCTCGTCCACCATGCAGATCCACGTGGAGGAATCGGGCAGGGCCATGGCGGCCAGGGCCGACTTGCGCTGGCCCATATCGGTCGATTTCAGGCCCTCGGCTTCGGACTGAAACTTGAAAATGGTGGAGAGCACGGTCCGCCCGAGGACGCCGGGCACCACCAGTTCCTTGAGGTTCTGGATGGAGGTCGCTTCTTTCGGCGAGGGCAGTTTGCAGGCTTCAAAGGTCTTCGTGATCTGGGTGTGGAGGTCTTTGCGATCGGTGATGACGAGGAGATTGGGGTTTTCCAGCCGCTCGGACTGAATGCCCCTGTGGAATTTGAGCTTGAGCGCCGCGAAGACCATGGTGAGGCTTTTGCCGCTGCCCTGCGTGTGCCAGATGAGGCCCTGACGCGCTTCGCCGCCCGTCACGCGCGCCACCATTTTGTTCACCGCGCGGAATTGCTGGTAGCGGCACATCTTTTTGATCGTGGTGCCGCCGTCCGTCTCGAAAACGATGAAGTGGGCCAGGATATCCAGCAGCCGCTCCGGCGCGAGGAGGGCATAGACCCCGAGGGCGCTCCGGTCGGGGAATTCGCTGGCCTTGCGCGGCCACGGGTCCCGCCACTGGGTCCAGTAGGCCGAAGCCGCGCCGGTTGCCCCGTATAGCAGGTGGAGA
>JBIJDL010000204.1:0-10115 GCA_044344195.1 Candidatus Hydrogenedentales bacterium
GGCCGCGGAGCAGGGTATCCCAACTTTCCTGTTGCCACAACCTCCCTGTGCGACCGAGAGATTTATTGATCTGCCTCGCCGTGAAGCCCTTCCAGGACTGTGCCACCTTTTCGAGTAGGTGGGTCTCCCGTAGTTGGAACAAAGCATGGACGTGGTTGGGCATGACTACGAACGATGCGAGCTCGTAGCGGTCACCGTCAAAGAATTGCAGGGCACTCGCGACAACCGAGGCGCACTCCGAGTTCCGCAGGTGGCATGCGCCGTAGCCCGCATCCAGCCAGGCATCCATGCGTTTTGGGAAACGGTCACGATAATCCTCCGTAGTCCTGCTATCCCAAGGCTTCGGATGTTTCGCGAGCCAAGCGGTTCGCTCGGCTTCCCAAGCCCGCAGCTTTTCCTGGGGCAGCGAATCGGCAAGTCGCCACGTGAGGAAGTAGAAAGCGCCATCGAGCCACCAGTGCGGCAGATGGCGGTCGTCCTTGCGCACTGCTGCGCTGGGACACAAAAAGGGTGATTGGGGCAAGTCTTCGGGATCTGCGTCTGGCAAGGGATTGTTCATAAGAGGGGAACCTCAAAGAACAATAGATTAGCAGAGAGGCAGGAAATGCGCAACGGAAATTCGGGGGGGCGGATTTGACTCCCGTATGCGAAGCGGGAAATCCCAAATGATGTCGCCCGCCGACATCGCGAATGGTCAGGCTGAAAGCCTAACCTCCGTTGATCGCCTATTTTAGTTCGCGTTTTCGGTGTTGGTTGCGAATCCCTACACCGCCGGACCCGTCGGCTTGCCGCATTCGTTGTAGTGGTAGAAGCCCTGCCCGCTTTTGATGCCGTAGTGGCCTTCGGCGACGAGTTTCTTCAATAGTTCCGGGGGCTCGATGGCGCTGCTCTGGTCCATGGTGTGGATGTGGGTGAAGGCGAGGAGGCAGACGTCGAGGCCCGCCATGTCGGCTTTGGCGAGGGGGCCCTGCATCATGCCGTAGCCGGTGGTGAGGCCTTTGTCGATATCCTCCACGCCGCAGACGCCTTGCTCGACGAGGCGGACGGCTTCGCAGACCATGGCGGCGAAGATGCGGTTCATGATGAAGCCGGGGATGTCCTTTTTTACGTGGATGATGTATTTCCCGAACTGCTCGCATACGTCGCGGAATTGCATGAGGGTGGCGGCGCTGGTCTGGGGGCCGGGGATGAGTTCGAGGAGGGGATTCAGGGGCACGGGGAAGAAGAAGTGCGTGCCGACGACGCGGTCGGGTCGGTTCGTGGCTTGGGCGAGGTGCCCGATGGGGATGGTGGAGGTGTTGGAGGCGAAGCAGGTCTCGGGCTTGCAGCAGCGGTCGAGGGCGGCGAAGATCTCGCGCTTGAGCTCGGGGATTTCGGGCACGGCCTCGAAGACTAAATCGGCGCTGGCGGCGGCCTGTAGCGAGGTGTGGGTTTCGATGCGCTTCAAGATGCTCTCAGGGTTTGCCGCCAGAGTTTCTTTCTGATAGAGCTTGCCGAGGGACCATGCGATGGTGTCGAGGGCGCGGGTGGTGGCGGCTTCGTCCTGATCGATGAGGATAACCTCGTGGCCGTGGGTGGCGGCGAGCTGGGCGATACCGGAGCCCATGAAGCCCCCGCCGATAACTGCGATGTGCATGAAGCCTCCTTTGGAGGAATTATGAATTGAGAATTATGAACTATGAACTGGCGATCGTCGCACGTAATTCGTAATTCATAATTCATTCAAACTATCGCGCCGCCGTCCACAGTCAGTATCGCGCCGGTGGTGAAGCTGGCGGCATCGGAGAGCAGGTAGACTGCCGCGCCCGCCATTTCGTCGGGCTGGGCGTGGCGCGCAAGGGGCGTCTTGCCCACCTGGACATCCCGGATTTCGGGCGTGTCGATGAGTACCTTCGCGAACTTGGTTTCGGTGAGTCCGGGGCAAATGCAATTGCAGCGGATGCCCGCGCCGCCCATTTCTTTGGCGATGGTTTTGGTCATCATGATGACGGCGGCCTTGCTCATGGAGTAGATGGCCATCATGGGGGAAGGGCTGATGCCTTCGATGGAGGCGATGTTCACAATGGAGCCACCGCCACCTTTCACCATGAGGCGACAGGCGCGCTGGGCCATCATGAAGTAGCCTTTCACGTTGACCTCGAAGGTTTTGTCAAAGGCGGACTCGGGTGCTTCGATGAAGGGGCCGAAGTAGGGGTTGGTGGCGGCGTTGTTCACGAGGCCGTCGAGGCGACCGAACTCGGCCTCGACCCAGGTGAAGAGGGCGTCGATCTGGGCGGGGTCGCCCGTGTGGCAGGCTTTACCGGCGGCCTTGCCCCCCTCGGCCTTGATGGCCTCCACGACGGAGTCGACGCCGTCCTGCTTGCGTGAGGTGACGATGACGGTTGCGCCGCGTCGGGCGAATTCATGGGCGAAGGCCTCGCCGATACCGCGGCTGCCGCCGTTGACGAGGATGACTTTGTCGGTGAGTTGGAAGGAGGTCATGGGGGGTTCCTGATAGTTGTGGGTCTTATGGGTCTTATGGGTCTGGCGTGGCTCTTTTCATAGGACCCATTCGACCCATACGACCTATAAGACCCATTTCTTCTGTATTTTTGTTACACGATTCCGTACTGCATCCGGATCTTCTGGCACTGCTCCAGGAGGTCGCTGGCGAAGCGTTTGTTGGTGAAGGCCAGCAGGCCGATGGTCGTGATGAGAAAATCGGCTTGTTCTTTTTCGCCCGCGTCGAGGCGCCCCTTCAGGCGGCGCAGCACGGCGGCGTGAAAGGCTGCGGACTCGGCGCGGGCTTGGATGTTGGGCGCGACGCCGAACTGGTGCTCGACCATGAAGTCGACGTAGCGCTCAAGGGTGACGCGGTGGTCGGGCTTGAACTGGAGCGCGGTGGCATAGTGTCCGATGGCACCGGGGAGGTCGTTCTCCGCCTCAGCCAGCAGGCCGAGGTGGTAGGCGCTCGCGTAGCTTCCCGTGCCGGCCACGTCTTCGCGGATGGGGCCGCAGCGCATGGACTCGGTGTAGGCGGCCTTTGCCCTTTCGATATCGCCGAGCATGAGGGCCACGTAGCCGCAGGCGTGGTAGAAGTCGGCCCAGTGGGTGCCGTGGTGGTCGAGGGCGACGTGATCCGTGAGGAGGATCTCGGCGTCGGCCAGGCGGCCCAAGTTGACGAGGGCATAGGTGAAGCTGGTGAGCAACGTGGTGAGCGTCTCGCGGCTGACGGGCGCGCCGTTCCGGTATGCGGGCGCAGCCTGCGCAAAATCGATGCCGCGCAGGGCCTCTTCGAAGGCCGCGATGGCTTCGGGGTAGCGCTTCAGCGTGAAGAGGGTTCGCCCGAGTTGATAGGCGTAATAGGCGTCATCCGGGTGGGCGTCGGCGGCTTCTTGCAGCAGGGGCAGATTGCGGAGCCCCTTATGGTCGGGGTCTTCCTGGCGGTGCTCATAACCCGAGTGGGCCACGACCACGCCGGTGGAGGCGACGGGGCCGCGCGGTCCGTTGAGGGCCACGAGTTGCTCGTGGATGATGCCGCTGAATCGATACGCGGACTTCTCGAAAAAGCGCTCGACAGTACCCGTGACTATAGTCTGCTCCGCGCCCCTGCCCGTGGGGCTTCGGTGCTGGATCGTGCCCGTCGCTCCCGCGGGTTGGCTCTGGATAAATTCGTCAAGCAAGGCGCGCGCGTGATCGGGCTCGACCACAATCTCATCCGCGTCGATGGAGAGAATCCACGGCCCCACCGCGATGGCCACGGCGCGATTGCGCGCTGCGGCGAAGTCGTTTTCCCAGGGGATTTCATGACAGTGGGGGGTGAACGGGCGGGCGATCTCCAGCGTGTTGTCGGAAGAGCCCGTGTCCGCCACGATGATCTCATCGGCCAAAGCGCGAAGGGCCTCCAGGCACGGGGCGAGGCGGGGCGCTTCGTTCTTTACGATAAGCACGGCACTGATTTTGGGCATGGGAAGTCCAGTCTGGAGGGGAGAGTCTGGAGTCTGGAGGCAGGCTTTCTCATCGGACTGATCAGACTGATCGGACCAATCAGGGGCGCTGAGGTGCGTTGGGCGACTTCGGGCCTTTCCTGCAGACTCCGGACTCCAGACTCCAGACCAATTTACAACGTGTCGGGATCTATCTCAAAGGTGAAGCTTTGCTCGCCCTGGGGATTGCAGCGCACGAGCCACTCGCCCTCGGGAGAGACAACACCGCTCGGCGAGTTGATGGGGCCGTTCAGGCTGGCCGCGTTCACCGTGATGATATGCCGCGCGCTTTCCCGGGCGCGCAATTTCAGGTTGGCCGTGTGAAACTCGGTGTAGAAGGGGTCACAGCCGGAATTGGCGCTGTGGAAAATGATCTGGGCACCCTTCTGGCGCAACTGGTGGGACAGGCGATGATCAGGGTAGGTCCCCATGCCGGGCGTGACCCAGAGGTCATTGCAGATCAGGCAGCCGAAGTCCAGGTCGCGATAATTGAAGACACGGAGTTCCTCGCCGGGGCGGCACCAGGTCCGGTCCTGTTCCGTGGGAATCAGTTTTTCCTGCGTGCCGAGGAGATTGCCCTGGTCCGTGTAAATACGCGACTGAATGTAGGTGTGACCGTCGGCCCGCGCGCCCGTGCCGATGATGGCGGTCACGTAGGAATGGCGGCATGCCGTGGCAATCTGCTGCCAGGCTTCCAACGTCTTTGAGTCGCTGAAGTCATTGTTGTAGCCGGTGAGGCTCATTTCTGGAAAGAGAAGGATATCGCAGTCACTGCTCTTGATGTGCTCCAGTATTTTGGGCAGATTCTCTCCTTTGGTCGCGCCCACCGTCATCTGAATTCCCGTAACCCGAATAATTGCCATTTGCCCATTCTCCTGTTACTGCACAATTGACCCACTGCCCCCGGCAACGCGCCCAAGGCGTTTCAGGTCGAAGCTCATTCGATACTAACATACATTCACCGGATTGGTCATGGCAATTCGACGGGGAGGGGGTGCTATACTCTCGCCATGAAGATACTTCTGGTAGAAGACGAAAAGCAGATTGCCGATTTTGCCAAGAAAGGCCTCACCGAGCAGGGCTTTCTGGTGGAGCATTGCGGTCACGGCGACGAAGCCCTGTTGCTCATGCTGTCCCAGCCCTACGACGCCGTGGTGCTGGATATCATGCTGCCGGGCCGCGACGGCTTGAGTATCTTGAAACAATTCCGGAAAAAGGGCCACAGCACCCCCGTGATCCTGTTGACGGCCCGTTCCGAGCTGGACGAGCGCATTGAGGGGCTGAATACCGGTGCGGACGACTACCTGACGAAGCCCTTTTATGTGGAGGAGCTGGCGGCGCGGCTGCACGCAGTGCGCCGGCGCACGTCGGACGAAGGCGTGAGCCTGCTCCGCTCCGGCGAAGTGACCATCAACCTGATCACGCGCGAAGTAAAGTCCGCCGGCGTGGTGGTCAAGCTCACCGCCCGCGAATTCAGCCTGCTGGAATACCTCATGCGCAGCCCCGGCCGCGTGTACACGCGCACGCAGATGATCGAGCACGTCTGGGGCTACGATTTCGATCCGAATACCAACCTGGTGGATGTACATATCCAGCGCCTCCGGAAGAAGCTCGGCGGGGATGGTGCTTTCATCGAGACCATTCGCGGTGTGGGCTATCGGGTGCGGAAGGAAGGGGAATGAAGCTGGCCTTCGCGCCCCGGTCCTTCCGGATGCGCATCATGCTCCTTTCCGTTTCCATCTCCGCCACCATCTTCCTCGGATTCGGCTGGCGCACATGGCACCTGCTGCACAGTCTCACAGGACTGGAGCGGCTGGACGGGGAGATGAAAGCCCTCGCTCGCAATCAGCTTGCCTCGCCCCGGCGCGATGGCGGCTGGTCCGCCTTCGAAGATTCCCTCCAATACCTTTCAGAACTGGACCCTTCCCGCGCCTTTGCTTTTCTCGTCGCAGGTCGCGATGGGACCGAACGGCGCCGCAGTGCTACCTGGCCCACGGCCCTGGCCTCCGGCGATATCCTCGACGCGGTGTCGTTCGACGCGATTCCACCGATGGACCCGGATTTTTTCCGCGAACCCGATTTTCGGGGGCCTCCAGGGCCCCTTAACGGCCCGCCCGGCCTCAATTCCTTTGGCCCGCCGAATGGTCCCCCCGAGTTCATGCGACAAGATCGGCCCAACCCTGGTACTCCGGGCGGCGAACCAGGGAGCGTTGCGCCGGGATTTGGCCGGGGCGACAACGTTCAGCGGGGTTCAGGTCCCCGACAAGGTCAAGGCCCGCGTTCAGGGCCTGACGAACGATTTCCCGTCAGCGAACTGCTTTTCGATACCCGCACCATCGGCGCGCAATCCTGGCGTGTCGCCGTGCTGGCTTCCCCCCGAGATGTTCTTGTCATCGCGGCCGACCTCGAGCCCTTCTTCGCCGAGACAGGCGCTCTCCGTGATACGTTCCTGGCCATCTTTGCGCTGGCCATGGTCGCCATCGGCGCGGGGGGCTGGTTTCTTGCCCAGCGCGCCCTGAAGCCGGTCAATGCGCTCATTGCGGCGGCGGAATCCATCACCGCGCAGGAATTGGAGCGCCGTCTGCCGGAGCAGGGCTCCTTGGAGGAATTCGATCGGTTGAACCGCGTTTTCAACCGCATGCTGGAGCGGCTGGACCGCAGCTTCAAGCAGGCCACGCGCTTCAGCGCCGATGCGGCCCACGAACTGAAGACGCCGCTGACCATTCTCCAGGGACAGCTCAACCAAGCCCTGCAGGAGGCCCCGCCCGGCTCGCCGCTGCAACAGAAGCTGGGCCAGTTGCTGGAGGAAGTGCAGCGCCTCACCGTGATCATCCGGCGGCTCCTGCTTCTTTCTCTGGCCGATGCGGGAAAGCTCAAGATCACCCTGGCCCCCCTCGCGCTGGACACCTTCCTGGAGTCCATCATTGAGGATGTGGAGATTCTTGCGCCCGAGCTGCAAGTGAAGAGCGAACTGAGTAAGGGAATCGTGGTCCAGGCCGACGCCGCCCTGTTGCAGCAGGCGGTTCAGAATCTGGTAAACAACGCGATCAAGTATAACGTTCCCGATGGCCAGATCCAGTTCGGCCTGTTTCGACAGGACGGGAATGTTCGCCTTACCGTCGCCAATACGAGCCGGGGCATTGCCGAAGAAGACCGGAAGCGGGTATTCCACCGCTTCTATCGCGGCGACCCCGCCCATTCGCGCGAAGTGGACGGCCTCGGCCTGGGTCTGAGCCTGGCGCGGGAGATTGCCCGCTCGCACCACGGTAAACTCTGGCTGGCGGAAGCGCCCCAGGGTTGGGTTCTTTTTGTCCTGGAGCTGCCCGAAGCGTCGCAGTAACCCGGCGTCGCGTCAAAGCATGGACACCGCGCTGGTCGGGTGAGGGGGCATGGCTTCGCGCAAGGTGCACACATGGCTCGCCAGTTGATTGGCCCGTTCGCTGATCTCCGGCAGGGGCCGACCATGGAGGAGCCCTATGATGAGCGCCGCGGTAAAGGCGTCGCTCGCGCCCAGGGTGTTCACCACAGCGTCCACGCGCGATCCGTGATGCACTTCAAGGTGGTCCGGCGTCATGAGCACGCTGCCCCGCGCGCCACGGGTTACTGCGACGGCGCTCAGGGCGAATTTGCCCATCAACACTTCCATGCGCTCTTTGGTAGAGCCGCTGATATTCAAGAGGGACGACACGATGGGCAGTTCATCCTCATTCAGCTTCAGCACTTCCGCGTGTTCGAGCAGGTCCTGGAGAATATCGCGCGCATAGAAGTTCTGGCGGAGGTTTACGTCAAAAACTCGGAGGCAACTGGGCATGGCGGATTCCAGAAATTGCCGGATGCAGCCCCGGCTGTGGGGGTTGCGCGACGCGAGCGTGCCAAAGCAGATAGCGTCCGCCTTGCGGGCCAACTTTACGCATTCCGTACGGAACGGGAGGTTGTCCCAGGCGGCGAGTTCGGGCACCTCATAGGCCGGCGCGCCATGGCTGTCCAGCACAACCCGAACTTCGGCGGTGGGCCGGGCCGTATCCAAGTGGACAACGCCCACGGACAGCCCGGCATCGGACATGGCGTCGAGCAAATCCCGGCCAGCCGGATCCTGCCCCACACTGGAAGCAATGACGCCCCGGGCGCCAAGGGCCTGCGCGTGGTACACAACGTTGGCCGGCGCGCCGCCCAGTTGCCGGCCATCAGGCAACAGGTCCCAGTGCACCTCTCCCAGGCCGATGACGAAAAATGGCTGTGACTCTTCCATCTCTCCTACCCCTTTACAAGGCTCTCGCCTGCTGGTTCTGACTCACACACCAACGAACCTGCCCGCTTCGCACACGCGCGTGTCCGTACTTGCATCTGTGTTTCGACCAAGTGTCCCTACGACCTAAGAATGACGATCCCCGCCACCAATTGCAAGCGTCAACAGGATACCCCTTCAACACACTGGCTGAATATGTGCTACAAACCTTCGCTCTCGGTCACGCCATACCGCGCGCGCAGATCGGTCAACCTCGAAGCAAGGTCCTTGACGATCGCTGCATACTCGGGATTTCCGAACTGGTTATTCATCTCCGTCGGGTCCGATTTCAGATCGTAGAACTCCCACTCGTCCAGGGTGTGGAAGCGGATAAGTTTGAAGCGGTCGGTGCGCACGCCATAGTGGCGATAGACATTGTGTACCTTGCCCTCGCCCTCGTAGTAGTGGTAGTACAAGGCGTCGCGCCACTCTGCGGGCTGTTCGCCATGGAGAAGGGGGAGCAGGCTCGCCCCCTGCATGTCGCCCGGCTCGGGCGTGCCGGCCAGGGCGAGGAAGGTCTGGGCCATGTCGAGGTTCTGCACCATGGCGTCGCAGGTCGAGCCCGGCGCAATGCCAGGCCCCATGGCAAGGAGCGGCGTGCGGAGGGACTCTTCATACATGAAGCGCTTGTCGAACCAGCCATGCTCGCCGAGGTAGAAGCTCTGATCGGAGGAATAGAACACGATGGTGTTCTTGTCCAGTCCCTTCTCCTTCAGATAGTCCAGCACCCGGCCCACGTTGTCATCCACGGATCGCACGCAGCGCAGGTAGTCCTTCATATACTGCTGGTATTTCCAGCGCACGAGATCCTTGCCCGACAGGTTGGCCTCGCGGAAGGCTTTATTCCGGGGGCCGTAGACCGCGTCCCACGCGGCGCGCTGCTCGGGGTTCATGCGTCCGATGGCGTTTTTCCAGCGGCCTTTCAGTTTTGGGTCGTCCTCCGCGTTCTCGGGCCAGACCTTCAAGTCCGAATCGAGGGTCATGGTCTTCTCGATGGACATATCCTGAAGCTTCGCGGCGGAGCCCCGGTTTTCATAGGTGTCAAAGAGATTGTCCGGCTCGGGAAATTCCACGTCCTCAAAGAGGTTGAGGTGCTTCGGGCCGGGCTCCCACTCGCGATGGGGCGCTTTGTGCTGAATCATCAGCATGAAGGGTTTGGCCGGATCGCGCCCTTCCTCCAGCCACCGGAGAGACTTGTCCGTGGTGATATCCGTGACATAGCCCGGCTCCTGGATGTTTCCCGACGGCGTGATGAAATCAGGGTTGTAATAGTGGCCCTGACCGGGAAGGACTTCCCAGGCGTCGAAGCCCGTGGGTTCGGAAACGAGGTGCCACTTGCCGAAGAGTGCGGTCTGGTATCCGTTCTGCTGGAGGAGCTTCGGGAAGGTTTGTTGTGACCCATCGAAGGTGCTCGAATTGTCGCGGAAGCCATTGAGGTGACTGTGTTTTCCCGTGAGGATGACCGCGCGGCAGGGGCCACAGATGGAATTGGTGACGAAGCTATTGTTGAAGCGCATTCCGCCGCTGGCGATGCGGTCGATATTCGGCGTGGGGGCAATCTCCGCCAGCCGCCCGCCATAGGCGCTCACCGCGGCCTGGGCATGGTCGTCGCTGTAGATCCAGACGATGTTCGGGCGCGTCGCGGGGGCTTCTTCCGCGCGGGCTTGGGAAAGTCCCGCGAGGGCGAGGGTGCCCAAGGCGGAGTGACGTAGAAACGCGCGTCGGTTGTGGGTTCGATCCATGGTGATGAGTCTCCCTGGGTTGCAGGGGGATATCTTGGGCGAAGGGGCGCGGGTGGGTCAAGAGAGAGTCTGGAGTCTGTAGGCAATGGGTCATATGGGTCTGGCGCGATCAGTATACCGTTT
>JBIJDL010000010.1:0-32756 GCA_044344195.1 Candidatus Hydrogenedentales bacterium
TGGATAACCCGCGCCATCGGGGCGTTCGTGGTGCTGCAAGGCGATCATGGCGGCGGCCCCCAGCAACTCGCGCTTGCTGTGGCAGAGCATTTCATAGCCCACGGTCGTGTGGGTCTGCATCAGGCGCATTTCCGCGTCGTTCAGTTTGCCCGGCTTTTTCAGGATGGAATCGGGGATGGCCATCTTGCCCAGATCGTGCATGGGCGAAGCGAAGCGGAGCACGGCGGTCTCCTCGCGGCCCAGGCCCGCTTTCTGCGCGAGCAGTGCGCAGTACTCCGCCACGCGTTTGACGTGGTTCCCCGTTTCCCGCGAGCGCGTCTCCACGATTTCACCCAGCTTGAAGATGATCTCCCGTTGCGTCTCCAGGATCTCGCCGTTGAGGCTGATGTTGTCGTAGGCGATAGCCACGTTCTTGCAGAAGATCTGCAGGAGGTATTGGTCCCATTCGTCGAGTCCCTTCCAGCCCTTCAGGTAGAGGAGACTTTCCGAACCGTTCTCCGATCGGAAATAGCCCACGTAGCGATTGTCATCGAGATAGAGCTCTTTGCGCTGTTTGCGCGCCTCGGCGAGACAGGTAAGCACGTCTTCATCCGTCAGATCTTCGACGGCATGACTCACAAAATCGGAGTAGATCCCCGTGCCGGTGACAATGCGCAAGGTGCCGTCGCTGGAGGTGGCGGCGAAGCCCGACGTCTTGCAATAGAGCGCGTCCTCCTTGAGATTGAGCAGGGCGGTGAGCTGGGTAAGCACGCCCGTGGAAAACTGCTCCATCGCCCGCGTCTCAAAGATGCAGGAGGAAGCGTGAAGTATGGTCTCCAGGCCGCGCTTGTTGGCTTCGAGTGTCTGCAGGTGCTGGTAAGAGCGGAGGGAGGCCACCATGGTGGTGAAGAGCTTGGTGGCGGTCAGCTCCGTCTTCGCCTTGTAATCGTTGATGTCATAATTGAGGATCACCTGCTCTTCCGGCGCCTGGCCCGGCTGGCCGGTGCGGAGCACAATCCGGATGTTGAAATTGTGCAGCTCTTCCCGGATGTACTTTGCCAGCTCAAGTCCGGCATTCTCGGTTTCCATGACCACATCCAGGAGCACCATGGCCGCGTCGGGGTGGGCCTGGAGCAAGACCCGCGCCTCGGCGGCGGAGTGGGCGCTGACAAACTCGAGCCGCCGGTTGTCGAATACAAATCCGTCCAACACGAGTCGGGTCACGTTGTGCACTTCCGGCTCGTCGTCGACGATCAGTACTTTCCAGGGATGCCCCGTCCGTTCCACCACCGTCGCCCCATCGTCGTCGGCGAACATGAGTGCATCATCATCTTCCTGGAGGATTTCTGGCGAATGGCTCATACTTCATTGTCCTCAATGGTGGTTGCCATGCGAATGTAGAAGGTTGTGCCCTCTCCTGGCGTACTTTCGCAATGGATGCTTCCCTGCAGTTGACTTGAAACAATGTTATAGAGGATGTGGAGCCCCAGCCCGCTGCCGCCTGTGCCGCGACGCGTGGTAAAGAAGGGGTCGAAGATCCGCCCCAGATACTCCGGCGGAATCCCCTTGCCATTGTCCCGGTAAGTGAACAGGAGTTCCTTTCCCTCCGGGGTGAAGCGCATCAGGATCTGTCCCTCGACCTCCTCTTCGAAGCCGTGGATCATGGAATTCACGATGAGATTCGTAATCACCTGCGAGAGGGCTCCCGGGTAAGTGTGCAACTCCAGATCGTCGGGGCACTCCAGCGTGATTTCGTGCTTCGTTTTTTTCAGCTTGGGCTGCAGGCTCAACAGCACCTCGCCCACATACTGCTTGAGATCGAAGACCCGCATGGCCTCGCTCGATTGATCCACCGCCACCTTTTTGAAGCTCTGCACCAGCTCCGAGGCTCGGGTGAGGTTGGTCATGAGCATGGTGGTGGACTCGCCTGCGATTCGGAGGTAGTTGTCCAGATCGGATTTCTTCATGCCGTTGCTGGCGAAGCGGTCCAGCAGTTCGCGCGTCTTGATCTGCAGGTGCGACGTGGCCGTTACCGCCACGCCCACGGGTGTGTTGATCTCGTGGGCCACGCCCGCCACGAGCTCGCCCAGCGCGGCCATTTTCTCCGAAGTGATCAGCTTGTTCTGCGCGCGCTCCAGATTTTCCAGGGTATCCCGCAGTTCCCGGTTGGACTGCTCCACCGCCCGCGTGCGTTCGGAGACGCGGACCTCCAGGGATTCGTTCATCTCGCGAAGGGCGTCCTGCGCGTAGCGCCGCTCGGCCTCTTCGTAGGCCAGGACCAGAAAGTCCGAAGCCGAAGCGGCAAACTGCGCCTCCTCTGGAAACCAGGGGCGGCGGCCACCCACGTGCTCGAAGAACATCAACCCGCGCAGCTCTCCACCCAGATTGATCTGAGCAATGAGTATGGCGGCGGTATTGTGTTCGTTGAGGTACGCGGTCCAGAGGCTCTCGGTGCGCGGGTCGTTCATCGCGTCGTCCGTGCTGATGATCCGTTGTCCCTGAACGGCGCTCCGCAATGCGGCCGAAAACGCCACCGGATCGGGCCGCTTCATGTCCTTGAGCACGCCCCCGGTACCGGCCAGCACGTAGACATTGGCCAGGCGTACGCCATCTTCCATAATGCGCCAGACGGATACCCGATCCAGTTCGAGCGAGGTTGCACACTCGTAGGCGATGGTCCTCAGCAGCACATCAAAATTGCCCGCGGACTCGCGGTGGGTCTGGGCCAGCGAAGTGAGGGCCTGGTTGTGCCGGCGAATCCGATCGCGGCTCGCTTCCAGGGCGTCTTCGGCCAGTTTCTGCTCGGTCACATCCTTGACCAGACCGGTGTACTCATAGGTGCCCCCCGCTCCGCTCCGGGAAAGGCGAAAGTCCACGGGAAATCGCTCCTGGTTACGGCGGAGCCCGTAGACCAGCGGCGGACGCCCGTTTCCTTCCTGCGCCAGGAAGCGTTCGAGTTGCACGGGCCCGCCGCCGGATTCGGCGGCCAGGAGCAGGCTGACGGGCCGTCCCACGGCGTCGGCCATGCTGTAGCCGAAGAGTTTCTCCGCACCGGGGTTCAGACTGGTGAGCAGGCCTTGATGCGTGAAGGTTACGATGCCGTCCTGGATGTCGCGCACGATGTTATCGGAGCGGGCCACCGCCTTCTGAAGATAGTCCAGCACCTGGTTGTAACGCCGGGCGATCTGTCCCACTTCCGTAAAGGGCTCCACGGGGGCCCGGGCGCGCAGGTCGCCGGTCTGCCCCTGCGAATCCATGACCTTCAGGAGATCGATCAGCTCCGTGGTTGCGCCGTGCTCGGAAAAGTTCAGTCCCTGTTCTTCGGCTTCCGCAGACACGCGGAATGGAAATATCCGGTTCAGGGGCCAGCAGATGAGAAAGGTTAGCCCGAAAGCCCAGACCGCCGCGGACGCCACACCCAGACACTGGGCAATGAATTGGCTCTGGAAATCCAACCCCGTTTTCAGCAGCGCCGCGTCGCCGAAAAAGGCAACAGCCAGGGTTCCCCAGATCCCGGCCCCGAGGTGCACGGGGATGGCCCCCACGGCGTCGTCGATCCGGCACTTGACGAGCACGTGATCGAGGGCCAGCATGACCATGCCCCCGACGCTCCCGATCACAAGGGCCTCGGCGGCGGTTACCGCGTGGCAGTTCGCCGTAATGGCCACCAGGCCCGCGAGGGTGCCGTTGATCACCAGCTCCGCGTCCGGGCGCTTGCGCAGGGTCCAGCCGATGGCCAGCGTCGTGATGCCGCCGAAGGACGCCGCGAGCGCTGTGTTGGCAACGATACGCGCCACACTCGCGTCCAGGGTGAGGGTGCTGCCACCGTTGAAGCCAAACCATCCCATAAACAGCAGCAGCGCGCCGAGCACGCTCATGGGCACATCGTGCCCGGTGATGCGCTGGGGTGGGCCGTCTTTGGGGAAGCGGCCATGGCGCGGGCCGATGATCAGGAGTATGGCCAACGAAACCCAGCCGCCCACGCTATGGACCACACTGGAGCCAGCGAAGTCGACAAAGCCCCGGTTGCCCAGCCATCCGCCGCCCGAGGCCCCATCCGCACCATTCCACACCCAGTGGCCGAACACAGGGTAAATCAGCCCCGAGACGATCACAGCAACAATGGAGTAACTCAGATAGTGCATGCGCTCGGCCGCTGCGCCGGAGAGGATGGTGACGGACGTGGCACAGAACATGGCCTGAAAGAAGAAAAACGCGGTACGCCATTCGCCGATGGACTCGAAGGGAAGGAGGAACGCATCTGTGCCGATCCAGCCGCTTCGGCTTACGCCAAACATGAGGCCGAAGCCGAGGGCCCAGAAGAGACAGAAGGAAATCGCGAAGTCGGTGAAGTTTTTGAGCGCCACGTTGATGCTGTTTTTCGAGCGCGTAAAGCCGCTTTCCAGACACATGAAGCCGCCCTGCATCATGAAGACCAGCGACGCCGTCACCAACATCCAAAGGATATCCGATTGCTCCTGGGACATGCTTCTCCTCGCGCCGGACTGGAAAAACCATACCTAAGAGTAGGATTTACGGGGTAATCCGTACGCGAGGGTAATTTCCCGGCCCACTTCCTGTGCCTGAAAGAAAAGAAAGCAGGAACTGTGCCGAGGTTGGAACAGGCCGATGTGGGAAGGCCCGTCTCGACGTCGAGGTAGCGCTCTATCGGCTCAGTCGTCCAACTCCACGACCGTGTGCGCCCACTTTTCCGTACGGAACACCAGCCAGGTCAGAATCAGGCGGCTGGCGTGGCTGATCAGTATGGCCATCCAGACGCGCTCGGGCGTGAGCGCCTGATGCCACTGGTACCACCAGCAGATGCCCAGCAGCACGACGATCTGGGTCAGGAAGGCGATGTACATGGGCAGCTTGGTCTCGCCCGCTCCCTGAAGCCCGCCCGTCAGCGCCAGGGCCACGGCAATGACCACACCCGAAAAGGTCAGGTACTGCAGAAGCGAAACGCCGATGGCCACAATCGGCCCCTGGCTCGCGCCGAAAATGGCAAGCAACTCCGCAGGGAAGTACCAGAAGATGGCGCCGATCAGCACCGCCCACGCACCGCCAAAGGTCGCCGCAACACGGACCGCGCTCTTACCGCGCTCATGTTTTCCCGCGCCGATATTCTGACCCATGAGGGTTCCGGCGGCGGCGCGAAGTCCGAAGCTGGTCCAGGTGATCAGCGAAAACAACTGGGCATAGCAGATGGTGTAGGCCGCCAGGGCCGGTGCGGCGATACCGGGTTCCATCGCCCCGAGAAAGCGCATGACGAGGGTCCCGCCGATATTGAGCAACACCCCCTGAATGCCCGTGGGGATGCCGATGCGCGCGACGACTTTCATGGTGGCGAAGTCCGGCATGAGACGGTACTTCTCCGGCGGGAGAATGAGCATCTTCCGCCGCAGCACGAGGGCGATGGAAATCGAGACGGTGAACAGGGGGGCGAGCACCGTGCCCAGGGCGGCCCCCACGGCGCCTAGCGCCGGAAAAGGCCCCGCGCCGGTGATCAGCACCGCGCTGATGCCCACGTTGAGAAAGGTGGCCAGCACGCCCAGCACCAAGGGCGTTTTGGCGTCGCCCGTGGCCTGAAAGGCGCCCGTGAACATGAAGCTCAGGAAGAGGGGGGCACCGCACACGAACAGCACGCGCAGATAGGGCAGGGCGTGCACCTGCACCTCCGGCGGGGCCTCCACAAGATCGAGGAGGTGGGGCGCCAGGAAATAGCCCGCCGGCGCCACGATGAAAACCAGAATGTAAACGGAGGCGAGGAAGGCCTCATAGGCCACGCGGCTCATGTTTTCCCGATCCTGCCGGCCGGCATAGCGGGAAATGAGCACGTTCATCCCGTGAAAGAGGGATGCGATGAAAACGACAATGACGAGGAAGACCTGCCATGCCACCCCGATGGCCGCATTGGCCGCGTTGGACTCGGAGGCAATGTAGTGTCCCACGAGGATATGGTCCACCATCCCGTGGAGGCCATTGACCAGATTGAGGAGCGTTACGGGCCACGCCAGTTTCCACACGGACCAGACAATATTGCCGGAAACCAATTCGTCGTCGAATTTTCTCATGAAATAGGGCTTCAACTGCCGTCGAGGGCGGGTGTGTTTCCGGAAGTCTTAAGGAACCCGTACTATAACACGAGCGCGGTGAGGGTTGACAGCGCAGCGCAGGGCGTGGCGGGTAACGAAGCCCGCCAAACTTGCCGGTGTATGGGGCCGATGGGAGTTCACGAATTCAGTGATTGGCAATTTCCCAGAACCCATAAGTTGAACGCTCAGTCGCGGAACTGCTCGTGGCAGGCGCTGCACGACTGATTCAGGGCCTTGAAGGCCGCCGTGGCGGCGTCCGCCTGGCTGGCGCGCAGGGCCTCCTCCAGGGCCACCGCCGCGTCGAGGGCCCGCTTCATCTCGTACTGGTACGCGGCGGGACGATCCCCCTCCGTCTTGAGGCGGAGGACCTCGGCGAAGCTTTCACGGATCTGGAGGGCCTCATGGGCCGGTGCGATGTCCGGGTGGTCCGCCGGCGCCCCCCAGCACGCTTTTTCGGCCAGCGCCAGGTTGTCCTTCTGGCGATCAATGAGGGCCATGGCTTCCTGAAAGGGCGGCGTGTCCGCGATGGGGGGAAAGCTCACGTCCGCCGCCGCAAGCTCATCCTTCGTCGGCGGCGTAAAGGTGTCGATAATCTCATAAAGCCCGGTGTACTTCGCCGCCGTGCCCGCCGCCTTCAGAAAGGCATTGGCCTCGCCCGGCTGCCACTGGCCCGAGGCCTCCATGCCCGCCGCCACGGCCGCCGGACCCCGATGCTTGCCATGGTGGCAGTGGAAGTATACGGGGCTCTCGGTGTCCGTCAATACGCGGCCAAACTGGAGGCCCCGCTCCCGGGAAAAGCCGTCATAGCCGATGGGGAGGTGGATGTAGCGCAGGCCGTACTTCTTCGCCGTTTCCACATCGGGCTTTGCCCCGTCCACGCTGACAATGGTCTTGATGCCCAGATCGGCCAGGGCCTTCAGCGCTTCTTCCGTGTGGGGTTCGCCGCCGCTGTAGACGGACTCCGTTACCTGAAGCACGTTCTCGCAGCCGCTGACTTCGAGTTTACTCCAGTCCGCGCCCGCATCCGCCGCCGCACAAACCAACACTGCCAGTGCAATCCACATCACGCCCTCCGTGCCGCAGGCCCGCCGCCTGGCGTTGCCGCTGAGATAGACAACTCCCGCGAGCACACCACGTGCCCGCGGAAGATAAAACGTAGTCTACTTCTTGGAAAGATCGCGGTAGTAAAGCTCTTTCGCTTCCGCCGTCATGCCCGAGTTATGGCACTGGAGCGCGAAGAAGCCCTTGGTGAACTCCGTGTCTTCGTAGGTCGTCACGAGTTCGTCGTTGATGTAGATTTCAATCTTCGGTCCCACGGCCTTCACGCGCATGGCGAACCATTCGCCGTCTTTCGTGAGCAGCTTCGAGGCCTTGCCCACGCCCTTGCCCGGCTTCCAGAGCCAGCCCGTGTGGGCTTCCTGGCTGTTGCAGATCTGGGCCTCGTAGCCCTCCGGGTAGCCATTGACGTTGTCCGCCGGCGGATTGGCCCTGAAATAAAGACCGCTGTTCGCGTTTTTGCCCTCTTCGGTGACCGCAATCCGGAACATGCCCTTGACTTCAAGATCCGTAAGCTCCGGCCCGATGTAGATGTGACCCTGCTTCCCGGGCGAACGCCCCACCATGACCCCATCCTTCACTTCCCACACCGCGTCGCCGCGCGGCGTCCAGCCTTCCAGATCCTTGCCGTTGAAAAGGGAGATCCATTCGCCACCCACTTCGGCTTCCTTTTCCGCCGATGCGGCGGGTGCCGTCGCCGGGACTTCCTCCGGCGCTTCATTTACCGTGCCCGAGCCCTCGGCCGGTGCGGCGGATTCGTCCGCCGGCGCGGATGTGGCCTCTGCGGGGGCATCCGTGGCCGGAGCCGTCTCGCTCTTAGGACAGCCGGCCATCATCAGGGCCGGGAACAGGGCAAGCAACATAAGATACTTTGATTTCATGGACTAAACCTCCCTTAGTGGGTTCTCGATGGGGAAAGGCGGGCTGCGGAAGACAGCGTCCCGACGACGCCCGCCATTCTGTCGGATCGGGCTGGGCAATACAACTTTTTGGGCCATGCATAAGTCGTTGGATGGGTGCATACGCCCGACTGCGATCAGTAACCAGTGTGGAATCGCAAGAGCGGTTAGGGGCATTTGCACAATATAGTTAAAAAGGGTGAAGTTTTGATATTGCCGATTGTCCGCAACCTTCACACCTCACCATGGTCCCGTGCCCTGGAACTCAAAGCGCA
The DNA here is from genome assembly GCA_044344195.1 of Candidatus Hydrogenedentales bacterium. Taxonomy (GTDB): domain Bacteria; phylum Hydrogenedentota; class Hydrogenedentia; order Hydrogenedentales; family JAEUWI01; genus JAEUWI01. Next base: position 8,305 of record JBIJDL010000010.1, read on the forward strand.
GGGGCGTAACAAATCGCGCGTATGCGCCGTCCACACTGCCCAGATCCGCCGTGGGCTCAAAGAGCAGCAGCGCCTCCTCCGTTCCGAAGAGGGTGCCGGCGCTTACGGCGGTGTTTAGATCCAGCGGAGACCCGGAAGTGCCCAGCGGGTACACCATGGGGCGCGACCAGTAGACGAAGCCCCAGCCATACTGGCCGAGATAGGTGCAGGGCGTCGCCTGCGGCGTCACGCCACCGAGGTAGTTCCCGGAAAACTGATTTTTGCGCAGTGTGGCCAGGCCAAAGCCCTTGTCCTGATTGTACGCCGCGATCCACCATTGGTCGCGATCAAGCACGCCCAGTCCACCCGGCACATGTCCTTCCACCGTCGCCTGACCCAGTTCATTCCGGTATTCGTTAATCCTTCGCACCAGCGTGCCTGCGCCCGGTTGCGGCCAGGCGTAGTGCGTGAAAATCTCGGGACTCTCTTCCTTGGTTGGATCGGGGTTCTCCGGAGGGCGCTTGGAATGACTGACCACCACTTCTCCCATCCGGATGGCGTGGGCAGAACGATCCTGGGTGAGCCGCATGGTCGACGAAACATGCACTTGAGGATTGTGGGCGTAGAACGTGTAAGTAATCGAGACCTCCACGTCCGTGTAAGTGTGCATCGGTCCCCATCGGTGGTAGCGCAGCGCCAGGGGGCCGCCCTCCACCTTCTGGTTCGGCGGCGCGGGCCAGTCGTAGTCATGGTCCCAGCTCTGGGGCGGACTCCAGATATCCACGCCGAAATGGATCGGGATGCTCTGGTAGAAAAGTTCCGAGCTTTCCTCCTGCTTCGCCGGCAAGATTCGCTGGATCGCACCCGACTTCGGATCCAGTTTCATCCGATAAAATTCGTTCGTGATGGTGAGTCCTGGAGCCTCCCCCGAAACCTGAAGTCCCCCGTCCAGCGTCGCCGAAGGGAGATCGGTCCCAGCGGGTGCGCCCTCGGGGTGGCCCCAGAAGAGCCGGTAGGTTGCCGTCTGATTCGCCAGGCAATCCGCAAGAAAGACGATGTTGATGCTGGCGACGGCGTGGGGGGTATTCCCGTCGCGCTGCTCCACGCCGCCCGCCGTGACCTCACCGATGACCTGATGGGGCGTCAACTCGCCCTGGCCCGCCTCGGTCAGTCGCACCACGCGGATGTGCTCCCGCCATGAAGCGGAATCGTTCCCCGCCATCGTCAGCGTAAGTTCCACGGGCTCCTGTGCCCGCTCCAGGCCCTTGGTTTCCCGCAGGACATAGTCGTATTCGTGGGCGAAGCGATCGGCCCAGCCATCCAAGGCAATCAGGACGGGCTCGGCGTGGGTCGAGAGCGCCGCTGAGGCCAGGGCGGCCAGTGCCAATGCGGCATTCAACGCGGATGCTCCTCGGTACATAAATCCTCGTACTTCCATGGGATCCGTCCTTTGCTTGCAAGCGATTCGCGCGAGAGGCGGGCACGAGTGGGGCCGGGCCCTTGCTGGCGTCGTGCCAACGCGCTGGCCTGTTCTAGCACGGCCTTGCGATCACAGTCAACGACTTTTCGCACATAATCTGGAATTTATTTTTTAAGCATATTGCCGCGTCCCGGCCTGTAAATTGCCACAAGGCCAGCCAATAATTGCGCATGCCGTGACGTTGTGGTTAAATTAGTCGGGATTGGTGGTCGAGGGGGATCTGGAGATCGCCGGCGGTCGTGCCCGCAGTCGGCGTTTGTTTGGGGAAATTTGCAGGGAAGAATCGGCCGCACGGAGATTGGGAAATGGAATTGTTTTCAGGGAGCGAGGGAGTGGTATACCAATCGGTCGCGGGGCCCCCGCAGGGCAGTCCGGGCATAGGGGAGAAGCACTGGCCCCTGACGCCCGCCCAGGAGGGGATGTTTTTCCAGACTGTTGCCCAACCCCGTTCTGGGTGCTATATCGAGCAGGTCGTGGGGCGACTCCGTGAAAATCTTGAGGTCGGGCGATGGCTGCGCTGCTGGCAGTCCGTCCTGCATCGTTATTCCATTTTGCGAACCAGCTTTCAGCGGGACGACTCGCCTGAGCCGGGGCAGTTCGTCAATGCCCATGCCAGCGTGCCGATCAGGGAGGAGGACTGGCGGTCGAAGTCTCCAGCGCGACAGGAATCGGATCTTTCGGACTTTCTGGCCGAGGACCGCGCCCGGGGGTTCGATCTCGGGGAGGCGCCGCTCATGCGCATCGCCCTCTTTCGATTGGGGGAGGCCGACTATCAGTTCATCTGGACCGTCCACCACATCATCGTTGACGGCCGATCCATGAACCTCCTCCTCCGGGAGGTCTTCGGCCAATACAGCGATGAAACTACCATGACCGACGATGTCCCAGCAGCGCCCGCCGACTTCGGGGCCTATGCCGCCTGGCTGCAGGAAGCGACGACGGACGAGGCGAAGGCCTATTGGCGGCAACGGATGGAAGGACTCTGGGAAGCCACGTCCTTGCCATTGCCCGCGCCCTGCGCGAATGATGTTGGCCCTCACGATGGGGGGCAACTTCGCCACGTCCTTGATCCCGAATTTACCACACGGCTGTCCGACTTCGCCGAGGCCAATGGGCTGACTCTCAATATCGTCCTGCTCGGCGCGTGGATGCTCTTGGCCCACCGCTACGGCGATACCGCCGATGTCGTGGTCGGCGCGACCAAGTCCGTGCGGCATGGCGCCGCCGCAGCGTCCGATGGAGTCGGCCCCTATATCAACACGCTGCCGATCCGAACCCGGCTGGACGAATCGACGCCCGCCCTCGCGTGGTTGCGTACCTTGCGCGAGCAATGGATTGCGCTCCGTGCCGTTGAGCACTCGCCCACCGACGTGATCCGGGCATGCAGTGAGATTCCGGGCGATGCGCCGCTCTACAACCTGTGCTACGTCTTTGAACGGGAGTCATTGGGCGATTCCCTTCGCGGCCTCGGCGGCGCCTGGGAGGCACGTGACTTCACCCTCCACGAGCACACGCCGGTGCCCCTTATTCTGGCGGGTTATGGCGGTCCATCACTCCGCTTGTCCGTTGAGTACGACCCCCGGCGCTACGCCGCAAGCGACATGACGCGCATGATGGGCCATCTGATCCAGCTCTTGAGTGAAATTGTTGAGCATGCCGACACGCCCGCGGCCCGCCTGGCCCTGCTGCCGACCGATGAACTGGATGCACTGCTTCGGGGGGCCCAACCCGAAATCGTGCCCCCGGCGCTAAACATGACGCCCGCCTGCTTTGAGGCGGTCGTCTCCCGCAATCCCGAAGCGACGGCGCTGCGCTACAAGGAAATATCCATCACCTACCGTGAGCTGAATACGCGCGCGAACCAACTGGCCCGCCACCTGCGCGGCTTGGGGGTCAAGGCGGAAGTCCGCGTGGGGGTGAGCCTGGCCCACACGCCGGAAGCCATGGTGGCCCTTCTGGGCATCCTCAAGGCGGGCGGAGCCTATGTCCCCATGGATCCCGCTTATCCCGCGGAACGCCTGCTTTATACCCTCCAGGATTCCGGCGCCGCCGTCATGATCACCGATTCGGGGACCCAACCCCGTTTCGGCGGGGCGGACGTCAAGTTCGTATTGATGGAAGGGCAGCCGAGTACCCTGGATCGTTACTCCGGAGAGAATCTTGCCCTTCCCATCGCGCCGGACGATCTGGCGTACATCATTTATACCTCCGGCTCGACAGGGTGCCCGAAAGGCGTTTGCGTGAACCACGGCGAAGCCGTTGTACATTTTGAGCTAATGCGCGAGGTCTACCGCCTGAGTGCCTCTGACCGCACGCTCCAGTTCGCTTCCCTCAGTTTTGACGTCTCCCTGGAGCAGATCTTCGCGCCCTTCTTTGCCGGCTCCATCCTTCATATCGCCGACGAAAGCATGTACGCCGCCCCGGATTTCTCCACCGTGTTGCGGGACGCGGGAATCACCGTGCTGAATCTCCCCCCGGCTTTCTGGCAGCAGTGGACCGACGAGGGCATCGCCCAGGGACTGGCCGATTCTGGGGAGCAATTTCGCCTCCTCATTGTCGGCGGCGACGTGGTGCTGCCCAGAACGGTCCGCCAGTGGCAGGCCTTTCCCGAGACCGCCGGCGTACTGCTGATGAATGCCTACGGGCCCACGGAAACCGTTATCACCGCCCTGTACTACGAGGTGCCACCGGAATTTGGCCTCGATACGCCCCGCGACCGGCTGCCCATCGGACGACCGATACGCGGCACGGAAACCATCGCGCTGGACCGTTTCCAGAATCCCGTTCCCCCGGGGCTGCCCGGCGAGCTGTACATCGGCGGCAACCGGCTGGCACGCGGCTACCACAATCGAGAGGAGCTCACCGCCCAGGTCTTCGTGCCCCATCCCCTTCGAGCCGGCACCGGTGCGCGGCTGTATCGCACGGGTGATCGCGTCCGGCAGTTGCCCGACGGAAACTTCGAGTTCCTCGGGCGCTTCGACGATCAGGTAAAGATACGGGGATTCCGGATCGAGCTTAAAGAAATCGAGAACGCCCTGCTCCGCTGTCCCCGTGTTCGCGAAGCCGCCGTGCGCTGCCGGGAAGATCGCAGCGGCGAGGCGCAATTGGTGGCCTACGTCGTCCCCGAACAGGGTGTGGCCCTCCAGGCAGCGGAACTTCGGGCTCACCTCCGCGCCACCCTGCCCGACTACATGGTGCCCGCGGGTTTTGCCCTGCTCGATGCCTTTCCGGTCACTGTCAACGGGAAGGTGGACTACAAGGCGTTGCCCGCGCTGGCCGATGGGGCCTTCGCGCCCCGCAGGGAGTATGTGGCGCCATCGACGCGCACGCAGCGCATTGTCGCGGGGATCTGGCGCGATATCCTGGAATGCGGTGACGTGGGTATCGAGGACAGTTTTTTTGATCTGGGCGGCCATTCCCTGCGCGCCGCGCGTGTGGTTACCCGCATCCGCGCCGAGCTGGGCGCTCAGGTGGCCCTGGGCGATTTTCTGCTGGCGCCGACCATCGCGGATTTGTCCCGGTTGATTGACGGCGTGCCCGGGAAAAGCGGGGGGAATGGTTCTGCGGTCGCCATCGATCCATGCGTCGTGCCCCTGCAGGAGACCGGTGGATTTCCGCCCTTGTTCTGCGTGCTGGGAGCCGGAGGTGTGCGCTCGGCCTACGGCCCCCTGGCCGGACATCTCAGTAACGACCAGAAAATCCTGGGCCTCCAATACTCCCATCTGCCCGACTATCGGAAGTTCACTTCCGTGGAGTCCGTCGCGGCCCGTTACCTGACCGCTCTCGAGTCGGTCCAGCCGGATGGCCCCTACTACCTCGCGGGCTGGTCCTTTGGCGGTCTGGTGGCCTATGAAATGGCGCGATGTCTTCTCGATCAGGGCCACGAAATCGCGCTCCTCGCCATTATTGACTGTGAGGCTCGTGTGCCGTCCCCGCCCTCGGCGGGCCGCCTTATCGCCGGACTCCGCCACCGGATCCTGCGCCTGGCGAATCGCGTGAAGATCATGTTCCACACACGGGAAACCCTCCTGCTCCACGCCGGTGATATCGCGCGGATCATGGGGCGCGCGGCTCTGGGGCGGAAACAGGATGGCGCATCTCTCCGAGAATACCTGCAGTTTGCCAAGAGCAGCCTGCACAACGCCTACGCCATGAAACAGGCGGGACTTCAACCGGTGGAAGGCGGAGCGAGCCGGCTCGATGTCGTGGCCGACGACCTCGTGAAAAAGATCGTGGCCGGTCTCAAGGCCAATGAGCAAGCGGCCACCGCGTACAGGATGAAGCCCTACGCGGGGCCTTTGACCCTCTTTCGCACAGCGGAAGCGCCGGCGGGCTTTGGCAAGAGTGACACCACCCTCGGCTATGGCGGCCTGGTGGCGAGCGTCGAAGTTGTGGTCGTCGAGGGCAATCACTTCACCCTGGTGAAAGAGCCCTGTGTACGCATTCTCGCCGGACGCCTTTCGGAAAGCTTGGCGAAAGCCCGAAGGTGCGCCGAGGCGCGCGCGGGGAGCGTCTGATCAGGAGAGATCGAACTGGTACCGACGCAATATGGCGCTTTTCGCGCGGGGGCCGGTTGCCATGGCTCTGGGCCGGGTTCAGTAAGTGCTCCACGAGCACCGGAATGTCCAAGGGGCGTTCGCGCAGCGGCGGAATGCTCACTTCAAAGGTACGCTGCCGGTGGGGTGGAAGCTTCGCGCGCGGGCTGGGACGCAGTGAATAGTGCATCGTGTCCGCGGAGCACAGCTGCTGGTCTCGTGATTGAAAATGCCCGCCTCCGCGCCTCACAGGCCGACGCGGGCGAGTTTGTGGGGACCAGCCGCGATATGGCGGAGGTGCGTACCCAGTTCAAGCAGTACCTTAATAACCCCTGAATCTGCTGGATGAACCCTTTGCACTCAAACTTGCGGGCAGCCCGATCTCGGGGAGGCGCGGGGGAATGCCCGGGGAGGCATACGGTATCGGGGTGCATTTTTGCCATGGCGTCGGGCGGGTGCACCGCGCACCGCGGTACCATCGAAAGCACGTTGGAGCGGCAGGCTGATGGACGTTTCGAGGGGTCCGTTTTGCTTTAAAGGTACGCGGGGTGCTAAGCTATCCGCGAGTCTCAGGTGGTGAATACAGCCCCCCATACGCTGGCATCTTGAGGTCGGGAAGCGATGCTGGAAGACTCAATATTCAAATCTGGTTTTCGGGTCGGTTGTTACGCTGACCCGAATTGAATCCTCAAGACCGACCAGCCTCCGTCCCAAGGTGAGTGTGTGAGCCCTCAGGAACCCTCAGTGATATTCTGGCCAATAGGCGTGTATTTTGTGGCGGTACTCTGCCTCGTCATCGGCATGATTGGTGCCTCGTATTTTCTGGGGCAGAAGATACGAAATCGGGCGGATGCCCAGCCCTATGAGTCGGGTATCTCTTCCACCGGCACTGCCCGCGTGCGCCTTTCGGCGGACTTCTACCTCTACGCCATGTTCTTCGTTATCTTTGACCTCGAGTCGGTCTTCGTCTATTCCTGGTGCATTGTGGTGCGGGAGGCGGGCTGGGTCGGCTACGCCCAGGTGTGCGTTTTTGTCGGTGTCGTTCTGGCCTCCCTCGCCTATCTGTGGCGGATGGGTGCTTTGGAATCGAAACGGTAATACCGCGCCGCCGGTGTTGCTCTGGGAGAATTAACCCTATGGACTGGTCGCTCAGCAAGCCTTCGGAAGAAGCCCTGGGTGCGTCGCCCGCCGCTATGAAGGCGGTGCAGGACAGCCTTGTCCTTACGCGGCTGCAAGATCTGATCTCCTGGGGTCGAAAGAACTCTGTCTGGCCCTTTAACTTCGGGCTCTCCTGCTGCTTCGTGGAAATGGCCACCAGCCTCACCAGCAAGTACGATCTGGCCCGTTTCGGCTCGGAAGTTATCCGCGCCACGCCTCGCGAAGCCGACGTGATGGTCGTGGCCGGCACCGTGTTCATCAAGGTCGCACCCGTCATCAAGCAGCTCTACGAACAGATGATGGAGCCCCGGTGGGTTATCTCTATGGGCTCCTGCGCCAATTCCGGCGGCATGTATGATATTTATAGTGTCGTGCAGGGTGTGGACAAGTTTCTCCCGGTCGACGTCTACGTTCCCGGATGCCCGCCCCGGCCCGAAGCCTTCATGGAAGGCCTCCTGCTCCTCCAGGATACCATCGGCAAGGAACGCCGCCCCTTGAGCTGGGCCGTAGGCCCCCAGGGGGTCATCCAGCCCGAGCGTTTGTGCCAGCGCGACCTGAAACGGGACGCACGGATGGCTGTAACCGATCTCGCACGGCCCGACACTATCTGACGCCCCTTTCGACAGCACCCATCGACTCCCATTCACCCGAATTTCAGGTTTACCCGGCCAAGCTCATGGACAGTACCACCACCATAACGGAAGAATTGCAGCAACGCTTCGGCGCTGGCTCGCTGGTTGTTCAGGAAACCCGCGACGGCATCCCGACGCTCTGGGTGAGCGCGCAGTTGCTGCTGCCCGTCCTGATGTGGCTCAAGAACGATGCCGCGAAGCCCTACCGGCTGCTCTATGACCTGTTCGGCATTGACGAGCGGGTGCGTCTGGGCCGGGAGCAGCATCCCTATGGCGATTTTACGGTGGTCTACCACCTCCTGTCCTTCGAGCGCAACGCGGATATCCGTCTCAAGGTGGGTATTCCCATCGATCTGCCCGTAGTCCCCTCGGCGACCTCCCTCTGGCCCAATGCCAACTGGTATGAGCGGGAAGCGTGGGATATGTACGGCATTCGTTTCGAGGGCCACCCGAACCTCCGCCGTATCCTTATGCCCAATACCTGGACGGGCCACCCCCTCCGCAAGGATCACCCGGCGCGTGCCACGGAAATCGAGCCTTTCCAGTTGCCCGACGAGAAACAGGCTCGCGAGCAGGAAGCCATGCAGTTCAAGCCCGAAGAGTGGGGCCTGAAGCGCGGCACGGAAGATTTCGACTACATGTTCCTGAACCTGGGGCCCCACCATCCGGGCACTCATGGACTCTTGCGGATTATTCTCCAGTTGGACGGCGAGGAAATCGTCGAGGCGATCCCCGATATCGGCTACCACCACCGCGGTGCCGAGAAAATGGGCGAACGCCAGACCTGGCACAGTTTCATCCCCTACACCGACCGCATCGACTACCTCAGCGGCGTGATGAACAATTTGGCCTATCTGCTCTCTGTGGAGCAGCTTGCGGGCATTCAAGTGCCCGCCCGCGCCCAGACCATCCGCGTGATGATGTCCGAGCTCTTCCGCATCGCCAGCCACCTGGTGTGGTACGGCACTTTCGCCCAGGATATCGGCGCGCTGTCGCCCACCTTCTTCATGTTCAACGATCGCGAGTTGATCCTCGGCATTGTCGAGGCCATCTGCGGCGGGCGCATGCACCCGAGCTGGTTCCGCATCGGCGGCGTGGCCCACGACCTGCCCGAGGGCTGGCAGAAGCCTATCAAGGAATTCATCGCCTATTTCCCGAAGCGCCTGAAGGATTACGACACGGCGCTGATGAAGAACAGCATCTTCAAGGCGCGCACCAAGGGTGTGGGCGGCTATTCGCTCAAGGAAGCCATCGACTGGGGTGTCACCGGGCCCGGCCTGCGCGCCTGCGGCTCCGACTGGGACCTGCGCAAGATGCGGCCCTACTCCGGCTTCGAGAACTACGAGTTTGATGTGCCCACCGCCCAGGCGGGCGACTGCTATGCCCGCGCCGTGGTGCGCATCGAAGAAATGCGCCAGAGCCTGCGCATCATCGAGCAGTGCGTGGACAATATGCCCGAGGGCCACTACAAGTCCGATCACCCGCTGACGACCCCGCCCCGCAAAGAGCGGACGATGCACGATATCGAAACCCTGATCACCCACTTCCTGAACGTGAGCTGGGGCCCCATCATTCCGGCGGGCGAGGGTTTCTACGGCATCGAAGGCAGTAAGGGCAGCTACGGCTATCACCTCATCAGCGACGGCAACACCATGTCCTACCGCACCCGTATCCGTACCCCCTCGTTTCCCCACATGCAGATGCTGCCGCTCCTGAGCCGCGGCGTCGGCGTTTCGGACCTTCTTTCCATCCTCGGCAGCATGGATTATGTGCTCGCCGACGTCGATCGATAGCGGACCCATGAAAGCACCGTGACCTCATGTTGCCCCAGGAAATACAAGACGAGATAAACCATCACATTCACGACGCGCACAAGCAGGCGGCGTGTACGGAGGCCCTGCGCATCGTGCAGGAGCACCGTGGCTGGATTGACGACAATAGCATCCGCGAGATCGCGGAGTTTCTGGACATGTCCGTCGAAGAACTCGACAGCGTGGCCACCTTCTACAATCTGATCCACCGTCGCCCAGTGGGCCGCCACGTCATCCGGATCTGTTCCAGCGTCAGTTGCTGGGTCATGGGTTACGACGCGTTGCGCGAGGCCCTGCTCAAGCGCCTGGGCGTTGCCCTTGGCGAGACGACCCCCGACGGGCGCTTTACCCTTATTCCGAATCAGTGCCTGGGCACCTGTGATCGCGCGCCGGCCTTCCTGATCGGCAAGGACCTGTACCAGAACGTTGATCCCGTCGGTATCGACGAAATCCTGAACCGCTACGTGTAAGAAGCCGCCGTGAACGAAACGCCACTTACCAAAAACATCAAGCCCGGCCAGGCGCCGCCGCCCATCGCGGACTATGAGCGCGCCGGAGGCTACGCCGCCGTGCGATCGGCCCTCTCCACCATGCAGCCCGCCGATGTGACCGCGCGCGTCAAAGACGCGAATATGCGCGGGCGCGGCGGCGCGGGTTTCCCCACAGGCATCAAATGGTCTCTCGTGCCCATCGGGCCCGACGCGCCGCGACCCAAGTACCTCGTGGTGAATGCCGACGAAATGGAGCCGGGCACCTTCAAGGACCGCGTCCTGCTCGAAGGCGATCCCCACCAGTTGCTCGAAGGCATCTTGCTGGCTTCCTACGCTATTGAGGCGAACACGGCCTACATCTTCCTGCGCGGCGAGTACTACCTCGCCCAGGAGCGCATCACCGAAGCGATTGAAGAAGCTTACGCGAAGGGCTATTTCGGGAAGAACATCCTGGGATCGGGCTACGACCTCGATGTCTACCTCCACATGAGCATCGGCCGCTATATCTGCGGCGAAGAAACCGCCCTGCTCAACGCCTTGGAGGGCAAGCGCGCGAATCCCCGCTCCAAGCCGCCCTTTCCCCAGATTAGCGGTCTGTGGGGCAAGCCCACGATCGTGAACAACGTCGAGACGCTGTGCAACATCCCCCACATCATCAACAACGGCACCGAATGGTTTAAGAGTATCAGCCGCACGCCCAACGGAGGCACCAAGCTCTTCGGCGTCAGCGGCAAGGTGAAGCGTCCCGGTTTGTGGGAGCTTCCCCTCGGTGTGACCGTGGGCGAGATCCTCGATCTCGCCGGTGGCATGCAGGACGGCCTCGAATTGCGCGGGATCATCCCCGGCGGTGCGTCCACGGATTTCCTCGGCCCCGAACACCTTGACCTGCAGATGGATTTTGACACCGTCGGTAAGGCGGGCAGCCGCATGGGCACCGGGACGATGATCATCCTGGACGACAAGACCTGTCCGGTGGGAATGGTCCGCAATTTGATTCAGTTTTTCGCCCACGAATCCTGCGGTTGGTGTACGCCCTGCCGCGACGGCCTCCCCTGGCTCGATAAAGTTCTGGTGGCCATCGAAAAGGGCGAAGGAAAGATGGAAGACCTCGACATGATCATGCGCCACACCCGCTGGCTCGGGCCGGGCATGACTTTCTGCGCACTGGCGCCCGGCGCGATGTCGCCCCTGGGCAGCGCACTCAATCGTTTTCGGGACGACTTCGAGCGGCACATCCGCGAGAAGAAGTGTCCCTGGAGTTAATCGATGGCGACCATTTACATCGACGGCAAGCCCTACGAGACCTCGGACGGGCAGAACCTGCTGGAAGCCTGCGTTGAGTTGGGCGTCAACGTGCCCTATTTCTGCTGGCACCCGGCCCTCGGCTCCGTCGGCGCGTGCCGCCAGTGCGCCGTGACGCAGTACAAGGACGAGGACGACAAGCAGGGACGCGTCGTCATGTCCTGCATGACCCCCGTGGCCGATGGCATGCGCATCGGCGTGGCAGACCAGGATTCGAAAGAGTTCCGGGGCAACGTCATCGAGTGGATGATGACGAATCACCCCCACGATTGCCCGATCTGCGACGAGGGCGGCGAATGCCACCTTCAGGATATGACCCTCATGACGGGTCACAATTACCGGGATTACCGCTTTGAGAAGCGCACCTTCCGGAATCAGAATCTCGGTCCCTTCATCAACCACGAAATGAACCGGTGCATCCAGTGCTACCGCTGCGTCCGCTACTACAAGGACTATGCGGGAGGCACCGACCTGGACGCTTTCGCCATCGGCAACCGCACCTACTTCGGGCGCCACGAAGACGGCACGCTGGAAAGCGAGTTCAGTGGCAATCTTGTGGAGGTCTGCCCGACAGGCGTATTCACCGACAAGACCCTGAAGCAGCACTATGCCCGCCGCTGGGACTTCACGACCGCGCCGTCGGTCTGCGTCCACTGCGCGCTGGGCTGCAACATCACGCCGGGCGAGCGCTACGGCAAGCTGCGGCGCATCCGCAACCGCTACAACGGCGAAGTGAACGGTTACTTCCTCTGCGACCGCGGCCGCTACGGTTACGAATTCGTCAACAGCGAAGATCGGCCCCAGATGCCGCTCCTGCGCAAATCCGGCGCGGCTGAACAGACTCAGGTGGACCGCGACGAAGCCCTCGCCCACGTGGCCGGCCTGATTGGCAAAGCTGCCAAGGTCATCGGCATTGGATCGCCCCGCGCCTCGCTGGAATCGAATTTTGCGCTCCGCACCCTCGTGGGCTCGAAAAATTTTTATAAGGGCATGTCGAAAAACGACAGCGCCATCATCGCGTCCATCGTAGGCATCCTCCGCGACGGTCCGGTCCGTTCGCCGGGCCTCGGCGAGCTCACCAGCTACGACGCCACCTTTGTCCTTGGCGAGGACCTCACGAATGTGGCGCCCGTGGCCGCGCTCAACATCCGCCAGACCGTGCTGAATCGCCCGAGAGCCATTGCCCGCAAGCTGGGCATCGCCGACTGGAACGCGCTCGCGGTTAAGGAAGCGGTGGACTTGGAAAAGGGCCCCCTCTACATCGCCACGCCCACAGGCGGGAAGCTCGACGATGTGGCGACGCGGACCTATCACGCGCCGCCTTTCGAAATTGCGCGCCTCGGCTTTGCCGTGGCCCATGCCATCGATTCGGAATGCCCTCCGCCGGAAGGGCTCTCGCCTGAAGTCGCCCAATTGGCCGAGATCATCGCGCGCGATCTGATGGCGGCCGAAAAGCCCCTCGTGGTGTCTGGTCCTTCGGGCCGCAGCCAGGCTACCGTGCACGCCGCCGCGAATGTGGCCTGGGCCCTGCACCGCAAAGGCCGCGCTCCCGGCATTTACTATACGGAAAACGAAAGCAACACGGTTGGCCTTGGCCTCCTCGGCGGCGGCAATCTGGACGACGCGATTGACGCGGTCCTGAGCGGCGCGGCCGACACCGTGGTGATTGTGGAGAATGACCTGTACCGCCGGGCGGATCATGCCCGTGTCGACGCGCTCCTCAGCACGGCGAAGCACGTCATCGTCATCGATCACACCTACACCGAGACGGCGAAGAAAGCCGAAGTAGTGCTGCCCGCCGCGACGTTTGCGGAAGGCGACGGCACGCTGGTGAATAATATCGGCCGCGCGCAGCGCATCACCGAAGTGTTCGCGGCCCCCGGCCAGATTCGAGAATCTTGGCGCTGGATCCGGCGTATGCGCGCCGTGGCCGGCCTCGCCACGATGAAAGAATGGTCCACCCTGGACGATTTTCTCTCCACACTGGCGGCGGAAGTTCCGGCGTACTCGCGCATTCTCGACGTATCCCCCTCGGCATCGTTTCGCGTGGGGGGGCAGCGCATCCCGCGCCAGTCCCACCGCTTCAGCGGGCGCACGGCCATCAAAGCGAACGAGCACGTAAGCGAGACGAAGATCTGGGAAGATCCCGATTCACCCATGTCCTTCTCGATGGAAGGCTTCCAGCACATGACGCCCGCGGCGCTGGTATCGTCCTTCTGGCTGCCCGGCTGGAACTCGGCCCAGTCCATCACGCGCTTTCAGGAAGAGGTGAACGGCCCCCTCGAAGGCGGCGACCCCGGCATCCGCCTGATCGAGCCTGCGGCGAACAGCACAGCCCGCTATTTTCAGGATGTTCCCCATGAGCACCGTGTGGAGGAAGGTCAACTACTCACCGTGCCGCTCTACCATATTTTTGGTTCCGAGGAACTGAGCGCTCTCTCACCCGTCGTGGCCGAGCGCACGCCCAAGCCCTATGTTGCCCTGAGTCTGGCCGACGCCGAGCGCCTTCGCGTGACCGTGGGCGACACCGTTGATGTGACGCTGGGGGCCGATACGCTGAGATTGAATGTCGAAATTAACCCGACGCTGCAGGCGGGCGTGACGGGGCTGCCCTGGGGACTTCCCGGTATGCCCTATCTGGATCTGCCCCGGGCCGCCACGGTGCGAAAGGCGATCGCGCAATGAGTGCAATTATTCAGCCCATGTTCAACATCTTTTTTGTCCTCGGCGCGCTTATGACGACGGCGAGCGGCCTGATCTGGCTGGAGCGCCGATTACTGGCGCTGTGGCAGGATCGCTACGGCCCCAACCGCGTGGGCCCCTTCGGCTTCGGCCAGGTCATCGCGGACATGATCAAGATCTTTACCAAGGAAGACTGGATTCCGCCCTTCGCGGACAAGGCGGTCTTCGTACTTGCGCCGATGATCATCATGATCACGGTACTCATGTCCTTTGCCGTCGTGCCCTTTACCCCCGACATTCTGGTGCTCGATCTCGATGTGGGCCTGCTGTTCTTTCTCGCCATGTCGTCCATGGGCGTGTACAGCGTGGCGTTGGCCGGCTGGGCGTCCAATAACAAATATGCGCTTCTCGGCGGCCTCCGCGCTTCCGCACAGATGCTGGCCTACGAAGTGTTCATGGGCCTTTCCGTCATGGGCGTGGTGATGCTGGCCGGCTCCTTCAGCCTGAAGGACATCGTCGCGGCGCAGGAAGACATGTGGTTCTGCATCCCCCAGTTTCTGGGCATGTGCATCTTCATGATCGCGGGCATCGCAGAGACGCACCGTATCCCCTTCGACCTCCCTGAAGCGGAGAGCGAGCTGGTGGCCGGTTTCCACTCGGAATACTCCGGCATGAAGTTCGGCATGTTCTTCGTGGGCGAGTACATCGGCATCACGCTGATCTCGGCGCTCACGTCGACCCTGTTTCTCGGTGGCTGGCACGGGCCGTGGCTCCCGCCGCTCTTCTGGTTCATGTTCAAGACTTTTATTCTCATATGCGGATTTATCCTGCTCCGCGCATCACTGCCGCGCATGCGCTACGACCAACTCATGGCCTTTGGCTGGAAGTTGATGCTCCCCCTGGCCCTGCTCAACCTGATGGTAACCGGCGCGATCGTGCTCGCCCAGCAATAGGAACACCATGTTCAGCATATTTCAAAGCATGTGGGTGGTATTGAAGCACACCTTCGCCAAGCGCGTGACGGTGCAGTACCCCGAAGAGCGTCCGAAGATCGCGCCCCGCTGGCGCGGCCGGATTGTTTTGACACGGGATCCGGACGGCGAGGAGCGCTGTGTGGGGTGCTACCTGTGCGCCGTGGCGTGTCCCGTGGACTGCATCGCCCTGCAGTCGACCGAGGACGAACACGGGCGCCGTTACCCGGAATTTTTCCGCATCAACTTTTCCCGCTGCATCTTCTGTGGCTATTGCGAGGAAGCCTGCCCCACCTACGCGATCCAGCTTACGCCTGACTTCGAGATGTGCGAGTTTAACCGGCAGAACCTGGTGTATGAAAAGGAGGATCTCCTGATCAGCGGCCAGGGCAAGTACCCGGGCTACAACTTCTACCGCGTGGCCGGCATGGCCATCAAGGACAAGGGCAAAGGCGAGGCCGAGAACGAGGCGGTGCCGGTGGACGTGCGCAGCCTGCTGCCCTGATAAGGAATTTCTCATGAACGAGGTCTTTTACATAGCGGCGGGCGTCGCGGTCTTCTCGACCCTGCTCGCGATCACGCGCCTCAACGCCGTGCACTCGCTGCTTTACATGGTCGTGTCCCTCATGGCCGTGGCCATTATTTTCTTCGTCCTCGGCGCGCCCTACATCGCGGCGCTCCAGGCCATTGTCTACGCCGGCGCCATCATGGTGTTGTTCATCTTCGTAATCATGATGCTGAATCAGGGCCCGGAATCCGCCAAGCAGGAACGCGTGTGGCTCAATCCCCGCATGTGGATAGGGCCGTCGGTCCTGGCGGCGGTGCTTTTCGTCGAACTGACCTTCATTCTGCGCGGCGACGACCACTGGCTGCCCGGCACTCGCGTTGTGGAGCCGAAAGAAGTGGCCCTCGCGCTCTACGGTCCCTATTTCCTGGTGGTCGAGCTCGGCTCGATGTTGCTGCTGGCCGGCCTGGTCGGCGCGTATCACCTCGGCCGCCGGCCCCCGGAACCCCCGAAGGAGGAACGCTCATGATGGCAACCATCCCGATGGAGTACGGCCTGATGCTGGCCGCCTCACTCTTTGTTATGGGCCTGCTCGGCCTGCTGGTCCGTCGAAACATCATCTACATGCTCATGTGCGTTGAGATCATGCTCAACGCCTCCGGGCTCGCCTTTGTGGTCGCCGGGTCCCGCTGGGAACAGCCCGACGGCCAGATCATGTTCCTACTCATCATGACGATGGCGGCCGCGGAGGTCGCTGTCGCCCTCGCCCTGGTGCTGCGCTTCTACCAGCAATTCAAGACGCTGGACGGTGACGCGGCCAGCCTGATGCGCGGTTAATTCAAGGATACCTATCGTGTCGATACTCTGGACCATACCCGCCTTTCCCCTCGCGGGCTTTCTCTTACTCGCCATCTTCGGTGGGGGGCTGACGCGCAAGGAATCCACGCGCATCGGCGTCGGCAGTGTGGGCTTGAGCGCCCTGGCCGCCCTTGTCGTAGCCATCGCCTTTTTCGCGGGCGGCGCGGAAGCGCGCACCCAGACCCTGTGGGAGTGGGTGGTGGCCGACGGTTTTTCCTCCGCGGTTTCCTTCCGCCTGGACGCCCTATCCCTCTTGATGGTACTCGTCGTCACCCTCATCGGGTTTCTGATTCATGTCTACTCCACAGAGTACATGGCCCACGATGCGAGCTACGCGCGCTTCTTCGCGTGCATGAACCTCTTCGTCGCGGCCATGCTGGTGCTGGTCCTCGCCGACAACTTCCTCTTCCTCTTTCTGGGATGGGAAGGGGTGGGGCTGTGCAGCTACCTGCTCATCGGCTTCTGGTACAACGACCCGGCCAATGGCAAAGCCGCCACCAAAGCCTTCCTCACCACCCGTGTGGGCGACGTGGCTCTGGTCATCGGCCTATTCTATATCTACGCCCAACTTGGGACCCTCGACATCGCAACCGTTCTCCAGCGCGCGCCGGAGGCCTGGGCCGTCGGTTCGACCGCCGCCGTGTTCGCGGCGCTTTGCCTCCTCGGCGGCGCGCTGGGCAAGTCCGGACAGTTGCCCCTTCAGGTCTGGCTGCCCGACGCCATGGCGGGCCCCACGCCCGTGAGCGCCCTGATTCACGCCGCCACCATGGTGACGGCTGGCGTCTACCTAATCGCCCGCACCCATCCGATCTTTGAACTCGCGCCCTCCGTCCAGCACTTCGTGGGTATCATCGGCGCCGCCACCCTGCTGATCGCGGGAACCTGCGCCCTGGTGCAGCGCGACATCAAGCGCGTCCTGGCATATTCGACCATCAGCCAGATCGGCTACATGTTTCTGGCCCTCGGCGCGGGTGCGTGGTCGGCGGCCATGTTCCACTTCATGACCCACGCCATCTTTAAGGCGCTGCTCTTCATGTCGGCGGGTGCCATCATCCTCAGCCTGCACCACGAGCAGGATATGTTCAAGATGGGCGGTCTCCGGCGCCAGTTGCCCCTCGTCTTCTGGACCTTCCTCATCGGCGCGCTGTCACTCGCGGCACTCCCGCTGGTCACTGCCGGCTTCTACAGCAAAGACATGATCCTCTGGGAAGTCTGGTCCTCCCCCCAGGGAGGAAAGGGCCTCTGGGCCGCTGGCCTTGTGGGCGCTTTCATCACCTCGCTCTATACCTTCCGCATGGTTTTCATCACCTTCTTCGGCGAGTCCAACACGCTGGTGACATCGCTCCCCGGCCGCGCGGTAAAGATTCCTCTGATGGTCCTCGCCATCGGTGCGACGCTGGCGGGTTTCCTGGAGCTACCCCGCACCCTTGGCCACTGGCCGGCCTTCTCCCACTATCTGGAGCATACGCTGCCCGCACCCGGCTTCGACTTTGGCCCGGTCAATGTGGAACTGGCCCTTCAGGGGGCCGCGGCCTGCGTTGTGGCGGCGGGCCTGTTCATCGCCTGGGCCTGCTTCCTCCCCCGGAAAGCCTTTGTCGGTCGTCTCGCCACTTCGTCCATCGGCGGGGCGCTCCACCGCCTGCTTTCGGCGGGCTGGGGTTTCGATGCCCTCTATCATTTCATGCTGGTGGCCCCCTTTGGCGCAACGGCCCGTGCTAACCGCGCCGACGGCGTCGATCTGGCCTTTGTCGGCGTAGACCGATCGCTGAACGGTGTGGCGCAACTCTTTCGACTGACGCAGACTGGAAAGCTGCGGTGGTACATGGCCGGCATTGCCGCCGGTGCCATTGCGGCCACCTACCTGGTGGTGTACCGATGATACTTCTCTGGATATTTCTCCTGCCCCTCCTGGGCGGGGCTGCGGCCTGGTTCGCGGGACAGCGTTTTCCCGCCCTATCCCAGTGGGCCGGGCCCGCATCGCTGTTCCTGGCCCTGGTCCAGCTTATCGTGCTGTGGGGGCGCGCGGCGTCGCCCGAGTCGGGCTGGATCGTGTCCTGGTCCATACCGTGGATCCCTCAGCTCGGCATGTCCTTCTCCTTCGCGCTCGACGGCCTCGCCCTGATCCTCGTCATTCTTACCTGTCTCGTGGGCCTCGTGGCGCTGTTCATGGTGCGCGACGGCGCAGGTAGCCGCGCAGGCATGCGGCGATTCCTGATCCTGGCCACACTCTCCTCGCTGCTGGGTGTTTTTCTGGCCGCAGACCTGGCCCTATTCTTCGTGTTCTACGAGATCATGCTCGTGCCGGTTTTCGCCCTCCTGCTGTTGGGCGATCATCCCAACCGCGTCCGGGCCGCGCTGCGTTTCTTCATCTTCACCCAGGCCGGCGGCCTCCTCATGCTCGTCTCCATTTTCGGGCTCTACATCCTCCATGGCCAGGCCACGGGTGAATATACCTTCGCGAATGAGGCCCTCCTGAACACCCCCCTCAGCGCGACGGCATCCAAATGGATCTTCCTCGGTTTCTTCCTCGCCTTCGCGGTGAAACTACCCCTCGTGCCTTTTCACACGTGGCAGGCCGACGCCTATGAAGCCGCGCCATCGGACACCAGCGTGCTCCTCGCCGGGCTCATGGCCAAAGCAGCGGGCTACGGACTGCTCCGCTTCGCAATTCCCATCGCGCCGGAAGGTGCCGCACACTACGCTTCTATCATCGTGCTCCTTGGCGTCATCACCGTTATTTACTGCGCCTGGATGGCTTACGGCCAGACTGACCTTAAGCGTATCATCGCCTACTCCAGCGCATCCCACCTTGGCTTCATCGCTCTTGGCGCTTTCTCCATGAGCCCTCTTGCCCAGCGCGGCGCCATCCTGCAGATGTTCTGCCACGGCATCAGCGTGGCCGGCATGTTCTTCGTCGCCGACCTCGTGGAGCGTCAGGCCAGGACCAGAGACATCGAGAAGCTGGGAGGCCTCTGGCACACCGCACCGCGTTTGGGCGCCGTGGCCATCGTATTTGCCATGGCCACGCTGGGACTTCCCGGCCTCGGAAATTTTGCAGGCGAGTTCATAACGTTGCTGGGGACCTTCACGACCCACCCCGTCGCCGCGGGTATCGCCGCCATCGGCGCGGTGCTTGCCGCCGCCTATTCTTTGCGTGTGGTGCAGCGGGTGTTCTTCGGGCCAAAGCCCGAGGATGCCATCGCCTGGGACGCGACCCCGGCGCAGCTAGCCCTTTGTGCCGCGCTCATCGGTGTCCTGGTATGGCTAGGTGCCTACCCGAAGCCCTTCCTTGATACCGCCTGGCAGGCGGGCGCCGCCAGGATTTCGGTTTCCTCCCTGCCCGCCAGCCCCGTCTCAGCGGATATCCAGACTGGAGAAGTTCAATGATTGGCGCAGACTTTCTCGCCCTTTCGCCGCTCCTGGTGCTCAGCGCCGCGCCCGTCGTCGTGTTGCTGGCTATCGCCTGGCGTCGCGACCACAAAGTGGTTCGCGTGCTGGCCATGGGATCGCTGGTGCTCGCCCTCATCACCTGCTGGTTTGCCGCGGGTCAAGCGCCCCGCCAGATCACGGCGCTGGTGCTGGTCGACCATTTTGGCCTGCTATACATCGTCATGACCCTGCTCACGACCTTCGTGCTCTTCTCCATGAGCAAAACCTACTTCTCCCTCCGCGAATCCCAGCCGGAGGAGTACTACGTGCTCCTGCTTCTCGCCACGGCGGGCGGCAGCGTCATGGCCGTGAGCACCCACTTCGCGAGTTTTTATCTCGGACTCGAATTGCTGAGCGTCTCGCTCTACGGCCTGATTGCCTACGTGCGCAGCGACATACGCGGCACCGAGGCCAGCATCAAATACCTGATCCTGGCTGCCGCCTCCGCCGCCTTCCTCCTCTTCGGCATGGCGCTGGTCTACGCGGAGCTCGGCACCATGAATATGACCGCCCTGGCCCATGCCACCATGGATCAGACCCAAAACCGGGTGGTACTCCTCGGCGTCGCCATGATGTTCGTCAGCATCGGTTTCAAGCTTTCCATCGTGCCCTTCCATCTCTGGACCGCCGATGTCTACGAAGGTTCGCCCGCCCCGGTGACCGCGTTCGCGGCGACCGTATCTAAAATTTCGATTCTTGCCGTGCTCGTCCGCTATTTTTCCGTCGATAGCGCGCCGGTTACCGAGTCGCTCGTCTCCTTTATCGCGCTGACCGCGGCAGCCTCCATGATTGCGGGCAACGTACTCGCGCTGGTCCAGAGTAACCTCAAGCGCATGTTGGCATTCTCGTCCATCGCCCATATGGGTTACCTTTCCATCGCTTTCATCTCGGGCGGTGCCGCGACCCACGAGACCGTGGCCCTCTATCTCCTCGCCTACACCACCGCCACGCTGGGTGCCTTCGGCGTGATCATGTGCCTGACCAGCCACTCGGCCACAGGCAAAGAAGTAGAGCGTATAGGCGACTTCCGCGGGCTCTTCTGGAGTGATCCGCTCGCGGCGTCGGTCCTCGCGGTGAGCCTCCTCTCCCTGGCGGGCATTCCCCTGACGGCCGGATTCCTGGGCAAGTTCTATTTACTCGCCGCCGGTGCATCCACCAATTTCTGGTGGTTGCTCGTCGTGCTCGCCCTTAGCAGCACCGTGGGCGCCTACTACTACCTGCGGGTCATCGTGCTCATGGCCTCCCGGGAAGACAGCGGCGAGGCGGTCTGCGTCAAGCGCCGTCTGCCCGTCTCCGCGCCGCGCGATGTGGTGCTCATCGGCCTCACTCTGGCCACGCTGCTGGTCGGCATGTACCCCGCACCCATCATTCACTTTATCCAGAGCATGAGCGCGGCTCACTGAGCAAAGCCTGTCTTTTTGTAAAGCGAAGCGCCCGGTCGGATCTAAATCGACCGGGCGCTTGTCTTATCTGCTGGGGGGCTTGAAGGGCGGTCCCGCCGTCCACGTGCTCAGCCCGTCGTGCGCTCCGCGCTGGCAATGGCGTTGACGGAAAGCAGGAGGGAGGGCATGAGGGCCCGAGCTTCGATGTCCAGATTCGCTGCGCGAAATCCGCGCCACTCCTCGAGAAGTTGGATTTGGAGCGTGTGAAGTTGCCGCAGGCCCTCCGCGCGCATTTCGAGCGTGCGCGTAAGGCGGGGACGGCGCTCGGCGCGGGTCGCGCCGAAAAAACGGTCCAGCATCTTTTCCGTGCGGAGATATTCGCCCGCGATGCGTTCAAAATGCTCCTGGCGGAAAACGGGATCCTTCACGAGGGAAGCGTATTGTTCCATAATGGCCAAGTCGGCAGAGGCCAGACTGTTTTCCACGTTGTAGAGGACATAGCGGACAAAAGGCCATCCGCCGCTCTCGCGTCGGAGCGTTTCATAGTCGTCGGGGCGTTCCCGCTCGAGCCGTTCCAGGGCAGTGCCCACGCCATACCACCCGGGTAAATAGTAGCGGGCCTGGGTCCAACTAAAGACCCACGGTATTGCCCGAAGATCCGCAATCGTACGCTTCCCCGTGCGACGCGTGGGTCGCGAACCGATAAAGCTCTGCTCTAGTGCGTCAATGGGCGTGGCTGCGGCCCAGAACTTGATGAAGCCCGGGGATTCCAACAGGGCCCGGTAGGCTTCCTGGCTGAATTGGCTGAGCATTTCCCCGATAGACTCAAGTTGCGGCCCGGCCGGCGAGCGAAGGTTGTGCTGGAGCGTGGCGACCGTTACACCGGCCGTTAGCAGTTCTAAGTTGTAAACCGCCGTGGGGAGATTCCCAAACTTTTGCCCGATGACCTCACCCTGCTCGGTCAGGCGTACGCGGCCCGCGAGCGAACCGGGAGGGAGCGCCTCCAGAAACTGATTGGTCGGTCCCGCGCCGCGGCTGAAGGTGCCGCCCCGCCCGTGAAAGAAATAGATAGCGCGCCCATGGGAGCGGCAGACCTCCGCGAGCTTGCCCTGGGCCTGGTTAAGCGCCCACTGGCTGGCAAACATGCCGCCGCTCTTGTTGCTGTCGCTGTAGCCCACCATCACCTGCTGCGGTTGTCCCGCTTTCTGGCGGGTGATGGGGTGGCTCAGGAAGGCTTCAAGGATGGCCGGACTTCCTTCGAGATCCTCCATCGTCTCGAAGAGCGGCACCACATCCAGCGCGCAGGTGAACCCGCCCGCGCCCGCGAACACCAGCCCCACTTCGCGCGCGAAAAGATACACTATCAACAGATCGTTTTCATCGCGCGTCATGCTGACGATGAAACTTCCGATGCCGCCGGAGCCGAAGAGTCGGATATGATCGGCAACAACCTGATACAGATCGAGCATTGCCCTGGCTTCGGGACCCACGTCGCCCTGGCGTGGCGCGATGGGCCGGAGTGAGCGTAGTTCGTGATCGAGAAAGGCCCGCCGTTTCGCATAGTCCCAGTGCTCGTAGTCGCAGTCTTCAAAGCCCGCGGCCTGAAGCAATTGGGCGAGGGCGATCGCGTGGAAGTCACTGTTCTGGCGGATGTCCAGTGTGGCCATGTGATAGCCGAACGTATCGAGATGCAAGAGCACCGGGGCCACTTCAGTGTCGACCAGCCGTCGCGCGCCCACGGCCTCCAACGAGGCAACGAGCGTCATCAGATCGGCGCGCAAAGCCTCGGGGCGCGCATAGGGGTTGCCCGGCGTGTTCTGTGCGTCGTCCATCAGCAGGCGCAGCACAAAGACGAAGCAGCGCCAGGGCTCATGGGGCGTCGCCGCGAGGGCCTCCAGTGCCGCGGGGGACAATAGCTGTTTTCTCTCGACCAGCACATCCAGAAAGTTCGCGGGCGCTTCCTGGAAAAGATCCGAAAGCGTAAGATTGTCCGCCAGGGCCTCCAGTCTTGACCTAACCTGATCGAGCGCGCCCTTTCGGAGCCGCGTGAGGGTCTGGCGCGTAACCTCGGCCGTCACGAGGGGGTGGCCGTCCCGATCACCGCCCACCCAGTTGCCGAAAAAGAGTCGGGGGCCCGCATCGGCCTCACGCAGGGCTGCGAGATTAAACCCCGCCTCGGCCCAGGCACTTTGAAAGCGCTGATGGAGCTTCAGCACCGCACGGGGGAATACCATGCCCAGGTAGTCGCACATATCTTCCAGCTCCGAAAGTACATCGGGCTTCTTCATGTGCATCTCGCCGGTGCGCCACAGGCGTTCGAGGTGTGCCTTGATGCGTTCGCGAATCGCCGTGCGCTCGTAGGGCGTCCAATCGGTGCCTTCCAGCTTCGTGTACTCGTCATAGAGCGCGCGGTGCTGACGGAGCACTACGGGCCGCTTCGCCTCGGTCGGGTGCGCCGTGAGCACCACCTCCACGTCCATATTTTTCAACGAGTCCAGAATTTCCTTCTCGGAGAAGCCCTCATCGCGCAGGCGTTTCAGCCCCCGCCCCCAGAGACCGGGTTCGTGCAGCAGTCCCAGATGCCGCTCGCGCTCGCGCCGCCCCAGTGCTGCGGCGTTTTCCTCTACGATGTTCAGCAGGTGATAGGCGATCGACATGACCTGTAATTGCTCATTGACCGTGCTGTCCGGGAATTGAACCATCGATTCGCGCGGGTGGTAGGAGGGGTGCCAGGGCAGGAAGGCCACCAGCCGTTTCTCGCCCAGCTCCGTCAGCACCTCGGCGAAACATTCCGTGAGGAAGGCAATATCCTCGCCGACCTTCTCGGACCATTCGGGCATCAAGTCTCTTGCGGACATATGGAATCCTTTCTAGGCTCGGAGCGGTACTGCCCGCGTGTAACAATCAACTTGTTGGATTGGTCTCGTGAGACGGCGTGGCACGGCCGGAGCCGGAGCTCCCCCCGCTGGGACGGGATTGGCCATATCCCACTGAAGAACAACGATCCCGGAGCCATTCATTCCACCGGGCCTCGAATATCTCCACTTACAGGCAGGCCCATGCATACCTCCCGGTAGCCCTCTGCCCAGTTACTCGGGCGGCGCACACGGCGAAAAGGTGTGAAAATCGTTGGCCAGATGCGGCGATGAACGACGTCACGACGCAGGAGGAGAGGGGGAGAAGAGGAAGAAAATGGTGGGCGATACAGGGCTCGAACCTGTGACCCCCTGTGTGTAA
>JBIJDL010000720.1:0-2777 GCA_044344195.1 Candidatus Hydrogenedentales bacterium
TGGTAGCGAGTATGCCCATGGCGAACATAACTTCGACCAGACTCATGCCTGCATTATTTGCTGGATTTCGTTTCATACGCAGTCTCCTCTGGGAAGGCACCATGCGATCCACCAAGGACTGAAGCACCTTACGTGCCAAGACGCGATCCGCAGGTGACGTTCAGAGCTAAGAAGCTCATTTATAACACCTTAAGACTATTCTTTGCCCCATCTTGAATGCGCTGCCTCGGTCGCTATGCGTTATTTCACGCACTTAGCGCAGAATATTCCACGGTCATAACGCGGCAAAATCGAAAAATCACATAGCAACCGGATGGCGGTAAGAGGTGGGAAAAATTGACACATGCTTGCGCTGGCGTAAGCGCGTGCGCCACCGCTGCGGACCGCAAAAGGGCCATTTGCGGGGTGCCCGCCGAGAATTTTGCTGGAATTGGCAATCGGCGTGGTTCTTGCTCCATCATGTCCTCATCACGTTGTAGGTCCGTGACGTGGAGAACCAGCGGTCTGGGGGGTGTGCTTCCCGGCACGCCCACCGGCGCTACGCATTGGGACAGGACTTACACGATACGGTGGCGCCTTGGGAACAGGAAGCCGCTTACCACGGTGCCGGACCTGGTCCGGGACCTACGGTAAACCTGGCGCCATCACGGGGTCTCCCCCGCCGGGTCGGCATCCGTGCCGAGTCCGGCGGGGGGGCATTGTGAAACGGTAGGGGTCAGTCGTTCAGGGCGCAACCGCAGGTTCCACGGGGTCAATGGGTGTGGATCCTTCCGGGGCGCTCAGGGCCGCCGGATCCCAGCCACCACCCAGGGACTTGAAGAGGGAAACCAGATTGGCGAGAATGATGCTCTCGCTCTGGACCAACTGATCCTCGCTTACAAAAAGGTCGCGCTGGGCCTGAAGGGCGTTCAGGAAACCTTCCAGCCCGCGTGCATAGCGCTCGTTGGCCAGAGAGACGGCGCGCTGGTTGGCGGACACCGCATCTTGCACGGAACGGCGGTAGACCTGCTCGGAATTGAAGGAAACGAGAGATGTCTCCACATCGGCCAGGGCCTGCATGATGGTCTGCTCGTAGCGAATGAGCGCCTGCTCCTGACGCTCGTTTTGCACTTCGATGTTCGCGCGGATGCGCCCGCCCTGAAATATAGGCCAGCTCACGCTGGGTCCGAAGCTCCAAAGCTGATTGGCATTGTTCAGCGCGCTGCCGACAACATTGCTCTGGCCCGAAACGCCGCCGGTGAGGAAGAACTTCGGATAGAGATCCGCCATCGCCACGCCAATACGGGCATTTTCCGCAGCAAGCTGGCGCTCGGCCACGCGGATGTCCGGACGGCGCTTGAGGAGTTCGGAGGGGAGCCCGACGGGGATTTCCGCCGGCACCGCAGGCAGGGGTGCTGCGGGCTCGAGTTCGGCCAGGAGCATGCCCGGCTCTCCGCCGAGTAGCACGCCAAGGCGATAGATCGCGCTGGCGACCTGCTGACCCAACAAGGGCACCTGGCCCTCGAAGACAGCCAGCAGGGACCGTGCGCGAACGGCATCGAGTTCGCTGCTGAGCCCGGCATCGTAGCGCGCGGCCGTCAGCTTGACCGTCTCGGACTGGGCCTTGATGTTGCGCTGGGTGATGGCGAGGCGATTCTGGGCGGCGCGCAGGTCAATGTAGTTCAGGGCCACTTCGGCCACGAGGGACACGAGCACGTGACGCTCCGCCTCCACCACGGCCTCCAGATCGGCATCGGCCGCTTCTACGGCGCGCCGGTTTCCACCGAAGACATCCATCTCCCAGGAGGCGTCAAAGCCCAGGGAGAACAGGTCACTCGTCCGATCCGCCGCGCCACCCGTCGGGCTGATTGTCAGCCCCGTGGTGCCGCCGGCCGCCGAAGCGGTATGGGAGATGCTGACATTGCGCCCACGAATATTAATGGTACGGCTCAAGCCGCCGGGACCGAATCCGATACTGCCGGAGACGGGTGGGCCGCCGCTCACGTTCTGTTCGGGACCCTGGCTGCGCTTGAGCGAGGCGCCGGCGTTGACGCTGGGCAGAAGACTCGCTGCTACGACGCCCCTGGCGGCCCGGGCTTCTCGAACGCGGGAGGCCGCTGCCCGCACATCGAAATTACTCTCGACGGCACGGGCGATCAGACTGTCCAGCACGGGATCGTTGAACTGGGTCCACCAGGCGGTAATGTCGCCCGGCGCGGAACTCACACACCCGGCCTTCTCCGACACCCAGTCTTCCGGGGTCGCGATATCGGGCCGGGCGTAGTCGGGCCCGGTCATGCAACCGGAAGCGATCAGCGCGAGCAGCGCCGCCAGACCGGTCTGTTTAAGGGGGACTATCATTTGTGCGCCTCCGTCGCGGGGCTTGCCTCTTCGGCATCCGCGGATTTGCGGCTGAGCTTGTCAGTGATGGACTGAATAACCACGAAGAAGAGGGGCACGAAGACCACGGCCAGGAAGGTGGCCGAAATCATACCGCCGAGAATGCCGATACCGATGGACTGACGGCCCGCGGCGCCCGCGCCGCTGCTGATGGCCAGGGGCAGAACGCCCAGCACAAAGGCCAGCGAGGTCATCAGGATCGGCCGCAGGCGCAGTCGCGCGGCTTCGAGCGCCGCTTCGACGACGCCCTTGCCTTCACGGTGTTCGTGGGCTGCGAACTCTACGATAAGAATCGCGTTCTTCGCCGCCAGTCCCACCAGCGTGAGGAGGCCGACCTGGAAGTAGATATCTTTCGGCATGCCGAAGATGAACACGGCAAAGATGGCGCCGAAAAGCCC
>JBIJDL010000206.1:0-10063 GCA_044344195.1 Candidatus Hydrogenedentales bacterium
GCCGTGACCCCGCTCTCCACCGTGATCGCCATCCGCGCCGGAATCATCCAGGCCGCAGCGACGAGCAGGGCAACGGCGGTTCCCGAGATCAAGTGGAGCTGTCGACGGTTTTCTTTCTGGCCCCAGTAGAAGGCGACCGCCAGGAAAATGGGAAACACGAGTCCGGGCGGGCCTTTCGTCAGCAGCGCGGCGGCCATGGCAAGGTAGAGCCCCACGAGCCACCGTTGCTGGCGGGTTCGGTGCCAGAGCCATAGGCACAGGATGCCGCCAGTCACGAACGCCGTAAGCAGCATATCGATCTGGCCGAAGCGCGCCTGCCACCAGATGCGCTGGTTGGTAATCAGGATCAAGGCTGACCAGAAGGCAATCCGGGGATCGAAGAGACGCTTCGCGAGCAGGTAGGTCAGGATAACCGTCGCGATACCGCCAAGCGCCAGCGGAAGCCGCGCGGTGAACTCGGTCACATCGCCAACCGGAAGCGAGAATGCGGCCGCCATCCAGAAGAGTATCGGTGGTTTCTCGGTATAGGGCTGCCCATTCATGCGGGGCACGAGATAGTCCCCGGAGTCGAGCATCTCCCTCGTGACCTGGGCGAAGCGGGGCTCGTCCGGCGGCCAGAGGTCGTAGCCGCCCAGGTTCACCAGGAAAAGAAGCATGGACAGGGCAATGAGGATAGGCAGGTGATAGCGAGTGTTCATCATGCGGGGATCGATTCCATTGGAGCGTGGCTATATGGCGTGGTGGACACGGGGGGGCTCTATACGATGGTCCACCGGTTAAGGACGCGCGAAGTATACGGGCCCCGCATGACCGCTCCCTTGCTCGAAAATTACCAATCGGCAAGGTTTCCACCGGGCGCGTTTGCTAGAATGGAGCGAGCCGGTCAAAACTGGAGTGTGCGAATTACATGCCGGGCGCACGCGGGGAAAAGCATGCACATACTCGTGGTCGAAGATGACCGAAAGATAGCGGACTTCATCATTCAGGGCCTCCGGCAGGAGGGGTACGCCGTCGATGCGGCGGACAACGGCATTGACGCCTTCCAGATGGCCATGGCGGACCAGTACGACGCCGCCGTGGTGGATGTGATGTTGCCGCGGATGAACGGACTGGACCTCATACAGGATCTGCGCCGGGAAAGTAATCTGGTGCCCGTACTCATTCTGAGTGCCCGAAATTCCGTTGATGATCGAATCAAGGGCCTGCAGGCCGGTGGCGACGACTACCTGGTGAAGCCCTTCTCTTTCGCCGAACTGATCGCGCGCCTTCAGGCACTCGTGCGTCGGGCCACGGCGACGGCGGAACCTTCCACATTGACTGCGGCCGATCTCACCCTCGATCTTATCCGCCGCACGGCGACGCGGGCCGGGCAGAACATTGATCTCCAGCCGCGGGAATTCGCGCTGCTGGAATACCTCGTCCGGAACCGGGGCAAGATCGTCTCCAAGACCATGATCATGGACCAAGTGTGGGGCTATGACTTTAACCCCAGCACCAACGTCGTGGAATCGCGTATCAGCCGCCTGCGCGACAAAGTGGAACGCGATTTTGAAATGCCACTGATCAAAACCATCCGGGGAGCGGGCTATGTCATCCGGACAGAAGCGTAGATTCATCCACTCGCTCGCGCTCCGACTCAGCCTCAACTACGCGGCCTGTTGTTGTCTCTCCATGGTCGCCGTGCTTGCCGTGTGCTATCTGTTTCTCGAAGGGTCGCTCCGCAGTCGCATGGACTCCGATCTCGCCGAGGAAGTGGTGGAGTATGGAGCCCTGCTTCAATCTCAGAACCTGAAAGTCCTGGAGGACGTCCTGAAGCGGGAAGCCTTTTCCGAGGGAACCGATCAGGTCTTCTTTCGAATTTTGGACCGGGCGGGAAACGTCGTGATAACGACCGACACGTCTTCCTGGCATGGGCTTTCGGACGGCGGGACCCACCTCCAGGCCGCGCTCGCGGGAAAGCCCGTCTTCGTGGACTATCTCGATCGGGAGCGGGACTTTCACGCGCGGCTGCTCTATGGGCTGATCGCCGACAATATGATTCTTGAGCAAGGCGAATCCCAGGAGGGAAATCGGGCGCTCTTGAGCCAGTTTCGAAAAGTGTTCACCATTGCGACACTCGCTTTCGTGTTCTGTTCCCTGCTGGCCGGGGCCTATATGGCCCGAAGCTCGCTGGCCGGCGTGCAACGCCTGACCCAGGCCGCCGCGCAAATCACCGAAGGGCGCTGGGACCATCGCGTTCCGGTGAGTCGGCACCACAACGAGATAGACGAACTGGCCAATGCCTTCAACATCATGGTGGATCGCATCCAGGTGCTGTTTCGCGAGTTGCGCGAGGTGACCGACGACATCGCCCACGATCTCCGGACCCCGCTGATGCGGATACGGGGGGAGGCGGAGATGGCGCTGGCCGAATCGGACGCGGAGGCCATGGGCCACGAGCGCTGTGGAAGTGTGCTCGAAGAGTGCGATCGGATGCTGAGTCTGATCAACACCATGCTCGAGATTTCTCAGACCGAGGCCGGTGCAAAATCTATGGAGCGGGTTGAGGTTGACCTCGAGGCGGCCGTCGAGGATATCTGTGAACTCTTTCGCCCCGCCGCCGAGGACAAAGGGTTGAGTCTCCACTACGCGGCCGTGCCCGTACCGGCGGTCATCGGTGACCCGCAACGGCTGAAGCGGGCCATCGCCCACCTCGTCGACAATGCCATCAAATACACGGCCCCGGGCGGGCAAATCGAGATTCAGTGCGCTTCTGATCGCGGAGAGTTCACCTTGACGGTGAGGGATACGGGAATCGGAATCCCCGCCGCCGCCCTGTCCGATATATTCAGCCGCTTCCACCGCGTGGACGCAAGCCGTTCGGAACCGGGCAATGGCCTGGGACTCAGTCTGGCGCAGGCGATCATCCGCGCCCACGGGGGGCAGATCGGCGTGGAAAGCGAGGAGGGGCGGGGAAGCACCTTCACGGTGCGGATACCCCTGTCGACGCTTCACCGGTGATCGGCACTATTTCGATTACTGCGCCGGTCCGGGCTGATCGAGCGCCGCAATCTCCCGCAGCCCTGCGATGAAGGCATCACTAATCGGAAAAGGTTCGCTGAACTCGCGGCGGACTGCTGTTCCATCGGACAGGACGACGACGGCATTCTTGTGGTAGTGATCGGGCCACTCGATGAAAACTGGCACAGGTGCGGTTTCTTCGCTCTTGGCCTTATCCCACGGGATATAGCGGGTTCGAGGTAGGACCCGTTCGGCACCATCAATCGTGACCTTGAGATCTTTGTCGCGTTCTTTCAAGTCGAGGGTCTTGTAGGCTTCAATAAACGCCATCGCCTCGGCTTCACTCCGGATTTCCCATGGGATATAAACGAAACTGTCGTCGTTGAACCCCTCCCGGCCAAGATCCTGATTCTTATCACTTCCCCGTCGGCGTACGTCGCCCCATTCGCATTGCAGCCAGCAGGAATTTGACAGATACTCCGGATAGAAGCCTTCGGGATCCATCATTAGGTTTCCCCGGGTGGCGCTGATTGGGGGCAGGAGGCCTCCGCTTTGTTCGGCGTAGACATCAAAGGCGTTGTGGACCATCCGGATGTCGTTCATACAACTGGCGATACGGGCCTGCTGACGCATTTCATAGAAACCGCGTGCTGCAAGGATGAAAAATATCACCGAGATCGTTATGGCTATACCAATGACTCTCTTGCTTTGCTTGGACATGGTCGGGTTTTGCCTTGCATTCTGCTCGATCAATCCTCCATCTACGCCAACACATCCCCAATCACATGCCCGTGCACGTCCGTCAACCGCCGCTCCGCGCCGTTGTGGTAGAAGCTGAGCTGCTCGTGGCCCAGGCCGAGCAAGTGCAGAATCGTGGCGTGGAAATCGTAGATGGTCGCCACGTTTTCCACCGCCTTGTAGCCAAATTCATCCGTGGCACCGTAGCTGAAGCCCTGCTTCACGCCCGCGCCGGTCATCCAGGTGGTGAAGCCGCTGGGGTTGTGATCGCGGCCGCTGGCGCCCTTCTGGAAGGTGGGCATGCGACCGAATTCCGTGGTCCACACGATGAGGGTGTCGTCGAGGAGGCCCCGGGCGCGCATGTCTTTAATCATGCCCGCCGCCGGGCCGTCGAGGATGGGCGCGTGGATGTCGTACTGAGATTTCAGCGTCTTGTGGCCGTCCCAATTGCCCACGCCCTCGCCCATGGCGTAGGCGCCGTTGAAGAGCTGGACGAAGCGCACACCGCGCTCGATCAAGCGGCGCGCGAGGAGGCAATTCTTGCCAAAGCCCGCTTTCAGGGGGTTGGTGTCGTCGATGCAATAGAGCTTGCGCGTCTCGGGGCTCTCGTTGCCGAAATCGCTCATGGAGGCCGCGCGGAGCTGCATCTTGGCCGCGAGCTCGTAGGACGAAATGCGCGCGCTCAGCTCCGTGTCGCCGGGGAAGCGCTCCAGGTGTTTGTCATTGAGGAATTTCAGGAAATCGCGCGTGGCCGCTTCGTCGCCGCTCTTGATGCCGGCGGGTGTGGCGAGGTTGGGGATGGGCTTTCCCGCGTTGAAGGGGACGCCCTGGAACACGGCGGGGAGGAAGCCCGAGGCCCAGTTGTTTGGTCCGGTCTGGGGCACGCCGCGCGGATCGGGAATGGCGACAAAGGCGGGCAGATCGTTCGCCTCGCTGCCGAGGGCGTAGCTTACCCACGCGCCCATGCTGGGAAAGCCCTCCAGCGTGAAGCCCGTGCTCATCTGATTTTCCGCCGGGCCGTGGGTGTTGCTCTTGGCCGTCATGGAGTGGATGAAGCAGAAATCGTCGGCCATCTCCGCGAGGTTGGGCAACAAATCGGAGACCATCTTGCCGGATTGCCCGCGCGGACGGAATTCCCAATGGCTCTTGTTCAGGTTGCCCTGCTCGCCTTGAAAGGTCACAAGGTTTTCATTGCCCGGCATGGGCTGGCCGTGGCGCTTGATCAGTTCGGGCTTGTAGTCCCACGTGTCCAGGTGGGAGCACGCGCCGGAGCAAAAGATCACGAGGACGTTCTTCGCGCGTGGCATGAAATGGGGGAGGCGCGGCGCGAGGGGAGCCGTGGGATTGAGCACGGGCCGAATCGGCGCGGTGGCCGCTGAGGCCGACAGCATGCCCTGCTCCGCGAGCAGCGCGGACAGCGCAATACCGCCCAGGCCCGCACCTACGGATTGGAGGAAGCCGCGGCGGTTCAAGAGATGCTGGCCGTCGGGATAGATTTCGCTGGGGGGGATTTTTTGGGTCATGGATACGTCTCGCTCGCTTACACCAGAAGTTTACGGTAGGGTAGCAGAAATGGAACGCGTGAGCGATATTTCGTCGGGGCCGGGGGACTGACAGATTGATTTCACCACGAAGGAACGAAGGAAGAGAGGGGAGGAAGTCACTGTTGACGTGGATCCACCGCGTTGTATGTTGTGAAGGCGGATCTGTGGTGTGTGGGGGGGGCGGGAGGCCGAGGTAAAGGTGCTCACACATTCCCGCCCCGGCGCGTCTGTGACCTGTCTGAGACAGAGGCCATTGCAGCGTTTAATTGGCACGGTGAAGTTGTGAAGAAATCGAAGGTCTTGTCATCCCCACGAAAGTGGGGATCTAGAGAGTTTGCGGAGTGCACTTCGCCCATGGACTGTATTCCCACTTTCGTGGGAATGACGTTGTTCACATTGTAGTGGCGCCACAGCGTGTCGGGCATTTTAGTTCACATACAAAAACTCATTCGTATTGTAGATTGCGCGACAAAATAGCATTAGCCCGTGCTCTTTAATGAAGTCCGCCGAGGCCGTCTTCTCTTCGGCCAGTGCTTCCCGCGCGTAGGCGAGGCGGAAGGCCCTTGCGGCCTGCTCGGCGGGGTCGGGGCTTTCTTTTTCCAAGCGCTTGGCGAGTAGCTCGGCCTGCTGGTTCATGAAGGGGCTGTTCAATAGGTTCAGCGCCTGGAGGGGCGTGGTGGAGGCGTTGCGTTTGGGCTGGTGCTGGCCGCCGTCGGGGCAGTCGAAGATGCCGAAGGTTTCGTCCTGGGCGACACGGGGTTTGTATTGGTAGATCATCCTGCGCCATTCTTCGGGGCCGAAGACTTTTTTGGGGGTGTAGACGCGTACGTAGTTGTCGTTGGGCTCGAAGGCGTTGTAGCCGGGGCCGCCCATGGTGAGGTCGAGGACGCCACTGGTAGCGAGGACGGCGTCGCGGATGGGCTCGGCTTCGAGGCGTCGCGGGGGGAAGCGCCAGAGGTAGACGCTGCCCGCGTCGCTTGCGAGGGCGTCGGGCCGGGGCGCACTGGACTGGCGGTAGGTCTGGGAGAGAAGGATGCGGCGGTGGAGGGCCTTGGGCTTCCAGCCCTCTTCCACGAAGGTGGCGGCGAGCCAGTCGAGGAGCTCCTGGTTGGACGGGCGCGCGCCCATGGCCCCGAAGTCGCTCGGGGTTTCCACGATGCCGCGGCCGAAGTGGTAGTGCCAGATGCGGTTGACCATGACGCGGGCGGTGAGGGGATTGTCCGCGCTGGCGATCCAGTCGGCGAGTTGCATGCGGCGTTCGCGCTCGGGCGTTGCGTCGGTCAGTTGGAGCGGCGCGCCGACGTGGGAGAGGCCGCCGGGATTGACGGCCTCGCGCTCGGCCATGGGATCGCCGCGATAGAGGAAGTGGGTGGGCTCGGGGTCGGTGAAATTGCCGCCGTATATCTTCGGGACATCGCTCGCGACTTTGTATTCCGCTTCGAGTTCCTTCTGCGATGCGAGGAGGGATGCCAGGCGCGCCCGCGCGGCATCGTCGAAGCCCGCAGTAGCATATTGGGCGACGTTGGGGGTCTTGATGCCAAAGGGGGCGCGGTCGCGGTGCGTGGCCACGGTGTGCCATGCGCCATCGGCGGTCTGGGCTTCGATGGTGTATTCCGTGGCGAGGCGATCCTTGAATTGATCGCTGCGGTCGCGGCCCCAGATGACGCGGTCGATCAGCTTCGGCGCGGGAAAGTCGATCTGGGCCCAGCCGGTGTCGCCCTCTTTGGGAATCCAACTGAAGCTGTTGCCGTACTTGCCGTCATTGATGTGTTTGGTCCGGTGGAGTTCGTTGCCGTATTCGCTGGAAGCGGAGGGGATCGCGCCCGCGCTGGCGAGGGCGACATTCTCCGGGCGGTCGCCGCTGGTGTAGATTTCGAGTTCGTCGATGCAAGCGCCGTGCTGGTTGACCTTGCCCACGGTGAAGCGGAGGGCCTTGGCCTCGATGGGCGCGAATCGGTCCTCGTTTTTCGCGTAGTTCAGCGCGGGGCGGAGTTGGGGACGCACGGCCGGTGTGATGGCGCCCAGCGCGACGAGATCCGCCGCGACCTTACCTTTGTTGTCGTCGGCGCGGAGGAGGATGGCGCTTTGCTCGGTCAGGGTATGGACGCCTGCGTCGAAAAACCCGCTCCAGATGTTTTCGCCGGTGTCCGTTTCCCGCTGGGATGCGGCCCGGGTCTGGTCGATGGAGGCGAGGGGAGTCTGATCTTCCGTGGTGGCGGGGTTGCCGTCGGCGTCGAGGAGGTAGGTCACTTTGGTGCAGCGATCTTTGTCCACGATCCAGGAGAGGTGGATCCGCTGATCACCGGAGATTGCGGGATGCCACGACATCATCACCTGGCCCGTGTTGGCGGTCCAAAGGGCGTAGCTCTCGCCGGGCCCCGTTTCGGTCTTGCCCAGGACGCCGCGCTCCATGGGGCGGACCCAAAGGGTAGTGCGCGCGGGGCCGGTGGCGGGCACGAGGGGGCCTTCGTCGTCGATGGCGGTGAGATCGAGGTTGGCCAAGGGGGTGTAGGCGGAAAGCTGGCCCGCCAGCAGGGCGATGCGGTCCGCCACTTCCTTCGCTTTCGCGAGTTGGGCCTCGCGCTCGGGGGACATGATCTCGCGGTCGCCGTGCTTCACGCCCGCGAAGATGGCGCGCAACTGGAAATAGTCGCGCTGGGAGATGGGGTCGAACTTGTGATCGTGACACTTCGCACAGCCGGCGGTCAGGCCGAGGAAGGCGCCGGCGGTGGTGGTGACCATGTCGTGGAGCTCGGTGTCGCGCTGGTTCTTCGTCAGCACGATGTCCGGGCTGGTCACCATGTCCTTCGGACCCGCCACCAGAAAGCCCGTGGCCGTGTCCGCGCCGAGGGCATCGCCCGCGATCTGTTCGCGGACGAACTGGGTGTAGGGGAGGTCCTGGTTGAAGGCGTCGATGACATAGTCGCGGTAGCGCCAGGCGTTGGGGCGGGGCTGGTTCATTTCGAAGCCGTAGGTCTCGGCGAAGCGGACGACGTCGAGCCAGTGTCGGGCCCAGCGCTCGCCGTAGTGGGGGGACGCGAGGACGTGATCGACGAGGGCTTCATAGGCCTTCGGATCGGGATTGGCGACGAAGGCGTCCACTTCCTCGGGCGTGGGGGGGAGCCCGAGGACATCGAGGTAAAGGCGGCGGATGAGGGTGTGACGATCCCCCTCGGGGGAAGGCGTGAGGCCCTGGGCCGTGAGTTTCTGGTGGACGAAAGCGTCGATGGGGTTCGCGGCCCACTTCGCGTCGGCCACGTCGGGGACGGCGGGCTTCGTCGGCGCGCGGAAGGCCCAGTACTTGGGCTCCGCTTCGATTTCGGCGGCGATGATGGTGCGCGCTTCAGCGCGGGCGGCTTCCACCGTCGTGCCGGGCCAGGGCGTGCCTGCCGCGACCCACGCTTCGAGGGTGGCGATGGCGTCGTCGGGCAACTTGCCGTCGGGCGGCATCTTGAGGTCGGGGTCAGTGTGGCGAATCGCCTGGACGAGGCGGCTGCTCTCTGGGTCGCCGGGAACCACGGCGGACTTCACGAACAGGGCCGCGAGGGAATCGAGACGGAGGCCGGATTTCTGCTGCTCGGGGCCGTGGCACTTCACACAGTTTTTCTGAAGGAGCGTGGGAATATCGGCGGCGCGGACGCTGCACGGGGCAGCGAGGGCGAAGATGCCCGCCGCCATAAATGAAAGTGCGATTGATCGCGTGATTGGGATGTGTTTCATCGTGCTTTACCATTCTTGCCTGCGTGGGGCGAAAGTACGTTTGCCAGTACGGAAAGCATGATCGCAGATGAGCGGGGTAAGGTCAAATGAAGGATGAAGGATGAAGGGCCACCCGTTTGTGGTGATAGAATTCCCGGCTCTTGTTGCGCGGTTTGTTCCGCAGAGCGGAACGGTATACATTCCCACGGGGGACCGTGGGAACGAGTGCGGGGGTTACTTTCGAGGCGGATATCGGTTGATTGCTGCAGATCGGTGTGAATCTGTGGGAGAAACTCTCTGGGAAGTTGGTCACGCCGGGAGGCTGGTTGGTTTTGTGAAGCTTCCGAAGATAATGCAGGCGATGTAGCCCGTGACGATGTTGATCACAATGGAAATGAGGGGGATCCATTCGAAGCTGATCGGCTGGTTCCCGGTGACGGGGTCCACACCAAATATTTCTCCGGAGAAGGCGGTCAGCACGGCCGCCGCCAGGCCGAAGGCCCAGCCCACCCAGACGCCAGGGGCGTTTGCGCGCTTGACGAAGAGGGCGAAGAAGAACAGGCCGAAGATGGGGGTGGTCAGCAGGTTGGCGGTCTTGCTGCACACCTCGGTGATATTTCCCTCAATTTGACCGACGAAGGCGCTGCCGATCATGACGAGGCCGCCAATGGCAAAGGCCAGGATACTGGCGGCGATCACATGACCCCGCTCGGTTTTCGGCTTGACGCCGAAGCGATCCATGAGATCGGTCATGACGACGGCGGTGATCGAGTTGACGCCGGAATCGACGCTGGACATGGCGGCGGCGAACATGGCGGAGATGACGAGGCCTGAAATGCCTATGGGGAGGTGGTGGGAGATGAAGCGGGGGTAGAGATCGTCGGCGTTGGCCTTGAGGTCATAGCCCACGGGGAGGAACTCGGGATGGTCGCGAAAATAGCCCATGATGGCGAAGCCCACGAGGAAAAGCACGCAGGTGATTGAAGTCGCGGCGCATAGCTGGATGGCGTAGGCCTTGCGCGCGGCTTTCACGTCTTTAGTCGCCATGAAGCGCTGCACGGAGAGCTGGTCGCCGCCCGCAG
>JBIJDL010000207.1:0-10043 GCA_044344195.1 Candidatus Hydrogenedentales bacterium
AGACGCCGTGAATCCGCGCCATGAGATTCTTTCCCCCGGTGGCCGCCCGGCTGAAGATGGGCAGGGCCGCCGCATGCAGGTCAGCCAGGGCATACTGGGCCTCCAGTCGAACGCGCTGATCGGCGTGCCCCAGAAGGGTCTCAAGTTCGAAATCCGTGCGCTGGGCCATGCCCTCCCCGAGCAAGCGGACCGCTTCCGTGTGGAGGGCGTCACCCTCGAGGGCGGGCTCATAGATGCGATACAGGCGCCCCTTCATGGGCTGGTCCCACCCCTGGGTCCAATCCGAAAAGTAGATACCGGGTTCCATGCCAAAATCCACATCGGTCACGAGCATGTGATTGGCAAAATCGCGGCGATTCACCAGTTCGAAACCCGCCCCCTTCGGCTGAACCTGAAAGGCATGAATCAGACTGCGCCCCGCGTCACCCCGGAAATCCGCCAGGAAAAAGGTGTCGTTGTAGGCCGACGACATGCCCGTGCCTGGATAGAACGTTACGCCGGATGGCCCGGCCCCGATATTCAGAATTGGCGGCACGATATGCGCCGGCTGGCCTTCGTGCCAGGGCTCCCACATCTTCTCGGCGTTCCAGGGTCCCCGGGTATTGGGTTCAGTCACCCACTGGTAGCCAATGCGCCAACCGCTGTCGCCGCCCTCCACAATCCAGACCCAGCGCGCTTGATCACCCGCATCCGAGTTGTTGTCGCCGGTGAAAAGATTGCCGTAGTTGTCGAAAGCCAGTTCCTGCGGATTGCGCAGGCCGCGGTGGACTATTTCCAGATCGGATCCGTCCAGGTTGCAGCGAAACACCGCCCCCGTGTCCGGCTCATCCAATCGCGTGCCATCGGGCTTCTTGATACTGACCCCACGGTCGCCAATCGTGAAATAGAGGCGACCATCCGGCCCCTTGCGCAACCCGTGAAGGTCGTGACCCAGAAAATTGATGTGGACCCCGTAGCCGGAGCTGAGCACCTTTCGCTCATCAGCCTTTCCGTCGTTATCCTCGTCCACCAGACGCCAGAGTTCGGGAATGCACGTGTAGTAAATGGAACCGCGATCGGCCAGCACACCCGCACCGATGCCCGTAAGCGCATCCATGAAGCCATCCGCAAATACCGTGTCCACATCCGCTTCGCCGTCACCGTCCGTGTCCCGAATCATTTTGATCCGATCATGCTCTCCCACCCAGTTCGCAAAATCGGACCCAAGATTCTTCTTCATCACAACCAGGCGGTCCTCAACCGTCCTCGACGCCAGATCGTCCACCAGCCATTCGCGGTGCCCCCGCATGTCTCCCACACCCTTGTGGTGCCGGTAGGTCTCCGCCACATAAAAGTTGCCTTGATGGTCAACGTAAAAGGCTACCGGATTGGCAAGTCGAGGCTCCGCGGCGAACAACTCAAAAACAAAGCCCTCGGGGGCCGCAAAATTCTTCATGGCCCGCACCCCTTCGTCCGAAGCCGGAGCAATGGGCGGATTATAGGGCTTTGCTGCAACTTTAGGCTGGGCAAGCGCAGCCAGAACCGGCGTGATAACCAGAAGCGCCAGAACGCGGACAATCAAAGAACGGAACAACATGGGAACTCCCGATTTGTGCACGGATTTGATGCCCGCGGCCAGAGCCATGGGGCCTCCACCACGCCAGGATTGGGGATAAGAGCGCGACGATGAAACAAAATACGCTGGACAAGATAGCAGTGTCGGGGGACAACGAAGCGTACCACGTTCCCGTCGATTTCCCCAAGCTCGGAGCCGCACCTTGCGCACTATTTGTATTGTTTTTCCAAACCCTTTATCATGGCCCGTCAGGATGTAACATTCTCAGATCAATAAGCCACAACCTGAGCGAAACCAACGGTTACCGGATGTTGCCCGACGTGCGGGGCCCCCGGAACCCATGAAGTGCCCTGCTGTTGACTGATTCCATAACCGATGCTCCCTTTGCCGCCGAAGTGGCACGGGTCGCCGCCGCGCTGGCGGGCGACGAGCGTGCCTACATGGCCATTGTGGAAGAGCATCAGCCCATGGTGGCCAAGCTCATGTGGCGCTTCACACGGGATCCGTTGAAATTGGAAGAAATGGTTCACGACACCTTCGTCCAGACCTACCTGAGCCTGCCGAAATATCGAGGTTCGGGCCCCCTGGGCGGATGGATACGCACGATTGCGGTGCGAACCGGTTACCGCCACTGGCGGGAAAAAGCGAAAGACAAGGACAAAGAGGTCTTAAACGAACAGATCGCCCTGGAACCCTGGCGCCAGAGCGATCAGGAGCTTCCGGAAGAGAGCCCGGAGGCGGCCCATCGCGAACTCTACGATGCGCTCGCCCAGTTGCCGCCACGGGACCGATTGGTGTTAACCTTGCTCTACTGGGAGAACTGTACCACCGATGAAGCCGCCAAACTCTCCGGGTGGAGCGGCAGCATGGTGCGGGTGCAGGCCTTCCGGGCACGCAAGAAACTGAAGAAACTATTAGAGGCGAAACCCCATGGAAACACTTAATCGCGTTGAAGAACTGGCCCGGCGCTCCCAGGGTGCCCCTGTGCCGCCGGTGGATGTCCAGGCCCGAGTCCGCGCCACGCTTCGCGGCATGGCGCCCGAAGCACCCGCCATCTTTGACGCCCCCGCCCTCGCCTTTGCCGGTCTGTCCCTGGCCATCATGGCCATGATGTTTTCCCTGTCCATGCCCGCGCTCAGTGTACTGCGCGATCCCTGGGCCGCCTACATGAACACCCCCTGGAGCTTTTAATGTTCGGTTGCTGCAAGATGCCCGCGCGCCGTCCCGCCCTGCGGCTACTCCTCAAGCTGACCGTGCTGGCCCTAATCTTTGGGGCGGGGGGAGTCTCCGGCTTCCTCTACGGCATCAACTTCTCCTTCCGAGAAATGCGCCATCATGCCGAACACATGGACAAGTTGCCCGATTACGCCATCCCCCGCATGGCGGAGGACCTCGCCCTCACGCCGGACCAGCTCCCTGAATTCGATCGTATTTTCCGGAAATACCACACCGACATCTCTACGGCCGAAGCCGAAAACGCCGTCAAAGTCCACGAACTTTTCTACGCGATGGGTAAGGAGATCCTGCCCCTCCTCAACGAAACCCAAGCCGCCGAGTTCCGCGAACTTCATCGCAAAATCTGCACCGTCTTCCTCCCGCCGATCCCCATGTATCTCAAAGTCGACGGCAAGTCGCCCCATCATCCGTGTGAGGATCTTTAGCGAGAGGAAATCGGTGTAGTCAGACGTTTATGCACCGTCAAGTTCGCCTGGCTGTAGCTTCTGCCTGACATGTCGCACGGTAAGCACGTGGACTTTCTTCCGCACGCTGTAGATGACACGGTAGGACTTGAAGATCACTTCGCGAATGTGTGGTGAACCCACTTCGGGGACCCAGCGACCAGTCTCCGGGAAATCGCCCAGCTTTCCGACAAGGTCAAAAAGATCCTCCAGCCACTTCACTGCCGCTTCCGGTTTGTCACGCGCAATATGCCCGGCGAAGTCATCCACGTTGCGCAGGGCAACGCGCGACCAGACCACTCTCACTTTCGGAGCTTCTTGAGGGCCCGGGCCCGCGCTGCGTCGTGGGGAACGCCTTTCCCCGATGCGATCTCC
Organism: Candidatus Hydrogenedentales bacterium; assembly: GCA_044344195.1. GTDB lineage: Bacteria > Hydrogenedentota > Hydrogenedentia > Hydrogenedentales > JAEUWI01 > JAEUWI01. The sequence goes on from JBIJDL010000207.1 coordinate 3,610, forward strand.
GCTTCAGCCTTGAAAATATCTTCCAGCAACGCCAGTCGCTCCTGCATCTCCGAATAGCCGTGGGCATCCATAAGCACCGCCACGCCACGCCCATGCTGCGTGAGCACCATGGGCCGTCCGGTTTCCTGGATCTGACTTACAAACGAGGCAACGCCCGCCCTGAACTCAGACAGAGGGCGAATGTCTTCGTCTACCCTGATGACCATCTCGTATCCTTCTTTGAGGGTTACAATATTTTGTACAACCAATTGTACAATATGTGCTCCAACGCTGCAAGGGTGACTTGAGAGGTAGACTTGAGGGGTGTTGACATCCACCTCCCATCCTCATGCCCCTATCGGTGCGAATCTGTGCATGTCTGTGAAAAAATTTTCCACCCTGTCTCTACTTCGCCCCTTCACCGAAAGCATTTGTTTCTTTGTGATCTTTGCACTACTATCCGGCGTCATCTTGTTTTTCAGCAAGTTCATTATTTAATGAATACGTAAGCTATTTCGACAAGGTAGCTTGTGGAGCAAGATTGAAGCCTAGATTATATCCGTAATTTCCCACGGTCAAACAACGGCATACTGACCACGGAGTTCACGGAGGCACGGAGAAAACAACATAGGAGAGGAAGAATGGAGGGGCCTTCTCGACAGTAAGCGTGCTGTGACTGGGCACTGGTGCCTATAAAACTCCTCTTCTTCTCCGCGCCTCCGTGTCTCCGTGGTTCAATTCCTTGGTTGCGGCCGGAGACTGCTCCAGGTCCTTTCGAGGCCAAATAAATTGACTCCACAACTCCCAATCGCTAGACTAAACCCAAACGGATAGCGGTCGCACTGGACCGACTACCTGCTGATGGTTTCGGGTTCCGCATCGCCGGAGAGAGCCCCGGACATCGCCTGTTTCGGGGATGCCCGCAATGCGGAGCCCATTGGACATGCCAAGCATGGAGATGACCAATGAAGCACCCCTCTTCCACCCTGCGCCCTTCACGGCGTGGATTCCTTCGAACGTCGGCCGCCACAATCGGCGGCATGGCGATCGCACCGAGCCTGCTGCTCCGGGCTCCCCATGCCCATGGCGCCGCGACCAATCGCATGGGCATCGGCGTCATCGGCCTCGGCGGTCGCGGACTCCGCGTCATGCAGGCTTTCCTCGAACAGCCTGACACGCAGGTCGTGGCGGTATGCGACTGCTATGGCGAGAAGCGCAAGCAGGGCCTGGCCCAGGTAAACACGTTTTACGGCAATCAGGACTGCGCGGAATACATCGATTTTCGCGACCTCCTGGCCCGCCCGGATATTGACGCCGTACTCATCGCCACGGGCGACAACTGGCACTCCGGCATCTCCCTCATGGCCGCCCGCGCCGGCAAAGACATCTACTGCGAGAAGCCCCTCAGCGTGACCATCGCCGAATCCCGCGCCGTCGCCGACACCATGCCCCGACTGGGCCGGATCTTCCAGTGCGGCACGCAGCGCCGCAGCATCGGCAACTTCCGCTTTGCGGTGGATCTCGCCCGCAGCGGCAAACTGGGCAATCTGACCGAACTCCACGCCGAGGAAGCGCCCGGCATGAAGATCCTGAAGACCACCGTACTCCCGGAAGAGCCCGAGCCCCCGAAGGACGTGTTTGACTGGGACATGTGGCTCGGACCGTCACTCTGGCGCCCCTACAACCACGAATACCCCACGCGCGGTTTCTGGAGCGATCACGTGGACTGGAGCGGCGCCTCCATCACCGAATGGGGCAGCCACACGGTCGACCTATGCCAGTGGGCCAACAATTCCGACGATACCGGCCCGGTGGAATACTGGCAGGAAGGCGATCGCTGGGTAAGCAAGTACAAGAACGGCACCAAACTGATCCTCCGCAACGGTCTTCGCTTTGGTTCCTGCCCGGTTCGCTTTGAAGGCGATGAAGGCTGGGTGGAAACGGGCGACTCCGGCGAAATCGACGCCTATCCGAAGTCCCTGTTGGGCAACCGTGGCTTTGAAGGCGGCTACCCGCCGGAAAACCACGTGCGCGCCTTCCTGGACAGCGTCGTTTCGCGCCAGCAGTGTATCGCCACGGCGGAAGTGGCCCACCGTTCGATTTCCGCCTGCCACGTGGCCAATATGGTCAAGCGCCTGGGACGTCCGATGAAGTGGGATCCGATTACGGAAACCATCCTCGACGATCCGGAAGCAAACCGTCTTGTCTCTCGTGCCTATCGCGAACCCTGGTACCTCTAGAATCCAGCGCCGTATCCGCATTGGCCGGAGCGGCAGCAGAAAGATGACGATCATGCATTTCGCATTACGCTATAGATCCGCCGTGTGGGCCGCCGGCCTCGTGGCGGCCACACTGGTAACCGTCTCCACGGGGGCCCAGGTGATCCCGATTCCCGCGGAAGACCAGAGCATCGCCACGCTTCAGGCCGAGGCGGACTACATCACCCATCTCGAGGCCTTCCGCGCGCTGCGCCAGAACGGCACCGAGAAATCCATACCCGCCATCGCCGCCTTTCTTCACGACGTGAAGAAGTCTCACCTCGCGCGCTACGCCTTGGAAGACATGCCCTTTCCCGAAGCCGGTGCCGCCCTGCGCGCGGCCCTCGAGGGGGCCACACAGGAAACACTTCCGGGCATCATCGCCACCCTCGGTGTTCGCCGCGATGCGGACGCCGTTGCGGCGCTGAAACCGCTCCTGTCCGACGCCCATGTTGAAACCGCCGCGGCAGCGGCAAGCGCCCTCGGGCGCATCGCCTCGGCGGATGCGGTTGCCACGCTCGCCGCAGCCTATACGGCGGCCACCGATGACGCACAGAAGGCCCGGCTCGCCGAAGGCCTGCTGGCCGCTGCGGAGCAGTTCATGAACGACGGCAAAGGCACCGATGCCGCAGCCATCTACCGCCCCCTTCGCAAGCAGGGGAATCCTGCCTTCGTCCGCGAAGCCGCCTTCATGGGCCTGGCCCTGGCATTGCCCGAGAAAGCCCCGGATCGGGTGTTGAAAAACATCTTGGGCGAAGATCCCCTCTATCGGAATCTGGCTCGTGAAGTCGTCGCCGAGACCGAAGGCGCTGCGGCCACCGCGCGCTATGTCGCGGCACTGCCCACCCTGCCCGAAGAGGCGCAGGCCAACCTGCTGGATGGTCTCGCACGGCGTGGTGACTGCACCGCGCGCGACGGTGTAGTTGCAGCCCTGGGGCACAGCAATGTCGTGGTCCAGGCGGCGGCGGCAACCGCCCTTGGTTCCCTCGGCAGCGAAGCGGATGTACCGCTCCTCGCCCCCCTCATGCTCTCGGCCGACCAGACTCTGGCCACCGCCGCGCGCAACAGCCTCATTCGCCTCCAGGGCGATGCCATCAACCCCACCATCGTGACGACGTTGCAGGCATCCGAAGCGCCCGTTCGGGCAAAGTTGCTGGAGCTCCTTTCGGTGCGCATCGCGCCGGAAGCCGTGCCGCAGGCCACCAGCCTCCTGGGCGACCCGGACGGCGAGGTTCGCCTGGCGGCCCTCGAAGTGCTGCTGCAACAGGGTTCCGTGGCCGAAATGCCCGCCCTCCTCGACGTCATGAAAACCTCCAAAGAGTCCGACGAACAGTTGCTCGCTTCCCGCACCTTCAGTGCCATTGCCGGGCGTTCGGGCGACGAAGCCCTCCCCGTCATCCTCGAGAACCTCGACAGCGCCGCACCGCCGGTGAAGAAATCGCTGGTGGAGTCCCTTGGTAAAGTGGGTGGCGCCGCCGCACTCCCACCGGTCGTTGCCCTGTTGAAAGACACCGATCCCGCGATGCAGAAAACGGCCCTCGGTGTCCTCGCGGATTGGCCCACGGCCGACGCCGTCGGTCAGTTGCTGGACCTCGCCAAGTCCGAAGATGCCGCCCTGCACGATGCGGGTCTGCGCGGTTACACGCGCCTGGCCCGAGTCGCCGCCGACAACGCCATGCTGGACACGGCCATGAGCCTGGCCAAAACCAAGGAAGAAAAATGGGTGGTCCTGTCCGCACTGGGCACCGTGCACTCCGGCCCCTCCCTTGATGCGCTGGCAAAGCACCTGGACGACCCCGAAGTCCAAAAAGAGGCCGCAGCAGCGATACTCGCCGTCTCCGAAGCCGTAAGCAAACACAGCCCGGAAGCCAAAGCGATCGCCCGCAAAGCCGTTGAAAACGTGAAAGCCAAAGTCCCGGCTGAATCCGTACAAAAACGCGCCAGCGATCTCCTGGCCAAGCTGCAATAACAACTCCTCACACGCAAACCGCCCGCGAGCGAGCTCGCGGGCGGTTTTCATTTACGTTGCACTCGATCTATTGCCGGCCATTTCCCCGAAACTGTTCCGCAGCCTCAGCCCACATCCCTGCAAGCCGCGCAGCCACTTCGGGTTGCTCTTCCGCCAGGTTCTTCATCTCACTGCGGTCCACCGCAAGATCATACAGTGCCCACGCGGTCTCGTCCTCCCGCTTCACCACCTTCCAGTCCCCCTCCCGAAGGGCCGCGCGCCCTTCATGCAGCCACCAGAGATAGGGGCGCTCCACGCTGTTGTCCTGCGAAAAACTCGCTACCAGACTCCTCCCCGGCGCTTCGGGTGCCCCGGAAAGCCCCGGCCTCGCCACCCCGGCGATTTCAAGGATCGTCGGAAATACATCGATAAAGTGACCGACCTGTTGCCGCACCTCACCCCGCGCCGCGATACCCGCCGGCCAGTGGATGATCAGCGGCGAAGAAATGCCACCCTCGTTGGTCCAGATCTTGTGCAATCGAAACGGCGTGTTGGCGAGACTCGAAAAGCCGGGCCCCAGGCACAGATAGGAGCCTGCGGAGCCCGGTGCCGCATTCTTTTCATGACCCTCGCCCCGAATAAGCTGCTCCGCGCTCGCACCATTGTCCGACATGAAGAGTACAACGGTGTTCTCATAAGCCCCCATCGCCTTCAGTTGTTCCAGTACCCGCCCCAGTTCCCGGTCCATGCGATCAACCATGGCCGCATGGATGGCCATCTTGGTGGCCTGGAAGCGTCGCTGCGCATCGGTGAGGGAGTCCCAGGGCACGGCATGGGCCACTTCTTCCGCGCCAATCCGCGCGGCAAGTTCTTCGGCAGGCACGTTATAAGGAGGTATGATGGCAGGGTCAAACTCGGACAGGGGGCAGTCAATAAGGCCGAGAGCGCACAGCCGTTTCCAGCGCGCCTCCCTGAGCGTATCCCATCCCGCGAGAAAGCGGTCGCGATAGCGCGCTATATCTTCCGGCAGGGCGTGGAGCGGAAAATGGGGTGCGGTAAAGGCGAGGTAGTGAAGAAAAGGTTGGTCCGGATGATTCGCAGCGTGTTCTTTCAGGAAATCCACCGCGTAATCAGCAATAACCCGGGTAGCATAATAGCCACTCTCCGGCCCTGGCTGGGGCAAAGGCACGCCGTCCAGAAAGTGTACCTTCGGTGAAAATACCCGGTCCTGATCCTGGAGTGAATAGGAGCGATCAAAGCCATTGACCAGTGGCTCCCCGTCCAGGTGCCACTTTCCCGTGTGGTAGCAACGGTATCCCGCCTCTTTCATCACGGTGGACAGCAACGGCGCCCACGCAGGTCTGCCCCCGAGGTCCTCGTCCGAGAATGCATCCCGCCGCACCTGCTGGGCATAGTAACTCGTCATCAACGCCGCCCGCGAGGGCCAACAGCGTCCCGTAGAGTAGAACTGGGCATAACGAAGCCCGCCCTCTGCCAGCGAGTCCAGATTCGGCGTCGCGACCTCGCCCCCATAACACCCCGCATCGGAATACCCCATGTCATCCGCGAGGACGATAAGAAAATTGGGGCGCGTTTCCGCCCCCGCAGCCGGAAGCAGACCGAAGAAACACAAAACCAGCAACAGATAGCGCATAGAGAGTCCTTTGAAGTGAAACGGCACCGTGTCACCGCGCAAAGGAATAGCCTACCACGCCAAGCCCCTGAATCGAACACCGCCGACAGTCTCCCAAAAACCTCCCGCACCAGCACGCCGATGAATGACTTCTGCGGTCGTTTTGTCGCCCCTTACATGTCGTCTTCCCGAAGTTTTTCACGCAAAGGGCGCAAGCTCAATTCGCTTTGCCTGGATTGCAGGGAAATCATATTCGCGAAACGCCTTCCTTCCCTCTTCCCTCTTTATTCTTCGTAGCCTTCGTGGTGAAACATTTGGTTGCGGCCATAAGCTGCACCAGGATTATTCGCGTCCATTCGCGGTTCAAAAAGCCTCCTCCTCTCGCATCAGAAAATTTGCGTGAATCTGAGCAAATTTGCGGTTCTGATCCTTTTCCCAGAATGTCACTCAAAGGCCAAAGCCCCCGCCCATTTCGGATCCTCCCACGCCTCAGGGCACGGCGGAAACCAGCGCAGCCGATCCGCCTCCTGCCCTATAGGCAGATTCCGACAGCGGTTGACCAGAGCCTTGTAAAACTTGTCCGCACCCCCTGGATCGCGATTCGCGATCAGCCTTC
>JBIJDL010000122.1:0-13816 GCA_044344195.1 Candidatus Hydrogenedentales bacterium
CCGCCGGGCTCACCCCTGATTTGCACCTTGAAAAGAAGCCGGCGCGTCTGGATGATCTCGCCCGCTGCCATGCGGAGGCTCACATCGGTATCGTGCAGCGCTATTGCACCACGGGGGAGGAGTTCAACGATCCCGACACCGCGATGGGGCCTGGCTCCTGGGATGCGGCCCTGCTTTCGGCGGGCGGTGCTATCGAAGCGGCCCGGGCCGTGCTGGAGGGGCGCTGCGACAATGCCTTCAGCGCGATGCGACCACCCGGCCACCACGCGGAGCGCAACCGGGTGATGGGCTTTTGCTTGTTCAACAACGCCGCTATCGCCGCCCGCTGGCTCCGCACGGAAGGCGGCCTCGACCGCGTGGCCATTCTCGACTGGGACGTGCACCATGGCAACGGCACCCAGGACATCACCTACAACGACGATTCCATCTACTACGTCAGTATTCACGAGGCTCCGCTTTACCCCGGCACGGGCCATCCCTCCGAGCGCGGGAAGAACAACACGAATCTCAACATCACCATGTCGTATGGGAAAGGCCCGGAAGACTGGACCGGCGCGATCAAGGATACGATCCTGCCGGAGTTCGAACGCTTCGATCCCCAGTTCCTCATCATCTCCTGCGGCTTCGACGCCCACCGCCTCGATCCGCTGGCCGGCCAGCGGCTGGAGTCCGAGACCTACGGCGAGATGACGCGGCTGGTGAAAAACGTGGCGGGGGGCCGGGTCATATCGCTGCTGGAAGGCGGCTACAATCTTCAGGCCCTGGGAGAAAGCGCCGCCTATCATTTCCACGCGCTGCAACGTTAGCAAGTCGAAACGTGGCACGAATACAGGCTCTACCTTCTCCGCCATGGGATAAGGTTCCGCAGATACGCCCGAATTGATTCCCAGCGCGAAGGCTTCGCCTCGCCCTCGTCCATGGCGAAGCGCTGGGCCTTGCCGCGGCGGTGCGCGCGCTGGTAGATCTCCAGCAGGGCCGCGCCGGCCATTTTGGCGTTCGAATAGCGATCGAGCGGATCGGGCGCGAGGGTGCGCGCGAGAAATTCATCACAGCCCCGGGGCAGATTCTTTCCCAGCACTTCCGGGGGGACGCCCTCGGGAGGTAGCTCGCCGGTCAGCATTTCGTAGAACATGACGCCCAGGGGATAGATGTCCGCACGGAAGTCCGCCACGGCCGCGTTGCGTTTCTGCTCGGGCGAGTTGTACTCGTTACGCCCCAGGTTGGTGCCGATCAGCGTGAGCCCCTCATTGCACTGGTTCTTGCGCGCCAGCCCGAAATCGATGACTTTTACCACGCCATCCTTGCGGAGCATGAGGTTCTCCGGGGCAATGTCCCGGTGGATGTATCGCTGGTGTACGTAGTAGAGCCCGCGGGAAGCGAGGCAGATCACATGAACGGCCGAACCTAAATCCATGGGGTTGTGGCGGAACATCCACTCCCGGAGGTTGCAGCCCTTGATGTATTCCATGGTGTAGTAGAGCCGCCGTCCATCCTTCCCAGCGTCATAGAGATCCACGACGTTTGGATGGTGCAGGGTGCGGAGCACCTCCACCTCGCGGGCAAAGCGCGCCACAATCCAATCGTGGTCCCGGTGCTTTTCGTGGAGTACCTTGAGGGCCACCTGGCGATGTTTGGCTTCGTCGTGGACCAGATACACGGAACCCATGCCGCCATAGCCGAGCAACCGGCCTACCGCGTACCGGTTGGAGATACGCTGGCCCTGGAGGTTCTCGTACTTCATGGACAATTCAGGTCCTGTACACCAAGCAGCAAGCAGTTCTCCCATCCGGGATTGTGTCGAAGGGGGCAATCCCGCTACATTAGGGTCTATGCGCGCCGTGCGATGCAAGTTTTCACAGCCATGTCGGCGCGCGACAATTGAGCCGCCCTCCCGGGCCAGAGAGGTACCCATCCTTGTCAAAACCAGAAAAAGCCTATAAGAATCTGGACTTCCTCACTTCACCCGACGCGAGACAGATCCGCGTTCTGTGCGAGTTTACCGAACCGAAAAGTCGGTTCAGAAAATACCGCGTTCGCGATACCATCGTTTTTTTTGGCTCCGCCCGAACCCTGGCCCCCGAAGTGGCCGCCGAACGGCTGGAAAAGGTCGAGGCCGAGGTAGCGGGGCTGGAGACACTCGACGCCGAGCAAACCCGGCGTCTCGCCATGGCGAGACGTGACGTGGCCAACGCGAAATACTACGGCGAAGCGGTGGCCCTGTCCGAGCGGCTTACCCAGTGGTCCATGCAGTTGAAAAATCAGGGTTACCACTTCGTGGTGTGTTCCGGGGGCGGTCCAGGAATCATGGAAGCCGCAAATCGGGGCGCCCGGCAGGCCGGTGGGCGCTCGGTGTCGCTCAACATCAGTCTGCCGATGGAACAGGCGGGGAATCCCTACCAGACGCCCGAATTGGCCTTCGAATTTCATTACTTTTTCGTGCGCAAATTCTGGTTCGTCTACCTGGCCAAGGCGTTGATAGTATTTCCCGGCGGCTTCGGCACCATGGATGAACTCTTCGAAGTGTTGACGCTGGTGCAGACCCACAAGACCGTGAAAGACATGCCCATCGTACTCTTTGGCCGCGAGTTCTGGGAACGGGTATTCAATTTCGAGGCGCTCGTGGAGCTCGGCTACGTCTGCCCGGACGACCTGAAGCTTTTCACCTTCTGTGAAACGGTGGACGAGGCCTACGACTATCTGACCCGACGGCTCACCGAACTTTATCTCGATGACCACGGTGTCCCCAAGACGCAATCGAATCCCGGGGTGGGCTAAACTTCAGCGGGGGCGGAAATGATAGAAAAGGGACAGCAGGCGGGAAGATTCCTGCTGTCCCTGATGACGCTGCGAAGATGCGCGTTTTAATCGCGCAGACCTGAGCATCAGTTTCCGGAGATGGTATCGCTGGTCTCGTCCGGCTCCGCGCCTTGCTCGTAGCGTATGGCGGCGGATACATCAATCCGGAACCCATTCCAACCGGTTACGTTCCACTCCACCGGCGTGGCATAGGCCACGAAGCTGGTGCCGTCGCCTTCCACGCGATACTGGTAGCCGCTTCGCGGCCCGGTCCAGTCGCCGCCTTCGAGGAAGGGGGGGGATGCGCTGGTCAGATCGGTAATGTCGTCGGCATATTCATAGTGCTGGGTGTTATAGCTGGTTTCCGCGTCGAGGATGACGCGCAGACTGGCGATGGCCGAGGCTTCGTTGGCCTGAATACGGGTCCGAATGTAGTTGGGTACGGCAATGGCCGCGATAATGGCGATGATTTCGACAACTATCATCAACTCGATCAGCGTGAATCCCTGGTTATTTTTCATGGCGGGCTCTCCTTTACTGGGCATTTTTCTTCGCACACGTAAAGATCTATGCAAGGCATGTGCCAATGTGCCACGACAGTGTTAACTTGTTGAAAGTAATTGACTTGAGGTGCCTTCTGCGTTTTGCGGGAATATCGGGCTGCGACAAAAATTGTTACCTGGAGACGCTCGCGGTACACGGCTTGCAAGAAAGAACAGGAAAAATCCCCCATAGGGTATTTGCTGTAAGTCCTTGGAACGGCAGATTTTTGGCGCTTTCCGTCGTTCGGAAGATGAGGGCGAAAGGAAAAAATCCGCACTTGAAAGCGCCACCGGGGTCCCTGCTACAGTTCCATCGATCACACAGGAGTAGACCATGGCCACTATCGACCTGAATCGGTCGTCCGCAGAAGACTTCATTCGCCGCCTGAAGGCAATCAGCACGCCCGAGCAGCGACGTTGGGGTACGCTGGACCCGGCTGCCCTCATGCGCCACCTCACCTACGTCTTCGAGGCTTCGCTGGGCGAGCAGCGAGCGGAAAAAGTCTTCGTGCCCCTGCCGCGCTTCGTCTTGTGGTATTTATTCTTCGTCTGGTTTACCCGGTGGCCCGAGGGAAAGATCAAGGCACCCGAGAGCTTCTGCCCCGATGGTGACGGCGCGCTGGAAGAAGAGCGGGCCCGGTGCGTTGCCGCCTTGGGACGCTTTGTGGATGCCCTGGAGGCCACGCCGGATCGAAAGGGCTTCAGTCCGCTCCTGGGCAATATTCCCCTGCGCCGGTGGGCACGGGTGCATGGGGTGCATCTGGCCCACCACCTGCGGCAATACGGCGTCTGATCAGTCGGCCGTCGCGCCGCTCAGGCTGAAACGCTCGCCGAGGTAGTACTTGCGCGCGGTTGGATCGTTTGCGATCTCGTCGGGCGTGCCCGAAACCCGCACTTCGCCTTCGATGATGATGTAGGCCCGATCCGAAATGCCCAGGGTCTCGCGCACGTTGTGATCGGTGATGAGCACGCCGATGCCCTTCTGCTTTAACTGCCCCATCATGTCCTGCAGGTCGGCCACGGCGATGGGGTCGATACCCGCGAAGGGTTCGTCGAGGAGAAAGACCTTCGGATTGGTCACGAGGGCCCGGGCGATCTCCGTGCGGCGTCGTTCGCCGCCGGAGAGGGTGTAGGCGGGGCTGTTGGCGAGATGGGCGATGTTAAATTCGTCCAGGAGCTGGTCGGCCCGCTTGACCCGTTCCGCCTTGCCGAGGGACTGATACTCGAGGATGGCAAGGATATTCTCGCGCACGGTGAGCTGGCGAAACACCGAGGGCTCCTGGGGCAGATAGGCCATGCCGGCCCGGGCCCGGAGGTACATGGGCATCTTCGTGATGTCTTTGCCGTTGTAGAAGATCTTGCCCGAGTCGGGACGCAACAGCCCCACGGTCATGGTGAAGGTCGTGGTTTTTCCCGCGCCGTTGGGGCCGAGGAGTCCCACGATTTCGCCCGGATTCACGGCAATGGACACGCCCCGGACGACCTTCCGCTTCTTGAAAGATTTTTCCAGGTTTTCCGTGTGGAGCAGGGCTGAATCGGTCTTGGCCACGTGTCTACTTTCCTCGAATCACTTTTCACCAACAAAGGCACTTGAAGCTATGGAGGGGGGGCTTTCCAGCCCCCCAATTTCATGCAACGCATTCGTTTGAAACAATCTCTCGGGTAGCCGCACAACTTCGTTGCGCGGCTTCGGGGGCTGGAAAGCCCCCGCTCCATAACTCCCAAGAATACGTAAACAGCGCTATCCAAAGGGCACTTACAGTCCCTTAATCATAGCGGGGTAGGCCGCGTTGAGCAAGAGGCGGTTCTGTCGGGCCTGCTCTTCCGGGGTCTGGTCCTTCTTCGCGATCAGGGCCGTCACTTCCTCGCTCAGGGTGATGCCTTCCCACGCGGCGCGCTTGTACATGCCTGGCTTCCGGATGACCGCGTTGAGTTGCTTGATCACGTCGGCCTTGGCGCCCACGAGCACCGAGGTCTCCTGGCTTTCCAGCATGCCCCGGACTGTGGGATTGAGCTGGGCCATGACCTGCTTGCCGGGGTTGTCGCCGCTCTCTTTGGCCTGGCTTTTTAGCGCATTGATCAGGCCTTCAAAATCGGTCACATCCGCCTCTGTGAGTTCGCCGGGCACGGGTGCACCGCCGCCACCGCCACCACTCGAAGCGCCGCCGCCATCGGTGCCCTTCAGCGGCATCTTATCCACCGAGGTCTGTTCCAGGGAGAAGGCCCCCGTTTCCATATTAATCATGATGCGCTCGGCGGCCAGATTCTTGAACGTGTCGGAGTCCATCACGGGATTGCCGGTGAAGACGAGATCGCCCGATTCCAGGTTCCAGTCGGCGTGCTGCGCCTTGATCTGTCCCTGGGGGTGCTTGATGTCCACGTTGCCGTCCATCTTGATCTTCGCGGGCATGGAGGAGCCTTCCTTCCACTCGAAGGTGATGGTGTTGGCGCGGATCGGCAGGCTGGGCTGGGCCGCATCATCGGAAAGCAATTCGATGAATACGCCCCCCGTGAGCGAGTCGAGCTTCCCGGTCTGGATATTGCCCTTCATCATGCCCGCCTTCACGGACATGGAGTTGTAACCGTCGGCACCGCCCTGGGCGATGGCGGGCGTCGCGATCAGCATCGCCCCGAGTAAGCATGCGGAAATCCGCCTCATGGTTTTTCTCCCGTAAAGGTGATAACACCCGATACTTCATACAATTCCATGGAATTCGTGTCAGGGTAAAGGCGCAGGCGGGCCGCCTCGAGTTTTTGTGTCGGACTGGTGATGGTCAGGGGCTTGTCGCTGAAGGCCATGCCCGTGCCGCCTTCCTCCCCGTCCTGGGGCGCGATTTCCCAGGTGATTTCTTCCAGGGCAATGGCCATGTCGTCGATCTGGGCTTTCACGCCTCCCTTCAGGACCGCGCGCTGGTTCTCCTGAAAGGTACCGCTTGCGGCCTCAAAGTGAATCTGGGAATCTTCCGGCTTCTGCTGGGGTACGACGGCCTGGGCCCCTTCGAAGGACAACTCCGCGCCGCTCCCGTCCATGTTGCCCGTCACCCGCTGGGCGCGGATCGACAGCAGGGGCTTTTCCTCCTGACCCGGCGCTTCGGTCGAGGGCCAGAGGTGCATTTCGATATTCGTCATGTCCATGGCATTGTCCGGGGCCGCTTCGGCGGGCGCGACCTCTGCGCCGGTCTCGGGGGTGGGCGTGGCCGGGGGAGCACCGCCGCCACAGGCGGCCAGCGTCAACGCGGGGAAGACAACTACAATCCAGTACTTCACAGGCTCGGCCTCGGATTCCGATGGTACACCGCCTTGAGGCCCTTCAGCGTCAGGCAGGGATCCACCACGTCGATTGATTTACCCACCTCCGCCATCACGTGGGCCAGGCCGCCCGTGGCGATAACCTTGGGTTTGCCGCCCATTTCCTCGCCAAAACGGCGGACCATGCCGTCCACCAGATCGGCGTAGCCATAGGTCAGTCCGGAGCGGATGTTCGTTACCGTGTCACGTCCGATGGCGAACTCCGGTTTTGTTATTTCGACGCGCGGCAATTTGGCGCAATGTTCAAAAAGGGCCTCGGCGGACAACTGGATGCCGGGCACGATGGCACCGCCGCGCCATTCCGCTCTAGCGGTGACGGCGTCGAAGGTGGTTGCCGTGCCGAAATCGATGATGATCAGTGCGCCCTCGTGCTCTTCAATGGCACCCACGGCGTTCACGATGCGGTCCGCGCCCACTTCCTTGGGGTTATCACACTGCAACTGGAGTCCGGTCTTCACGCCCGGCCCGACCATGAGGGGTTCCACGCCGAAGGCGGTCTGGCTCACCTCGGTCAGGGCCATATTCAATTGGGGCACGACGCTGGAGATGCAGCAGCCTTCGATGGACTTCGGATCGACGCCCTCGTTGTGGAGCAGCATGGTAAAGAGGATGCGCAGTTCGTCGCCCGTGCGGTAATTGCCCGTGCTCACGCGCCAGTGGCCCTGCAAGGTGTCGCCCTGGTACAAGCCCAGAACGGTATTGGAATTTCCAACATCTATGACTAACAACATGGCCTTTTAATCCGTTTAGACGAACATCGAGCGAGTATATTTAAAACTTTGACCGGTCGGGTACAGCGTTTAAATTCAGATGGGTTTGATGAGCAGCGAAAGATCAATCGCGGGCGCAGAGTGGGTCAGGGCTCCGACCGAGATGAGGTTCACCCCCGTCTCCGCCATGGCGCGCACCCGCTCCAGATTTACGTTGCCGCTGGCCTCCAGCAGGATCCGACCCCCGTTGTCTGACTGATTGATCCGCACGGCTTCCGCCATGGTTGCGTTGTCCATGTTATCCAGCATGACCACATCGGCCCCTGCTTCCAGGGCCTGGCCCAGCTCCGCCAGATTAGTGACCTCGATTTCCACCCGCATGAGGTGGTGGGCCCCGGCACGCGCGCGGGCAATTGCCGTGGCGATGCCGCCCGCGGCCGCAATATGGTTTTCCTTGATCAGGATTCCGTCGGCAAGATTGTAGCGGTGGTTCGCACCGCCGCCATGGCCCACCGCTTCCTTCTCCAAGTGCCGGAGCAGGGGCGTGGTCTTGCGCGTATCGCAGATTTGGCAGTTCAGCCCTTCCACGGCCGCAACATAGCATGCCGTGACCGTGGCCACGCCTGACAGGCGCTGCACGAAGTTCAGGGCGGTGCGCTCCGCGGTCAGCACGGCACGGGTTGCTCCCGTGAATCGCGCGACTACGTCCCCCGACGCAAATGGGCTTCCATCGTCCAGTGCGGACCAATCGCCCACATCCGCGCCGCAATAGTCGAAGGCATAGCGGTAGGCCGCCATGCCGCTGAGAACACCCGGCTGCTTCGCCAGTAACGTCGCGGTGCAGCGATCGGCAACGGGCACCAGGGCACGGGACGTCAGGTCGCCCTGGCCGATATCCTCGGCCAGCGCGGCGGCAACGGTCTGCTGCAGGGCATGATTCATGGGTGGATTCACCTGGCTGACTGGGAGGGCGGCGGCATTCCATTTTGGAACACTATTGGCCCGAACGTTAATCCCGAATAGTACCACAAAAGCGTCGAGGGGTGCGAAAACGACGCGAAGTGGGGGTCGGGCCTCGGATTGTTGCCGCTTTGTTACGCCCATCCGTGTCGCCGCTCGCTATACTGGTTTCGTTACTATGACCAGTTGAAACAAACGATTGGAGAAACCACCATGCGTATCCGACTTGTGCTATTCCTCATTTGCACCGCGCTTACTTCGAGCACGGTTCTCGCTGCGCCGCAGGAGAAGACCGTTGCCGCGGGGCTTTTCAAAAACGGCCTGGCGGTTATCACGCGGGAGTATACCGTACCGGGACCAGGTAGCCATGTTTTCAAGGCCCTCGACAGTCCAGTTCATGGCACGCTCTGGATCGAGAGCGACGTACCGGTCGTGGCCCGATCCGGGACGGAGATGGTGGAGGTGGATCCCGGAGCGGCCACGACTGCAGGTCCGGGGCAGGTGCTCGTGGGCAGGGAAGTGGAAATCGGGTTGCGCATGGAGGGGGCTGCCCCCTTCACCGGGGTGCTGATTGCCGCGCCGGGTCCCGCGCACAGGGAGTCTCTCGGTTACCGGTCGGGCATTCCCACGGACGTATCGCCAGCCATGTATGTAATCGAGCGGGAAGGTCTCCGCAGTTTTCTGACTCCCGATATGGTGGCCTATGTGCGGGCTCTGGAAGCTGCAGGGCCTGTGAAGGAGGAGCGGCCCGTGTTCGTGCTGGAGGTAGGGGAGGGTGCGCCGAATCCCACGGTGATTCGGGTGCGCTATCTCGCCCACGGACTCTCCTGGGCACCGACCTATCGCCTGGACTTGATGGATGATCGCACCCTGCGCATCGGCCAGTCGGCGGCGGTTCGCAACGAACTGGAGGATCTGGAGGGCGTCGCGCTGGATCTGATCTCGGGCTTTCCCAATGTGGAGTTTCTGCAGGTGGCATCGCCCTTTGCGACCGATGCCACATGGAGTACCTTTCTCGCTCAACTCGCTCAGGGGCCGGCGGAGTTCAGCGGGGTGGTCACGCAACAGATCCTCTCGAATAACCTGTCGCCGATGTATGCGCCCGGCCCGCCCGCGCTGCCGTCCTTTACACCGGACGATGGTGCGGACATTCACTATGAGGCCATTGGGGCGCAATCCGTGAAGCGGGGCGGCGCGCTGGTGCTGACGACCGGGGAGGCGACTTCGCCCTATGAGCGGGTGGTGGAGTGGACGGTGGACCGGCGGCGGGAGATGAGCGCGGATGTCGGGGCCGATCAGGAGGCAATGTGGGACGCGGTGCGCTTCCAGAATCCCTTCACCTTTCCGCTGTCGACCGGCCCGGCGATGGTGGAAGCCGATGGGCAATTCCTCGGATCGAAAACCATCCGCTGGACGAGCCCCAGCGGCACGGCGCTGGCCTACGTGAGCAAGGCGCTCAGCGTGCGCGGCGACTATGAAGAGCTGGAGTTGTCCCGCCGGGAAATCGTGGAGCTCGGTCACCCGGTGATCCAGAGCACGGTCCAGGGAAAACTGACGGTGCGCAATCAGCGCGCGGAGGCGGTGTCCATGATAATCCACGAGGAGTTTGACGGTTCCTTGCGCCGCGCCGACGGCGAACCGGAAGCGGTTGTGGGCGCGGCGGGACCCGGTCGCCGAAACCAGAGCACGCGGCTGACCTGGAACCTCACACTGGCCCCCGGCGAAGAGCGGGTGATCACGCTGGAGTACTTGATGATCGTGCGCTGAATGGAGGGAACGGACCGGAGGGAAGCGGCGCTGCCCTTTTCTTTCCCGGCCCCAACCGGTAGAATCAGGGCGACTACAACCCGCGATGGAGAGCCCGCGATGAACACCACACTTGATGCCGCCGACTTTTATCGGGAGCAAGGCTACTATTGCCATACCGCGCCCGTGCTTTCACCGGGGGAGATTGCCGCCACCTTGCGCGGGATGGAGCAGGTACGCGACGGTCACTACGAGACGGGTATTCCCCCGGAGGACTCGCCCTGGAAGCCGGGTAACGACCCGCGCACGCTCTGCAAGATCGAGATGGCGCAGCAGTGCAATCGCGCGATCATGACGGCGGTGGCGAATTCCCGTCTGGGCGAGGTGGCCGCGGGGATCACGGGGGCTTCGATGATTCAGGCGTGGTGGGTACAGCTCCTGATCAAGCCGCCCGTGTCGCCTGAGGGGGATTTCAAGACGAACGTGGGCTGGCATCAGGATTTCCAGTACTGGGATTGCTGGGAGGACGGGAGCGAGGTATTTACCGCCTGGCTGGCCCTGAGCGACGTGACGGAAGAGGCCGGTTGTATGCACTTCGTGCCCGGATCACACATGTGGGGCCTGCTGGGTCAGGGGGATTTTTACGGCCAGGATCTCGAAGCCCAGTCCCATGGGATTCGTGTGCCCGACGGCAAGGTGTGGACGGAGGCGTCGGGTGCGCTGCCGCCGGGCGGGGTGAGCTTTCATCATCGACTGACCTTGCACGCGAGCGGACCGAATCGGAGTGTGGCACCCCGTTGCAGCCTGGCGATCCATCTTCGCACGGAGAAATCCACGCCGAAAAACGGCCAGCGCAAGGGGCTCGCCGAGTTTATCGATGAGCCTTCGCGCTGTCCGATACTTTACGGCGGCTGATACACCGGTCAGAGCTTGGTGTTCCGAAGCCGCAGGGCATTGGCCACGACAGATACGGAACTCAGGCTCATGGCGGCCGCCGCCAGCATGGGGCTGAGCAGGATCCCGAAAACCGGATAGAGCAGGCCCGCCGCCACGGGAACACCCACTGCATTGTAGGCAAAGGCGAAGAAAAGGTTCTGGCGGATATTGCCCATGGCGGCCCGGCTCAGGCGGCGCGCCCGAACGATGCCGTTCAAGTCGCCCTTCACCAGCGTGATCCCAGCGCTTTCCATGGCGACATCGGTACCGGTGCCCATGGCAATGCCCACGTTGGCCTGGGCGAGCGCCGGGGCGTCGTTGATGCCGTCGCCCGCCATGGCCACGCGGCGTCCCTCGGCCTGGAGTTGCTGGATGACCAGTAGCTTGCCCTCGGGCATCACGCCCGCGTGCACCTCGTCGATACCCAGCTCAGTCGCCACGGCTTCCGCCGTCGTTTTGTTGTCGCCGGTTAACATGACGATACGCAGGCCTTCTTCGCGCAGGGTGGCCAGCGCCCCCGGCGTGCTTTCTTTGATGGGGTCCGCAATGCCCAGCAGTCCAGCGGCCTTTCCGTCCACGGCAAGCAGCACCACCGTATGGGCGCCTGTGCGGAGCGCCTCCGCCCGCGCGGACAGGTGGGTCGGGTCCACCCCGTTTTCGATCAGCATTTCGGTGTTGCCCAGCAGAACTGCGCGACCCCGCACCCGGCCCGCGATGCCTCTTCCCGCCGTTGCGGTGAAGCCCTCGGCTTCCTCCAGAGACAAGTGTTGCTCCAGGGCCGCCGCCACGATGGCCGCCGCCAGGGGGTGTTCGCTACCGCGCTCGAGCGACGCGGCAAAGTGCAGCACGTCGTCTTCAGTGAAGCCCGGATCGGCCTCGACCACCGCGACCCGGGGGCGCCCTTCGGTCAGGGTGCCGGTCTTGTCCACGACGAGTACGTCGACCTTTTCGAGGGCTTCCAGAGACTCGGCATCCCGCAGGAGCACGCCCGACTGTGCGCCCCGGCCCGTGGCGACCATGATGGAAATGGGGGTAGCGAGACCCAGTGCGCAGGGGCACGCGATGATGAGCACGGCGATGGCATTCACGAGCGCGTGGGCCAGCGCGGGTTCAGGACCGAGCAGGGCCCACACCGCAAAGGTTATCACTGACGTGACAGCCACCAGGGGCACAAAATAGCCGGAGACCGTGTCCGCGACTTTCTGGATCGGCGCGCGACTCCGCTGGGCATCGCGCACCATGGCGGCAATGCGCGCCAGGAGCGATTCGGCACCCACCTGCTCGACGCGCATCACGAAACTGCCTGTTGCGTTCAGGGTGGCACCCGTCACCGGACTGCCCGCCACCTTGGAGACGGGTATGGGCTCGCCGGTGAGCATGGACTCGTCCACGGTACTTTCGCCCTCCACCACCACGCCATCGGCGGGTACGCTCTCTCCGGGGCGGACCCGGAGGCGGTCGCCGGGCAGGACGACATCAATCGATACGTCTTCGTCCGTGCCATCGGGTCGAATTCGACGCGCCGTCTTCGGGGCCAGTTGGAGCAGGGCTCGGATGGCACCGGCGGTGCGGCTTCGCGCCTTGAGTTCGAGCACCTGCCCGAGCAACACCAGCGTTACGATCACTGCCGACGTCTCGAAGTAGAGGGCGGTTTGGCCGTGGTGCCCCTGGAACCCGGCGGGAAAGAGCCCGGGGCCACGAGGGCTGCCGCGCTGTAGGCAAAGGCGACACCGGTGCCCAGGGCGATGAGGGTAAACATGTTGATGTGGCGGTTTACCAACGACTGCCAGCCGCGCTGAAAGAATACCGACCCGCCCCAGAGCACCACCGGCGTGGCAAGGGCCAACTGGACCCATCGCCATGCGGGGTGGGAGAGAAGATCCCGCAGTGGCCCAAACATTTCGCCCATGGCAATGATAAAAAGGGGCAATGTGAGCAGGGCGCTCCACACCAGCCGGCGCTTCATGTCGTCCAACTCGGTCGTGTCTTCGGGGCCTTCGCCCGCGTCGTCGGGCTCCAGGGCCATGCCACACTTCGGGCACGAGCCGGGGCCCGTCTGCGTCACTTCTGGATGCATGGGGCAGGTAAAGGTTCGCGTATCGCCCTTTTGTGTCGTTGTGGCGGGGCGGGGCTGGAGATAGCGATCCGGATCGCCGTCAAACTTTCCCTTGCAGCCCGCGCTGCAGAAGTAGTGGGTGTTGCCGTCGTGCTCGGAGACGTGCTTTGCACGTTCGATCAGTACACCCATGCCGCAGACGGGGTCTTTCGCGTGGGCAACATCCGGGGTATGCGGCGGGCCGTGCTTCGGGTTCCCGCAGCACGACTTCGGTGGGGTATTCATGGCGTACCTCGCTTTCTGGAAGTGGCGCGCTTATCAGCGGGAGCCGGGTTTCGTGTAGCGCGCGAAAATATCCATCAATTCGGCAATCTTTCGTTCGCGATCACTTTCGCTGCCCGTGGCAAAGGCGTCCCGGACGCAGGTGTTCATGTGCTGCGCCAGCACAAGCTTGCCTATCTGAGCCAGCGCGGCTTGCGCCGCCGAGAGTTGCACCAGAACATCCACGCAATAGTGACCGTCTTCGACCATGCGCCGAACACCGGCGATCTGGCCCTCGGCCCGCTTGAGCCGAACGCCGAGTTGTTTCTTGTTTTCATCGTTCAACATAGAACTTGTCCTCCAGCTTCGGAAAGAATTATATACCCCAGGGGGGTATATGTCAAGAAGGGGACGGCGTCGGGGAAGTTGGCCCCCAAAAACGGAAGCGCCCCATGCAGGCCTGCTCAGGCGTGCATGGGGCGCTTACATCTATTCAGATG
>JBIJDL010000066.1:0-18750 GCA_044344195.1 Candidatus Hydrogenedentales bacterium
TCATCGTCGTCGCTGGAATCGTCATCGGATTCCACTTCGGTGTCGACGCCCGCGTCGTCCACTTCCGTGGATTCGGGACCGGTAGCGGCCTTGTCGAGCTTCTTCTGCTTCTTTTCCTCTTTCTTCTTCTTCTTCGCCATTTCTTTCTGGCGCTTTTCGTAATTAAAGTTTTGTTTGGCCAATGAACTGTACCTCGGCGGTTGACGGCTATTAAGAAAATGGCCGGCGGGCGTGGTGCCCTGATCGTGGATATCGCATGTACGCGGGCGATGCACTTGCACCGAGAGCGGATTGAATTCGGGCCCTGGGGAAAGCCCGGTCTGTGTAGCAGTGCGACCGGCAGGCCCGGGAGGAGCGTTCTACCCCAAACGGGGCAACACCCGCAGTGTATCACACCACGACAGGACGAACCACGATGAAAATTAGTTGATAGTTGATAGTTGACAGTGGACAGTGGACAGTGGATAATGGACAATGGACAATGGACAATGGACGCGCATTATCAGCGTCCAGTTTTCTTAACTATCAACTATCTTCTTTGTTCCCGGCAGGAAGGCCGCCAGTAGACCCAGCAGCGGTAGCCAGGCACAGAGGTGGAAGACGTAGTCGATGCTGGTCAGATCGGCGAGCTTGCCGAGGGCGGCGGAGGCGATTCCGCTGACGCCGAAGGCGAACCCGAAGAAAAGACCGGCGATGAGTCCCACCCGTCCGGGCACGAGCTCCTGGGCGAAGACGAGAATTGCCGAGAAGGCCGAGGCGAGGATCAGTCCCGCGAATATGCTCAGGACCACCGTGCCTGTAAGTCCCGCGTGGGGGAGGGCAAGGGAGAAGGGCGCGACACCGAGAATGGAAACCCAGATGACGGCCTTGCGTCCGAAATGGTCACCCAGCGGTCCGCCGGCGATGGTGCCCGCCGCGATGGCGAAGAGGAAGATGAACAGGTACACCTGTGAGGCCTGGACCGATACGCCGAACTTCTGGATCAGGTAAAAGGTGTAGTAGTTGGTCAGGCTGATGAGGTAGAAGTATTTCGAAATGATCAAGATCACCAGCACGCCCAGGGCCAGTATGGTGCGGTTGCGGCTGAGCTGAAACTTTCGCGGGGCCGATTTTGCGCCCGACTTGGCCCTGCCCGCGTGGAGGCGCGCGGCGTACCAGCGTCCGACGGCGGAAAGGAGGACGATCCCGATGCAGGCGACGATGGAGAACCACGCCACGGCGTGCTGTCCCCGGGGCACGATGATCCACGCGGCCAGCAGGGGCCCCAGCGAACTGCCGAAATTGCCGCCGACCTGAAAGAGACTCTGGGCGAAGCCGTGCCGCTTTCCGGCGGCCATGTGGGCCAGGCGCGAGGCTTCGGGGTGGAAAATGGAGGAGCCGGTGCCGATCAGGGCCGCCGCCACGAGAATCGCGTGGAAGGAAGCGGCGCGGGACATGAAGAGGAGTCCCACCAGGGTAATGCCCATGCCTGTCGCGAGGGAGTAGGGCTTGGGGTTGCGGTCGGTATAGAGGCCCACCAGCGGCTGAAGCAGGGAGGAGGACAACTGAAAGGTGAGCGTGATGAGCCCGATCTCGGTGAAGGTGAGCCGGTAACTTTCCTTGAACACTGGGTACATGGCGGGAATCAGGGCCTGAATCGTGTCGTTGAGCATGTGGGACAGGCTCAGGGCCACCAATACGCTCATGGCGGTGGCGGAAGCCGCAGCGATGGTGGCCTCCTGGGCGTGTTCAATTTCTTCGTAGACCGCTTCTTCGGCGATATCACTCATGGGTACTTCCGTGGTGGGTTGTGGGGCTGCCGTCTGCCCCTATGGTGCCCTATGCGCATCGGAATCGACGGGCGCGCGTAGTGTAGCAGATTAGCGCGCGCCCGAACTTGCCCACGCCCCCCGGAAAGGGGGAGAATGGGGCATTGTATTCCGCCCCATGTGCATGAACCCCATTTGGAATTCCCATGAGCATCTTGAACGCCCGCCCTCTTGTCCGCCACTTGTGCCTGCCCATCCTGCTGCTCTCGGTTTTGTTTACTCTGGGCGCGCGCGCCTTCGCACCACCCAAAGCAGACCCGAGTCTCGCGGCGTTTCGCATCCTGCCCTATTTGCAGGAACCCTCGGTCACCGGAATGCGCATCAACTGGTTCACCACCGTCGAGGAAGCGGGGACGCTGCGCGTAGCGCCGGAAGGCGGCGCAGCGAGCGTGCAGGAACTCACGAGCACGCCCGTCTCGATGCCCGAGGTCCTCTATTCGGACCTGGAGGAGTCGGAGCGGCCCCAGTTTCCGGACATGTTTGCCAACGCGAACTTCAAACATTCGATCCTGCTGGACGGGCTCCAGCCCGGCACGAAATATACCTACTCGGTGCGGCAGGGATCGAGCAGTTTCGAATCGGCCTTCCGCACGGCGCCCGCGCCCGACGGGACGGAGCGACTGCGTATCATCGCATTTGCCGATTCCGAGACGGATCCCGAGGGACGCGGCATCTATCGTAATTGGGAGCCTGCCTTCCAGCATCCTGAAAGCACGGGGCGGCCTGAGGAGGTGACGAAATACCTGGTGACGGAGACGGAGGGCTTCATCGAAAACCTGAAGGTGATCGAAGCGCGCCAGCCCGATCTGGTGATGCTCGCGGGGGACATCGTTCAGGGGGGCGGCTACCAGCGCGCCTGGGATGAGTTCTTCTTTCATACAGCGGGAAGATTCGGAAAGCTCATGACCCACACGCCCCTGCTGCTGGCGATGGGCAACTGGGAGACCTTCGGAGCGCGCAACGGCGAGTATGCGCCGGAGGCCATCCACGCGAGCCGCAGGAAGACGCTGGCCCACATTGACGGCGCGCCGAACAACAACCCGAAGCATGACAATGCCTACTACCGGACCGACTATGGCCCAGTAACGATCCTGACGCTGGATTCGACCAACGGGTTGCCGGACGACACGGATTTCGACACGAACACCAACATCGATATGGCGACGTATCCCGGCGATGACCAGCCGGATTTGAACCCCGGTTCGGATCAGTGGAATTGGACCATGGAGCAACTGAAGGACGCACGTGCGAAGGGTCAGGTGATCTTCGTGCAGTTTCATCATGTGCCCTATTCCAGCGGCGGACACATCCTGCCGGTGTCGCTGCAGAACAGCAGCGGCCAGGCCGGCGTGCCGATGCGGGCCTACACACCCGCCTTCCAGGAATATGGGGTTGCCGCCGTGCTCTGCGGGCACAATGAGACCTTCGAACGTTCCCTCGTGGGCGATGTGTTGTTTTACGATGCGGGCGTGGCGGGCGATGGGATCGGCGGGCCGGAAGATGTGCGCGATCCGCGTTGTGCGAATCCCTGGCAGCAGTGGATTGCCCACAAGGACGATCCGGAACTCTGGAAAGATCGCCAGCTCGTCCGGGGCGGTCGCCACTATGGCCATGTTGAGATTGATCTGGTGCGGGAAGGCGCGGGATGGAACATCACACTGACCGCGGCGCATAACTTTCCCGTGAATGACGAAGCGGGTAAGGTAACCGGCTTCGAGCGGCGGGAATACAGCGATGTGGTGCGGCTCCATGTGGACCAAGACGGGACGCGGACTTGGAAATAGCTGCCAGGATTGAACCTCAAAGAACGCAAAGGGAAGCGCTGAAGTAGAGCTTCCCCAGTTCACCGCCGCGCATTTATCTGGGGTTGCCACGCTAACTCTTTCGTTCGCGTGCAGGTTCCTTGAAGTATGCATTACAATGATAGGCGCGGTGGGCGCGAAGGCAGGATCGGCCGCATTTTTCATTCACACATTCACCAGGCCAGGTGTCGTCCCCCCCCCGAAAGAGGGGGTCAGATTGTTGAGGAGAGCGTCATGACCAAGAAGGCAACCAAATCCGAAGAGCCCAAGCGTGGCCGGGCTTACTACGATACGCTGAGCGAAGCCGAACTCGATCAGCTATGGTCGAATCGGGCGGAGCAGTGCATCGAGGGCGCGGAAGAGCAGCTCCTACGCTTTGTTCTGCGCGAGCGCAAGGGCTTCAAGCCGGTCGAACGCTTCGTTTCCATTTGCCAGCGCTGCAATCTGCCTGCGGACAATTGTGCCTGCCTGAACAAGTAGAGGGTGCCTGAAAATTGGTCGGAACATAAGTTGACATATCGGAATAGCACCATATAAAATCCCCGGTAGAGCGCGCCGGCGCTCCAAACCCGGCGGTCGCGACAGGTCCATAAGCTCCCCAGACCTGCGATTCCAAACAAGCGCCGTCATAGTCTCCGTATTATGGCTGGCCCGGGGTGGGGAGCAAAACGAGCCGCCTGTCGGCTTGGAAACACTTGAAGCATGTTGTACGCGGTCTCCAAAGATCTCTCCCGCCGCGACGCCGACCCCGCTGGGCGCGCCGCATCCCATGCTTTTTTCTTCTCCCGCTTGAATCCCTTGTCCTCCTTTCAGTGCCTCCCCCTTTTTTTGCCCGTAAGATCGTTATGTCCCAATCTTTCGATATTATGTTCTGGGGTGGCGACCCTCCGGTCGTGCGCCCCGCAACGTTGAAGGAATAACCCATGGATCTGTTACCCGCCTTAGACCCCATTCCCCTGCCGGCGCCGGTGTGGCTGTTCAAGTTGCTGCACACGGTCACGCTGGCCCTCCACTTTGGTGCGGTGCACCTGCTTGTGGGGGGCCTTTTCTTTGCCACCCTGTGGTCCTTCCTCGGGCAGCGCGGCAACAACGCCGCCATGGTGGATGCGTCCCGGGTGACGGGCTACCGGCTGCCGGTGGTCATGGCCTTCGTGGTGAATCTGGGGATACCGCCCCTGCTCTTCGCCCAGGTGCTCTACGGTCGCGCGCTCTATACCTCCAGCGTGCTGATCGGCGTGTACTGGCTTTCTGTCGTGTTTCTGGTGATGTTCGCCTACTACCTGCTTTACATGATCGCGAAGCGGGCCGAGTCCAGCCGCGCCTTCGCGTGGGTGGGACTCTTTGCCATTATCGCGGTACTCAAAGTGGGCTACATCTACAGCGCAAACATGACGCTGATGCTTGCGCCCGAATCCTGGGCCGCCATGTATCGCGAGAACCCCCTCGGCAGCGTCCTCGCGACCGGACCTGCGGCGTTGCCGCGATGGGCCTATATGATGATAGGCTCTCTCGGCGTCAGCGGGATCGGTTTCCTGCTGCTGGGTATCCATTCAAAAGTCAGCCCAGAAACGGGTAGCTTCCTCACGCGTCAGGGCGGACGTTTTCTCGCTTTGTTCACCATCGTGCAGGCCATCATGGGCTTCGTGGTGTACAGCGCGCAGTCCGACGCCGTCCGGGCGGGCCTGAGTGGCTCCCCCTACTACCTCACGCTCACGGCTATCTGGGCCTTGACCGCCGTCCTGCTCATCGTCGTCGGCCTGCTGGCCGCACGGGCGAGCGCCACACCCCGCTGGCCTCTGGCCGCGGGAGCGGGCGCCCTCAGTCTGGTCAATATATTGGCGATGGCGGGCTTCCGCGATGGCATCCGCGACATCACGCTGACTCTCAAGGGCTATGACGTGTGGAGCCGCGAAGTGAATACGAACTGGCTGACCGTTGGACTCTTCCTGCTGCTCTTCGTGGCGGCGGGCGTGGCCATCGGCTGGCTGACCCGCGTGGTCTTTCTGGCGAAAGGAGAATCGGCGTCTTATGGCTAAGAAACACAGGAAACCGGAGGGCCCCCCCTCCGAGCACGGGCACGAGCACGAGCACGGGCACGAGCACGGGCACGGGCACGAGCACGAGCACGACGACACCCTGGGGCGGCGCGGCTTCACCCAAGTCGCCATCGGGGGCGTGGGCGCCTGCTACATGGCCGCCATCGGCTACCCGGTATATCGCTATCTTGCGACGCCGGCGCGGGAAGCGGCCTCCCTGGCGGCGGTATCGGAAGTGGCCCTGGCCAAGGGCGATCTGCCGGCACCGGGTTCCGCGCTCATGTTTCGCTTCGGAACCAAGCCCGCGCTTCTGATTCATCATACGGATGGCACCATGGTGTGCTTCGATGCGATCTGCACGCACTTGGCGTGCACCGTCCAATTTCAGCCGGAGGAAGGCCGCATCTTCTGCGCGTGCCACGGCGGGCAATACGACATGCGCACCGGCGCCAACGTGGCCGGGCCGCCGCCGAAACCCCTGAAGCCCTACACCGTGGAGGTGAACGATGAAACCGTCATCATCCGCCGGGCCTAAGCCCGCGAGCAGTACTGGCCTCTATGGCTGGGTCAACGAACGCCTCGATCTCGATGAGCTCATCGCTTTTGCCAAGAAGAAGCGGGTGCCCGAACACAAGCACTCCTTCTGGTACTACTGGGGTGGCCTTTCGCTCTTTTTCTTCCTGGTCCAGTTGCTCACCGGTATTCTGCTCCTGGTGTATTACAAGCCCGGTCCCGAGGCCTACGACTCCGTACGCCAGCTCACCTACGAAATCGATTTCGGCTGGCTCGTGCGCTCGGCCCACTCCTGGTCCGCCAACCTCATGGTGGTGGCCGTGGTCGTGCACATGTTCTCGGTCTTCTTCATGAAGGCCTACCGCAAGCCGCGCGAATTCGGATGGTGGAGCGGTATGGTCCTGTTCGGGCTCACGCTGGTCTTCGGGTTCAGCGGCTACCTGCTGCCCATGGATGACCTGGCCTATTTCGCGACGAAAGTGGGTCTGGAAATTCCCCAGGCGATTCCGGGTTTCGGCCCGCTCATCGTGAATATCGTGCAGGGTGGCCCGGAGGTCACCAGCATCACGATCCAGCGCTTCTTCGCCATGCACGCGGTTGTCCTGCCGCTGGCCTTTATCGTGATGCTCGCCTTCCATCTCTGGCTGGTCCAGAAGCACGGCAACGCATCGCCGCCTTCCATTGAGGCCCTGCCCGCGGAATCGCGGAAGAGCGTGCCCTTCTTCCCTAACTTCCTCATGAAGGATTTCGCGCTCTGGCTCATCGCGCTCAACATCGTGGCCATTCTGGCGAGCATGTTTCCCTGGTCCCTCGGGCCGCCGGCCGACCCCCTGGCCCCCGCGCCCCTGGGCATCCACCCCGAGTGGTATTTCATGAGCCAATTCCAGTTGCTCAAAGTGCTGGGACAGTGGTTTCCCGGCGCGCTGGGCGAATACCTGGGCATCGGCCTCTTCGGCCTGGCGGGCGTGGCGTGGATGTTGATACCGCTGTACGATGTGACATGCGCCCGCGGCAAGCGCGCGCGCAACGCCACCTGGTTCGGCCTGGCGATGTTGCTGGCCATGATCATTCTGACCATCCTCGGCTATGCCGATGTCTGGAGCGCGGGAACGCACGGCTGAGCCGCGCGCCCAAAAGGAGAATCCATTATGAATTACCCTGTATGGGACGTACCCGTCATCGGGAGCGGCTGGGTGATCGGCGGCATTGCCATCTTCCACATCCTGATTTCGCACTTCGCCGTGGGCGGCGGGTTGTACCTGCCCATGGCCGAGCGCAAGGCCCTGCGCGAAGGGCGCGAGGACTGGCTCCTCGCGGTCCGGAGTCACGCGAAGTTCTTCCTGGTTCTCACGCTCGTCTTTGGTGCCGTGAGCGGCGTGGGCATCTGGTTTGCCATCGGCCTGGCCAATCCGGAAGGCACGAGCACGCTCATCCACAACTTTGTGTTTGGCTGGGCCATCGAGTGGACCTTCTTTATCGTCGAGATCACGGCGGCGCTGGTCTACTACTACACCTGGGGCCGCATCGACAACGCGACCCACCTCAAGGTTGGCTGGGTCTATGCCTTTACCGCGTGGATGAGCCTGGTGGTGATCAACGGTATCCTCACCTTCATGCTCACGCCCGGCGCGGCGTGGCTCGAAGCCGCGGGCACAGGCAATGAAGCCTCGCGCTTCTGGCATGCCTTCTTCAACCCGACCTACTGGCCGAGTCTCTGTCTCCGCACGCTGATCTGCATTTCGCTGGCGGGCGTGTGGGCCCTGATCACGGCGAGCCGCATTGATGGCGACAAGGAGCCCCGGCTCAAAACAGAGATCATCCGCTGGTCCGTGAAGTGGCTCATCCCGTCCTTCCTCCTCCTGCCCCTGTGTTTTATCTGGCTCCTCTTCATGCTGCCCGACGGCCGTATGGACCTCCTCCGCATCGGCATCGACACCATCGGTTCCGGCGCCTTCACGCAGGTCACCCGCGCGGCCCTGGTTACCGTGATGACCTCCGCGACGATCGCCGTGGTGGTGTATTTCCTCGCCTGGCGTAATCCCAGGGACTTCACCTTCGGCCACGCCCTCGCGGTGCTGTTCCTCGCGCTGGCGGCGACGGCTTCGACCGAGCATGCCCGCGAAATGATCCGCAAGCCTTATGTCGTTGTGGACCACATGTACTCCAACGGCATCCGCCGCTCAGAAGTGGCGCAGATGAACGCCGAAGGGTATCTGGCGAAGTCGATCTGGGTCACTCCGGAAGAGCGCGCCCGCTGGAGCGCCGCGCCCGGTGTACAGCCCGTCGCGGACGCCGCGCCGGCCGGCGATCAACTGGAGCGGGGCAGGCTCATGTTCCAGGGGCAATGCCTTGCCTGTCACACGGAGTCGGGCTATCGAAGCATGAAGAAGTTTCTGGCCACGCGCGACCGGCAGGCCATCGACAATATCCTGGCCATGCTCCACGGTCCCGAGGCCGACTCGCCGTACCACGCCTACATGCCGCCGCTGGTGGGTACACCGGAGGAGATTGCCGCGCTTGCGGCGTATCTCACGGAGATGGCCCACGGCCCCGCAGCCACAGAACAGACCCAAGTGGCCGCGCAGTAGCAGTTGACAGTGTCCCCGGAGCTTCCGGCCCCGGGGTTGCGCGTTAAACAAGAACCCGCAGTGACTCATCACTGCGGGTTCCATGGACGCGCCAGACCACCGGGGGCGCGTCACCCATACGGATGCGCTTGTTCGAAGCGCGCCGGACGGTGCTTGGTAATGCCGCCGCGATCCCGCGAGCCGAAGATACCGGCGAGGTTCGCCTTGAGCGCGTCGGCGTTGTCGGATGCGAACTCCGCATCTTCCATGGAGATGGTGCCCGCCTTAACCATCTGGATCAGGTGCATGTTGAAGGTCTGCATCCCCTCTTCCGAGCCATCGGCGATCACCTGAGGAATCCGTCCGACCTCGTCTTCGCGGATAAGCGAGATGATGCCGGGCGTCGCAAACATGATCTCCACGGCGGGCACGCGCCCGGTGCCGCTGGCGTTGGGCAGCAGCCGTTGGGAGACCACGGCCTTGAGCTGGAGTGCGAGCTGGGAGCGGATCTGGGAGTGCTGCACGGCGGGGAAAAGATCGAGGATGCGGTCGATGGTCATCATCACGTTCGTGGTGTGGAGCGTGCTGAAGACGAGGTGGCCCGTTTCCGCCGCGCCGAGGCAGGTGTAGAAGGTGTCCACGTCGCGCATTTCACCGATGAGGATGACGTTCGGGTCCTCGCGCATGATGGCCCGGAGTCCCGTGGCGAAATCCTTCGTGTCGATGCCCACTTCGCGCTGGCTTACGCTGCACTGGTTGTCGTGGTGCACGTACTCAATCGGATCCTCCAGCGTCACGATGTGGCCATGCCGGATCTGGTTTATCCGGCCTATGATGGCCGCGAGGGTGGTGGACTTGCCGCTGCTCGTCGTACCCGTCACGAGGACCAGGCCGCGGGGCAGATTCGCGATCTTCTCCATGGCCTTCTCGGGAAGATTGAGCTGCTTGAAGTCGGGAATCTCCGTGCGCACGTGGCGCAGGATCATGGCCATGGTGCCGCGCTGCCGGTAGACGTTGACACGGAAGCGGCCCTGGCCCGGAAAACTGATCGCCATGTCGGTATCCCCCGTGTTGAGGAATTCTTTGACCCGGCCTTCGTCCATGATCTCATGGAGAAAGCCCAGGAACTGCTCCTCGGTGAGATCGTCCGTGGGCACGAAGCGGAGCACGCTGTCGATGCGCACGGCGGGCGGGCGTCCCACCTTGAGGTGGATGTCGGAGGCGCGATTTTTCAGCGCGTAGCCCACAATCTTGTGCAGGGCGAGATCCGTGGCAAGGGGGTGCGGGGTGGTGGTCGTGGTGGTCATGGCATGGCCCTCCTTCGGTGGTCGTGTCGTAATACACACCTCGAATGGCGGGCTGGGCGATGCGTGTGTCCAGTCACATTCTTTTAGGTCATTATACCATGAAAGTGGACGATTGAGTCTGGAGTCTGGAGTAATGGGCAGGGCAATCGCATTAAAATCCTCCCTTCACTTCGTTTTCTTTCTGGGTTGCTGATCCCGATTCTTGCAGACCCCGGCTCGCGTTCCGTTCCATCCATTCTTCCTTGAACCTTTTTTCTTCATAAGGCACAGCAAGGCATGGTTTTGCGCAGTTTAATTAGTTTGATATATAACTAGACAATAATACACAATCGCCCCGCTGACACATGCCAAACAAGGAGAAAGGGTTGTGAGCGTGATAGAGAAAGGTGCATTCTTGGCCTGCTTTGAGACGGTGAAGGACCCCAGAATGAATCGACAGAGAAAACATGAGCTGTTGGACATCATCGCGCTGACTATCTGCGCCGTCATTTCAGGGGCAGACGCGTGGACCGAGGTGGAGAGGTATGGTCGGGAAAAATGCGATTGGCTTCGGACCTTTCTGCGCCTGGAAAATGGGATTCCCTCCCATGACACCATCGGCCGCGTTTTTTGCCTTCTGGACCCCAACGAACTGCAGGAAGCCTTCGCTCAGTGGGTCAGAACTATAGCGGGAAGGCTCGAAGGAGTGGTGGCCATTGACGGGAAAACGGCCCGCCGCTCCCACGATTCCGCGTCGGGAAAAGGAGCCCTGCACCTGGTCAGCGCGTGGGCTTCGGAGGCCGGGCTGGCCTTGGGGCAAGTGGCGACAGACCAGAAATCCAACGAGATAACCGCCATCCCGAAGCTACTGGCCATGCTGGACATCAAGGGATGCCTCGTCACCATCGATGCCATGGGCTGCCAGCGCAAGATCGCCCAGAATATCCTCGATGCTGGCGCCGACTACCTGCTGAACGTCAAAGGGAATCAGGAACGCCTTGAGGAGGACATCGCCGAGGAATTCGCCCAAGCGCAGGCGGACGGTTTCAAGCACATGGAACACACCTACTTTGAGACGCTGGAGAAGAACCGCGACCGCATCGAGCGGCGGGAGTACTGGGTCACCGAGGACATAGGAGGGCTGGGGACCCTCGATAAGTGGCCAAAACTCACCGCCATGGCCATGTGCAAGAGGACCAGGACCATCGGGGGGGAGACTTCATGCGAAACTCACTACTACATCACAAGTGCAAAGGGAGCCAATGCCGAGAGAATCGGACACTCCATTCGAAGCCACTGGTCGGTCGAGAACTCGCTTCACTGGGTGCTCGACATCGCCTTCCGAGAGGATGAATCCCGAATAAGGGTCGGCAACGCACAAGAGAATATGGCCCTGCTACGAAAACTCACACTCAATCTGCTCAAAAACGACAAGTCCAAGAAGGCAAGCATCAAAGCGAAACGCCTAAGCGCAGGATGGAACAACGAATACATGACACGGCTACTCACACAATTTTAATGCGATTGCCCTGTCTGAAGGGCCGTTTGGCTCGTAGGCACCGAGAGCAATATGGTAAAGTACGACCCCCTGCGGAATGTTGAAAACGGAAGAGAGGAATGCCATGAAAGCCTTTACCATCGGTGTGGATTACGGTACCAACTCGGTACGTGCGGTTGTTATTGATTGTGCGAACGGCCGCGAGGCGGGTTCGTCGGTATTCAACTATCCCTCCGGGCACCAGGGTATTCTTCTGGACCCCAATGACCACAATCTGGCGCGCCAGAATCCTGCGGACTATGTCCAGGGTCTGGAGGCCACGGTGACGGGCGCGCTCGCGGCCGCAAAGGGTTATGAGGGATTCAGTATCGACCGGGTGATCGGTATTGGCGTGGACACGACCGGCTCGACGCCGATTCCGGTGGATGCGCAGTGCCAGCCGCTGGCTTTCAGCCCGGAATTCAAAGACAATCTGAACGCGAAGGCCTGGCTTTGGAAGGACCACACCTCGATTGAGGAGGCGATGAAGATCACGGAGCTGGGCTTCAAGCACCGGCCCAATTATCTGGCCAAGTGCGGCGAGACCTATTCCTCCGAATGGTTCTGGTCCAAGGTTTGGCATTGCCTTAATGTGGACCCCAAGGTATTCGCGGCGGCCCATAGCTGGCTGGAATGCGCCGACTATGTGCCAGCGGTGCTGGCGGGGATCACGGATCCGGCGAAGGTGGTGCGGGGCGTTTGCGCGGCGGGTCACAAGTGCCTCTACTGCGATGATTGGGGGGGGCTGCCCGACAAAGAATTCCTTTCCATGCTCGATCCCAAGCTGGCTGACCTGCGCGATCGCCTTTTTGGCAAGGCGTACGACGGCGCAACGCCCGCCGGGGCGCTGTGCGCGGCGTGGGCCGTGAAGCTGGGCCTGCCCGAGGGTATCCCGATTGCGGTGGGGGCTATTGACGCCCATCTGGGCGCGGTGGGCGCGGGTGTGCAGCCGGGGGTGCTGGTGAAAATCATGGGCACGTCGACCTGCGACTGCACGGTGGCACCCAATACCGATAAGCTGAGAGACATTCCCGGCATCTGCGGGATTGTGGACGGCTCGATTCTCCCCGGACACTATGGCCTTGAGGCAGGCCAGTCGGCGGTGGGCGATATCTTCAAGTGGTTCGTGGAAGTGGTTTGCCAGGGCGATGGCGCGTTGCACGTGGCGCTGACGGCGGAGGCGGCGAAGCAGAAACCGGGACAGTCGGGCCTTCTTGCGCTGGACTGGAACAACGGCAATCGGAGCCTGCTGGTGGATCCGCGCCTGACGGGTCTGATCCTGGGCCAGACGCTCTACACGAGCCAGGCCGATATTTATCGAGCGCTCATCGAGGCTACGGCCTTTGGCGCGCGGGCTATCATCGAGCGCTACAAGGAATATGGCGTGCCAGTGGATCGGATCATCTGCTGCGGCGGCATTGCTGAGAAGAACGCGATGCTCATGCAGATCTATGCCGATATTACCGGATGCACGATGCAGGTGTCCGCTTCCGACCAGACCTGCGCGCTGGGCTCCGCGCTGAGCGCCGCCGTGATCGCGGGCGAAGCAAAGGGGGGATACGCCTCCTATGCCGAGGCCCAGGCGAAGATGACGGGCGTGAAGGAAGTGCAGTATTCACCTATCGCAGCCAACAGCGCTGTTTACGATGAGTTGTATGCCCTCTACATGCAGGTGCACGACGCCTTTGGCGGGGTGAACAAGGCTGTGGATCTCTCTGGTGTGATGAAGTCGCTGATCGCGATCAAAGAGCGCGATCGGGGTTAGTCGGGAGCCCCTGATTTCCACAACAAACGAAAGTCGAATGTCCACCGTGTCCAATTCCATACCCGATGAAAAGCGCATGCGAGCGCTCGACAAGCTCTCGGTCTTTGAAACTGAAGTGATGGAGGTGCTGTGCCTCTGTTACCGGGCCGTGTCGCACGCCGACCTGTTGAGTCTCCTTAAAGCCCGCCTCGTGAATGGGGAGAATGAGAAGCTAGTAACGGCGGCTGGTCTTCTCCAGACGCTGGAGAGTTTGAAGTCGCGCACTCTGGTCGAAGCGAAGGGCAAGAATTGGCAGAGCGCCCGGGATATCACGGAGGTGGTGACCCGCCGCATGGTGCTGACGGACCGATTTGCCGCGGCCCTGCCAAGCGTACGCAACGAGGTGGCCCCGTCCGCCCGGTGGGGCTACTCCTCCAGCTATGTTTCGGACGAGGAACTCGTCGGCCTGATTCGCATAGCGCTTTATGATCGCGATTTCAAGCGGCTGGACAACCTGTTCAGCGTGTACTTTGAGCGTCCCGTCCACAGCCGCTCCAGCCTGATGCCAATCTCCAGAATCATCAACAGCCCCTTCGACGCGTCCTGGTTCTCAAGCTATCCGGTGGAAAAGCAGGCGCTCTGGCTGAACTGGTTGATACAGGACCTGAGCAACGCATGCGAGCGCAGTGAGCCCGCGCTGAAGTATGCCGGCGTCCTTGCACCGTCCCTGCCGAAGGATGAACGGGTAGACCTGGACTTTGTCGTGGGCGACAGCCTCTTCCTTCAGGGGCGTTTGAGTGAGCTACAGGCACTGGCCGGCGAAATGGGCCTCGTGGGCGACCTTCTGATCGCGCGGTGCGAGCTTGTGACCGGCGAAATAGCGTCGGCGATCTCTCGCTACGAATCTGCGCTTCAGGAAATCAAGCAAGGCTCGCGCAAGCGCAAGCCCACTTTCGGCACGAACGATTGGGTCTATTTCATCATCGCGCTGATTGCCGGGGGGGACGAGCACTGGCCCCGCGCGGCCGAACTGGCCGACTGGGGCGCGCGGGACAAGAACGCAATGTACCAGGAAGTCTGTGGGGCCTTGCTGAAATTCCTCCGGATCCAGAATGGCCAAATTGCAGGCACCCCGTCCACGATGTGGTACAGCGCTCGCTGGTCGGCCGAACAGAGTGCCGCGATGAAATTCATGTCGCTGCTCGTGGATTTCTGGAGCGGGCTCGGGGAGTCCATGCAGAGAGACCATACGGCCATCGCCAAACTATGCAGCGCCGCGGGAAGTCACGGGTATTCCTGGATAGAGCACGAGCTGGGGGAACTCCTCCAGCGAATGGGGGTCAAGGTAAAACGCGTGGGCAAGCTTGACACCGTCCCATTGGTGGAGCACTTTCGGTCGTCCGAGCCGTGGGAGCGCACCTTGAAGGCGCTGGCCAACATTTCGCGGGGCGACGTAACTGCGAAAGTTGAGAATCCAACACGGCTGGTCTGGATGCTTCATTTTCAGGGAGGCCATTGTTCAGTGGAGCCCCTGGAGCAGAAGCGATCGCCGAAGGGAACCTGGAGCAAGGGGCGGGTTGCGTCTCTCCAGCGGCTGCGGGAGAACAGCCAGAGCCTGGACTACCTCACGGCCCATGACC
Source organism: Candidatus Hydrogenedentales bacterium (assembly GCA_044344195.1). Lineage (GTDB taxonomy): Bacteria > Hydrogenedentota > Hydrogenedentia > Hydrogenedentales > JAEUWI01 > JAEUWI01. The sequence goes on from JBIJDL010000066.1 coordinate 14,934, forward strand.
GGCTCGTCTGCTCGCATATCAAGACCGAATTGGATGGGGGCTACTGGAATCGGCACCGGACCTCCTACTTTCTTGGTTATGGCGCCCTTCCGGCGCTGGCGGGGCACCCGAATGTGTTTCTTTCCGATACGGGGGCGAATGTGGAGGTGGCGACCGCATCGCCATCCCTTGAGGTGAGTTCCACGAAGAAGGGCTTCGTACTCAAGGTGACGCCGGTTGTGCCCGATGGCACCCTTGTCCACGTGGAGCGTGAAGGGGATTTGCGCGTCGTTGTGTATGAGTTTACTCCGGAACTGGCCCGCGTCGCGGAAATGCTGGGGAAAGGGCTGGAGGTTCCGGCCCGTGCAAAGGATCGGGTTCTTCAGGCCGTCCGCAGCGTGGCCTCGGTCTTAACGGTCCACTCCGATCTCGGTGTGGGGGATGAGTCTATACCGCGGGTCGATGCGGACGTGACGCCGGTGCTGCAACTGCTTCCGGCGGGCGAAGGCCTGTTGGTGCAGTTGCGTGTTCGGCCCCTGCCAGGAGGCCCCGCCTTTGCCCCGGCGGTGGGGGGCGACGTCGTAATCGCCGATGTTAATGGTACGAGGCTTCAGGCCGCGCGCGACATGAAGCAGGAAAGTGCCCGCGCGGATGCGCTGGTCGCTTCGTGCAAATCCCTGATCTCGGCGGATTTTGGGACCTGTGAATGGCGCCTGGAGACGCCGGAAGAGGCCCTGGAATTCCTGGCCGAACTGGAGACTGCGGCGGCGGGCGCGCGGGTCGAGTGGCCGAAGGGCCAGAAATTCGCCCTCCAGGGAACAGCCGGGGTGGGCCAGTTCCGCGCGAAAATAAATGCGGGACACAACTGGTTTGAACTCTCCGGGGACATCAAGGTAAACGATGAGCTCGTGCTCGACATGCAGCGTCTGATGGAACTTACGGCGGGCACACGATCGCGCTTCGTGCCGCTGGGAGACGGGCAGTTTCTTGCCCTGACGCAGGCCTTCAAGCGCAAGCTGGACGAGCTTCGGGGCGTGGGTGAATCCGCGGACGGTGCACTGCGCATGCATGCGCTCGCCGCACCGTTGATGGACGGATTTATCGAGCAGGCGGCGGCGCTCAAGGCCAACAAGCCATGGAAAGAGCAGATCACGCGCATGCAGGCGGCCCGTGATCTGGAGCCTGAAGTGCCGTCGACCCTTCGCGCGATTCTACGCGAGTACCAGATCACGGGCTTTCAGTGGCTGGCGCGGCTGGCGGAGTGGGGCGTGGGTGCCTGCCTGGCGGATGATATGGGTCTGGGGAAGACGGTGCAGTTGCTGGCGGTGATGCTGCGGCGTGCGCCCGGCGGACCCCAGTTGGTCATCGCGCCCACCTCGGTGTGCGCCAACTGGGAGGAAGAAGCTTCGCGCTTCGCACCCACGCTGCGCGTGCACCGGCTGGGATTGAACAACCGCGCGGATACCGTGGAGATGCTGGGGGCCCACGACCTGCTAATCTGCAGCTACGGATTGCTCCAGACGGAAACTGCGCTGCTGAAGTCGATCCAGTGGGAAACCATCGTGCTGGATGAAGCCCAGGCGATCAAGAACGCTTCCACGAAGCGATCCAAAGCCGCCATGGAATTGGAAAGCGGATTCAAGGTCGCGGCCACCGGCACGCCCATCGAGAATCATCTGGGGGAGCTCTGGAACTTGTTCCACTTTATCAATCCGGGCTTTCTGGGCTCCCAGCAGCAGTTCAACGGACGCTTCGCGCTGCCTATCGAGAAATACGAGAACAAAGACGCGGGGCGACACCTGAAGCAGCTCATCCAGCCCTTCATACTGCGCCGCCGCAAAGAAGAGGTGCTGAGCGAACTGCCCGCGCGGACCGACATTGTCCTCCATATGGAGTTGGGAGACGAAGAGCGCGCCTTCTATGAAGCGCTGCGCCGCAACGCCCTCAAGGAGATCAGCTCGCTTCAGGGCGGTGCCAGCAAGCACCATGTGCGAATCCTGGCCGAGATTATGCGCCTGCGCCGGGCCTGCTGCAACGCGAGGCTCGTGGACGGGGACAGCAGCCTCCCCAGCGCGAAGCTGGAAGTTTTTGAGGCCCTGCTGGACGAATTGATGGAGAACGGGCACAAGGCGCTGGTCTTCAGCCAGTTCGTGGGGCATTTGGAGATTCTTCGCGATCTGTTGGACCGGAAAGGCGTGGCCTACCAGTATCTCGACGGCAGCACGCCGGCTACGGCGCGGAAGAAAGCCGTGGATGCGTTTCAGGGGGGCAATGGGGAGGTGTTTCTCATCAGCCTGAAAGCGGGCGGACTTGGACTGAACCTGACGGCTGCGGACTACGTCATTCATATGGACCCCTGGTGGAATCCGGCCGTGGAGGATCAGGCATCGGACCGCGCGCACCGGATTGGCCAACAGCGACCGGTGACGGTGTATCGGCTGGTCGCTCGGAGCACCATCGAGGATCAGATCACGGCCCTCCACCATCGCAAGCGCGACCTGGCGAACAGTTTGCTGGAAGGGGCTGATATGGCCGGGAAGATCTCGTCCGAAGAACTGCTGGAAATGCTGCGTATGGGGTGAGGGGCGGGCTGGTGATACCCATAGTGGAGATTTCCTGAAGTCGGTTTGACATGCCTTCCATCTTGAATCGTGGTAGAATTAGTAAGAACTGATTGAGTGTTCAGGATTCGATATGCGGGAAAGCGTTTACGTTGAAACATCGGTAGTTTCGTACTTGACGGCACGCGCCGCGAACGATCCGCAAGTAGCGGTTCTGCAATCAATGACCGTGGCCTGGTGGAATCGGCGCGACCAGTTTGACGCTATACGTCTCCCGTCGTACTGCGCGAGGCGGAGCGTGGCGACCCGGAACTGGCTTCCCGCCGTCTCGCCGTTTTAAGGGCGCTCCCAGTATTGGAGATGACCTTGGACGTCGCAACGGTGGCGGAACGCTTGATGCAGGCGGGAGCTTTGCCCGCCAAGGCCGAGGATGATGCGTTTCATATAGCGACGGCGGCCGTGAATGCAATGGACTACTTGTTGACATGGAACTGCAAGCATATTGACAATGCGCAACTTAAGCCGATCATGCGCAGAGTTTGCCTGGAATCGGGTTTCAAGTGCCCGGAGATTTGTACGCCTCGGGAACTCATGGGAACGGACTGACATGGACGACGACGTATTGAATGAACTTCGGCAGGTCAAAGAGGACATTGCCACCGAACATAACCACGATATCGGGGCGCTATTCGCGTATTTCAAGTCGACCAAAGTGGCCACCAAAGCCAGCGCCACCGCTTCCCGTCGGCACGTTGCCAGGGAAGGCGGTTTGGAATCTTTCCCAAACACCCCTGCGAAGTCTTAGGTATACGGCCCCCACAGCCAACTTACCCCGAATCAGGACGCCGTCGATGGCGCGCGCGTCGCGCCGAACACCAACTGCGCTGCCCTTTCAGGGCGAATAAATCGGATGACCTCTTTTCCCCAGGCGTTGCCTGGGGCTGAACGCTGCGCTGGCCCTTCAGGCCGGAAGAAAGTATGAATCGGCTTCACGGGGCCATTGCCGAAAGAGTCGCTTCTTGAAAGAATCGTAACCGTTCACGGACTTGCAAATCTACATTAGAGCCTGCCCCATTTTTGGGTATTTTTGGAATAATTACGCTGCCTTTGTGTTCGTCGGGCCTCATCAGAGAATCCGGAGGCGAGTGCGTCGGTTTGTGTTGGCCTGATTGTGCGGTTTTGGTTATGGGTGGACACACCTCTCCCGGGATACGCTTCTCCGTTTTATGTATAGTTCTCTATGATACTAATGCAAGTACCGTGGCCTGGGGTAGCCT
>JBIJDL010000722.1:0-2755 GCA_044344195.1 Candidatus Hydrogenedentales bacterium
CCCCGGCGCAGAAATTGCACCGCAGACGGGTACCGCCCTGACGGCCGACCTATTGCAACAGTTTCTTGATCAGCCAGATTTCGGTGAGTTCGGGGTCGCCCCAGGTAACCTCGAGACGCCCCGTTGCGATGGCGTCTTTCGGCACGGGATAGGACACGATGGCGCCGTGGGCCTCATTCAGAGCATCCGGTTTCACAGTGATACCATTGACCACAATGGTGTCAATGCGATAACCCGTCACGCGAATTTCATAGTCCGCCGCTGGATCGATCTCTTCGTAGACGACGGCGATGGGGTGATCCATGCTTACCAGAGAGGACAGGCGGAGTCGATTGAAACCCTCCTCCCACTTCCAGAAGCCGGGGTTGGGATTGCGGCGCATGAGCGGGTCGGTTTCGAGGGCTTCGCCGCGCACGAGGTGGGTAGAGCGGTCGAGGGTTCCGAGGTCGTCGTAGAAGCTGCCGGGGCCCGGCGATTCCCAAGTGCAGATCCCCTTCAGGGCCGCAAGTTTCTCGGCTTCCGAGAACAGACCTCGAATGCGCGAGAAATTGTCCTCCAGCCAGTGACGGTTGTTCATGGGCTGGTCCAGATAATCCAGGATAGCCCCGCGCTCCAGGCCGGCGGCCTGGTATTTTTCCACGCTCGTCTGCAGGCCCAGCGAACCGAAAAGGTCGTCGCAAAGCGCTGCAATTTCGCCGCGCAACGCGGCGGCGACAGGCTGGGTGTCGGCCCGGCCCAGTATTGCAAGGGCCTCGTTCATGGCCGCGTCCGCCACCAATGACTCGGATCGGGCCAGCACCGCGTTGGCCTCCCCTTCCAGGCCGCGTTCGTGCAGCACCCGCCGCCGGATGAAGGCGTCATACTTGGCGCGCAGGAGGCAGAGTTGCCACCGCCAGTTCGTCGCGAGCTCGGGTTTCGCCGCCGTCATGTCTTCCCACACGGACAAGGTTGATTCCACGGCGCCATTCCGCGCGAGGGGCCCGACCCAGTTCTGCTCGAGGGCGAGAATGGCATCCGCGCCGCGCTCGGCAAATCCAGGCCCGAAGTAGAAGCGGGCGTACTCGACCAGGACGTCCCGAGGCTCCGAGCCCGGTGCCCAGGCGATGGCGTTCCAGATGACTTTGTTGATGTCGTCGTGGGCACCGTCGGAGTAGGCAATGAAGCCGTCGGTCCAGGGCGCGGACCAGTTCTGGATAAGGGACTGGTAATGGGGCTGGGGATTGGGCCCTTCGCGGCCCAGGGTGCGGGCCAGGGCGGGGTCCCACCAGGAAACGGGGTACTGGGCCCGGCAGGAATGGGTAATGTCGGGATAATCGCGGAAGCGGTACTTCTCAGGAAGGCGCTTTCGGGTATCGGGCAGGTAGGGACTGCCGGGGCCGTCGACCAGCCCGCCAAGCCAGGGGAGCGCGTGGGTATTGAGGTAGTCGAAGACGTAGTTCACTTTTTCTTCGTCGAAGTTCTGCATGGACACCCAAATGCGCGCATCCGGATGATGAACCTGAAGGCGCTCGGCCATCTCCTCCAGAAGGGGAAAGAGCAGGCTGGGGTGGTTCTCGCCCGGATCGCCACCGGGCACAAAGACGTGGGCGATACGCGGGGTATCGGCATAGAGCGCCGCCTCATCCGCGAGGAAGGCCGCCCGTTTGGCCTCGTCCTTCGCGTCGAAGGTGACCGGGGAGTAGACCCAGTAGTCCAGACCATAATCGATACAAACCTGGCTCAGGTGACGGTTCATCTCGGCTGGCGGGGTCTTCATCAAGGGGCCGCCACCGCTCGATGGGATATTCTCGATGCTGTTCGCGCCAAAGAGGGCCAGCTCGCGGATGTGTTGCTCATAGAAATCCGGGCTCCAGGCATCGTAGGAGTTCGCGAGACTCCGGTAGGCGATCTGGTGGCCGCGCATGGCCTGGCGCGGTGCCGTGAGAATATCGGTATCCACCGGAATGCCCGCCTGGCCTGTCCCCCACGCCAGGATTCGCAGAAACTTGCCCACACCGTACAACAGCCCGCGCCCGTCGATGCCGGTAATGTGAACGCCCCGGTCCTGAACGCGCAGGTGGTAGCCCTCGGCATCCAGGCGGTGCCCCTCCGATTCGGCGGCCACATCCAGCACGATGGCCGTCCCCGCGGTTGGGTGCCGGGTGTCCACAGGCCACGCGAGGCCCGTGCGCTTCTCCACCTCTTCCCGCAACACGACGGCAGCCTTCGCCTCGCCGGGAAGGAGCGTTCCCGTGCGCACGACGATTGTGGAGTTCTCCAGCGCAAGTAAGTCGATTGCGCGCGAAGGCAAGGCGGGCAAGATCGACGCGAAGAGTAACATTAAGATGACGGGCCGAGCACGGAACCATGACATGAGAAAGATTACTCCGCTACTTCCTATCGGGATAGAGGCATTCTTTTTCGATACCGTAGCACAGCCGAGACCCTGCCGCCATTGTTGCGTTGGATCGGATCCCGGATTCGACATCCTCATGCCCCACCCAATTTACGGAAAAATGTACTGGCTGTGCGTACTCAGCCCGAGCGCGTCGACCTTTTCGTCGATGGAGCCCCTGCTCCGTCAGTCTTACGAGCTACAGTCGAATCGGACGCAGCGCCGCACTTCGGCCGGCGAGGCGGAAGACTGAACCCCCACGCTCGCGTAAAACTACTTCGCAGCGATGCAATACATGCGATTGTTGCCGCGCAGGTAGAGCGTGTCGCCGACGACCACGGGTGAGGCGTCCAGGGTCGTGTCCAGCTTGTTGATGGCCAC
>JBIJDL010000208.1:0-10029 GCA_044344195.1 Candidatus Hydrogenedentales bacterium
AACGGCTGGGCGCAGGGTCATGGACAGTAGTGAGGAACGCCGGGTCATATCCCGTGTCAATGCCTCACTCATCGTCGCCGTCCCCGGATTGGTCCTGCTGGCAGTGGGGCTACTGCTCCTCCAGACCGCGCCCGTACCCGGTCAGATCATTGGACAGGAGCGCGTTGTCCAACGATTCTGCGGATTGGTCGCGACGACGACCGGAACGGCGGCACTGGCGGCCTCGGTACTGCTCGTCACGTCCAGCATGGTGCGCTCGCGAGGAAAGCAGTCCCGTTTTGCCGTTTATATGCTTGGTCTGGCGGTCCTCGCGGCGATTGTCGCGCTTATCTGAGGTCGGGGCCTTTGTCGGCCGGCCTTCCGGCTCTGACTTGCTTCCGGAAGGGCGATGCGATCATCGCACGCAGCGACTGCCACTCGCCCTTCTCCTGACCATCGTCCAGCCCGAGTTGGATCGTGCCGGGGTCGTCCCGCAAGCGAAATGTGCCAAAGACCCGATCCCAGATCGAGAGCACACTGGAAAAATTGGAGTCGGTCTCCGGCTGCCAGGCCGAGTGGTGCACCCAGTGCATCCAGGGCGTGGTGATGACACAGCGCAGTGCCCGGTCCAGGCCCGAGGGGATTCGGATATTGCTGTGGTGGAAGAGAATCACCGGCAGCAGAATGGCTTCGTAGAGCAAGAGCTGGGGCATCGTTAAACCAATCACCGGCAGGACCGCCAGCCGTGCCAGGGAAGAAATCGCGATCTCGCCCGTGTGAAAGCGAACCGCCGAGGTCACGTCCATCGCCCGATCGGAATGGTGGACGGCATGAAATCGCCACAAGAACTTCACCCGGTGGCTCAGCCGATGCCAGGTATACATCCACCCGTCAAAGAGCACGAGCCCCAGCGCCCACTCCACCCAGGCGGGCAGGGCGAGCCAGTGCAAGAGTCCGAAGGGTTGCTGGCGCGCCCACTCCGTCACGAAGAGCATCGATGCACCGAAGATCAGGGCCGCCATCACCGCGTTGGCCACGCCAAGCATGAGGTTGACGGCTCCATGGCGCACGCGACCCGTCCGCCCGGAAAACATAGGCACAATTGACTCGACCGTCCACAGGAGTACCAGCATGACGGCCGCCGCAGCGGGCTTCGCATCGGCGAGCCAGGTGCTATCCTGAATTTCGCCCATCATTGAAGGTCAATCGCCCGGCGGCTCATTCCGAAACCTCCACGCGCAAGGTGACCTGGAAGGCACCCGCCTTCACGAGCTCCCGCGACTCGCCTGGCTTGATTCGCGTGCTCGCTTCAAAATCGATGGACGCCTCAACCTTCAACTCGCTTTCGCTATCACCGGATTCGTCCTCGCTGCTCTTTGATTCCCGAAGGGAACCTGTGCAGGTTACCAATACAATGCCCGTCGCATCATCAATCGAGACCGTCCCTTCAATTCTCGAACGGCTTTCGATGGCCAACTCGGATGAGGCCGTATCCCCGCTGTTCTCTGTCGACTCCTCGGCCTCTTCAACGCCGTCCTGCGATTCCTTGCTCTGCTCCGTCTCGATCTGGAAGACCGACGTCGCGGTGGAAATGGTCATGTTCTCTCCGGCACCCGTCATTTCAAAATGCAGGGTCACGGTCTTGCTGAGTACCGTGACCTCCGGTGCACGGGACTCCTCCTCCCCGTGCGCCGGTATGGTTCCAACAATAGGAAGGGCCACGGCAACCGCCAGCAGGGCGGTCCACCAATGTGAAGAAAGCATGAGCAAATCCCCGTAAGTTCTGAGTTCGGCATTGCGGGACGCGGTCTATTCCAGCACGCATAGCGCGCGCCTGACGCCATTTGACATTGTACAGGTACGATGCCCTAGCCTGATAGCAGATATCATGTCTGCCCGATGGATACCCTGACCTTGCAAAAAGACGATGACCATAGCGACTTCCGATCCGAGGGCGACCTCAACCTTTCCGACGCACGGCGTCGCTGGCAGGCCGAACACCTGGACCGGGATACCCGCGCCCTGCTGGACGAAGACGCCGCCGTGTTCTTGCACCAATCCCTCTCCACGCCATGCCTGAACGCGCTGGAAAGCTGTGAAGGCCCTCATATCGTGGATACCCAGGGACGGGCCATTCTCGATTTCCACGGCAACTCCCTGCACCAGGTGGGCCATGCAAACCCGAAGGTCATTGAAGCCATCCAACGGCAACTGGCCGAGCTGGCCTTCTGCCCCAGACGCTACACCAACCGACCGGCCATCGATCTTGCGAGAAAGCTCGTGGAAAAAGCACCCGGCGATCTCGGCCGCGTTCTTTTCGCGCCTGGCGGTACTTCCGCCATCGGCATGGCCCTCAAACTCGCACGCGCCGCCACCGGCCGCCATAAGACTATCTCCATGTGGGACGCCTTCCACGGCGCTTCGCTCGATGCCATCTCCATAGGCGGCGAGGCCATATTCCGCAAGGGAATCGGTCCCTTGATGCCGGGAACGGAGCACGTGCCGCCACCCGACCCCGCGAGCTGCCCCTTTAAATGCGGGAAGTCCTGCAGCCTCCTGTGCGCGGACTACATCGAGTACGTGCTCGAAAAAGAGGGCGATGTGGCGGCCGTGATCGCCGAAACCGTGCGGAGCACGCCCTACATACCCCCGCCGGACTACTGGAAGCGCGTCCGCGCCGCCTGCGACCGCCACGGCGCCCTGCTGATTCTCGACGAAATCCCCACCTGCCTCGGGCGGACCGGGACCTTCTACACCCACGAGCACTACGGCATCGTCCCGGACATGGTCGTGATCGGCAAAGGCCTCGGCGGCGGCGTCTTCCCCCTGGCCGCGCTCATCGCCCGGGAACACCTGAACTGCGCCATGCCCGATCGCGCACTCGGCCACTACACCCACGAGAAAAACCCCGTCGCCTGCGCCGCCGCGTTGGCCACCATCGAGTTCATCGATGAAACCGGCCTCCTGGACCACGTGAAGGAACTGGGGGCCTATACCCTGGAACGCCTGCGGTCGATCCAGGCGGCGAATCCGGCCATCGGGGATGTGCGCGGCCTCGGGTTGCTGATCGGCGTCGCCATCGTCGAGCCCGAGACCGGTAAGCCCGCCCCTGCGCACGCGGAGAGAATCCTCTATGCCGCCCTGAGCCGCGGCTTAAGCTTCAAAGTCAGCATGGGCAATGTGCTGACCCTCGCACCCGCCCTCACCATCACGCGGGCGCAAATGGATGTCGCGCTGGGGATATTGGCGGAAAGTCTCTCTGCCTCGTGACGTTTCACAGACAGGGAATACGATGCTGACCACGGAGTTCGCGAAGCAGCCGTTGACCGTTACCAAATGTTTCACCACGAAGGCCACGAAGAGCACGAAGGAGAAAGAGAGGGAAGCACCATGCGCCTGTGATTCCCTATGCAATCAGGCATTTCCCAATTGAACTCGCCTCTAAGTAGACTTTGCGTCTTCGCGCCTTTGCGTGCAATAGGTCAGGAAGAATTTGTGACAGCGGTGACGGGGCGACTACCTATGTCGTGCAACCCGCAATCTCTTCACTCTTCGTGTTCTTCGTGCCTTCGCGATGTATAAATTCTTTCCGGTCGAAGCCCCAACCCCTTGTGTTGCTCCAAATCCCTTCTCTATACTGTGGCGTACCCTTTCAGGCCCGATTGCAGCAAGGCGGGGCCTGCCAATTCAGGATTCACGTATCTTCATGAAACGCATTCTCGTCACGGGCGCCGCCGGTTTCATCGGCTCCCATCTGGTCGACACGTTGCTCGCGCGGGGCGACGAAGTCCTCGGTGTGGACAATTTCAACACCTACTATGATCCCGCCATCAAGCGGCGCAATCTCTCCCAGGCCGAGGGCATGGACAGATTCAGCCTCAGCGAGATCGATATCTGCGACGAGGTCGCGCTGCGCGGAGCCTTCGAGGCCTTCCAGCCCGAGGTCGTCGTCCACCTGGCAGCGCGGGCGGGCGTCCGCCCTTCGTTGCAGGACCCCAATCTCTATCACCGTGTGAACGTCATCGGCGGCCAGCACATCCTCGACGCCTGCCGCGATTTCAAGCCCTCGCACCTGGTCTTTGCATCGAGTTCGTCGGTCTACGGTGGCAGCAAAGAGGTGCCCTTCCGCGAGACGGACCCCGTGATGACGCCCGTGAGCCCCTACGCCGCCACCAAGCGCATGAACGAACTTCAGGCCCACGTCTACCACCACATCTACGGCGTGCGCACGACCATGCTGCGCTTCTTCACGGTCTACGGACCCCGCCAGCGTCCCGACATGGCGATCCACAAATTTACAAAGATGATCCTCGCGGGCGACCCCATCCCCATGTTTGGCGATGGCTCCACCTATCGCGACTACACCTACATCGACGATATCATCGACGGCGTCGTGCGCTGCGTCGACACGCCCTTCGACTACGAGATATTCAACCTCGGCGAATGCCACACTACGAGCCTGCGCGAATTGATCGCGCTCATCGAACGCCACACGGGTCGCGAAGCCATTATCGATGAACAGCCCATGCAGGCGGGCGATGTGGAAAAGACCTACGCCAATGTGGACCATGCGAGAGAAAAGCTGGGCTATGCCCCGCGCTTTACCATGGACGAAGGTATCAAGAGGTTTGTGGCGTGGTATTGGGAGATGGTAGCGGATCGCCATTGCTGACAATTTGAGTTTTCTTGACCACGGATGACACGGATAACACGGATAGAAGGCATTCAGTGTCGAAAATGCCGGCCCCCGATTTTCATCGGTGCTATCCGTGTAATCCGTGGTCAAAAACAGGCCCGGTTTCTTGAATCAACAGGACTACGTACATGCCCGACAACGCACCCCGCGCCATTATCACCGGCATCACCGGCCAGGACGGCTCCTACCTCGCCGAGCTCCTGCTGGAAAAAGGCTACGAAGTTTATGGCCTCGTGCGCCGCTCCAGCACGGAGAAGTTCGAGCGCATCAACCACATCAAGGATCGCGTCAAGCTGATTCAGGCCGATCTCGCGGACCAGGTCTCGCTGATCGAGGCCGTGGGCAGCATCCGTCCGCGCGAGGTGTACAACCTGGCCGCCCAGTCCTTCGTGCCCGTGTCGTGGAACCAGCCCCTGCTCACCGGCGACATCACGGCCCTGGGCGTGACGCGCATCCTCGAAGCCGTGCGCTACGTGAACAAGGACATTCGCTTCTATCAGGCTTCCTCCAGCGAGATGTTTGGCCATGTGCGTGAGACACCCCAGACGGAGTCGACGCCCTTTTATCCCCGCAGTCCCTATGGCGTGGCCAAGGTCTACGGCCATTGGATTACGGTGAATTACCGCGAGAGCTACGACATGTACGCCTGCTCCGGGATTCTCTTCAACCACGAGTCGCCCCGGCGCGGCTTGGAATTCGTCACGCGCAAGATCACCGATGGCGTCGCCCGCATCAAGCTGGGCCTCCAATCGGAATTGCGCCTGGGCAACCTCGACGCCAAGCGCGACTGGGGCTATGCCGGGGACTACGTCCGCGCCATGTGGCTGATGCTGCAGCAGGACACGCCTGACGACTATGTCATCGCCACGGAAGAAACCCACAGCGTGCGGGAGTTCTGCGAGCTGGCCTTCGCTCGCGCGGGACTGAATTACGACGCCTATGTCAAAGTCGACCCGAAGTTTTACAGACCAGCAGAAGTTCATGTGTTGCTCGGCGACTGCACAAAGGCGCGAAAACAACTGGGCTGGGTGCCGGAATGCAGCTTCGCCGAGTTGGTCAACCGCATGGTGGATGCCGATCTCGCGCGGGTCCAGGCGGAAATCGACAACCGCATCGTCACGGTATGAACAAGCGGGCACTCGTAACCGGCGCGGGCGGCTTCGTGGGTACGCGCCTCACGCGCCATCTCGAAGCCCAGGGCTGGGAAGTGGTGCGCAGCGGTCACCCCGCCGTGCAGGGCATGCTGCCCTGCGATTTTCAGGATGAAGAAGCGGTGCGCGCGCTGGTCGCCAATGCGGGCCCCTTGACCCACGTCTTTCACCTCGCCGCTATAGCCTTCGTCCCCGATGCCGAGCGCGATCCCGTCCGTGCCATGGACGTGAATCTCAACGGCACGATCCGGCTGTGCACCGCCCTGCGCGATGTGGCCGCGCCACCGCGCCTCATTTTTATTGGAAGTTCCGAGATCTACGGCCCGCCGCAGGCGCTGCCCATGACCGAGGCCCACCCCATCAACCCCGCGAATGCCTACGCCATCAGCAAGGCGGCCGCCGATCACTATTGCGCTTACCTCTCTCGGATTCACGCGCTGGACATCGTGCGCATGCGCCCCTTCAATCACGCCGGTCCCGGACAAGCCGACAGCTACGTCCTCTCCAGCTTCGCGCGGCAGGTTGCCGAGATCGAAGCCGGATTGCGCGCGTCCGTGCTGGAGACGGGCAATCTGGAAGCCGCGCGGGATTTTCTCCACGTGGACGATGTGCTCCGCGCCTACGAGGCCGCCGCGCTCCGAGCGCCTGCGGGAGAAGCTTACAATGTGTGCTCCGGGCAGGCCCAGCGTATTCAGTCCGCGCTGGACCAGTTACTCGCCATGAGCAGCGCCGCCATCGAGGTGCGTCATAATTCCGCGCGAATGCGCCCCTCCGACGTGCCTGAGGTGTGCGGCTCCTCCGCGAAATTGACCGATATAACGGGATGGCGGCCCGAGATTGCCTTCGATGCCCTGCTTCGCGACCTCCTCAACTACTGGCGGAGTTCAATCGCCGACCACACGGCGCAATGAACCAGCAGGATGGAGTGAAGGTGAGGACCCGATCACGGGCGAATCGCTTTCTTGACGTCTTGACGTGGGTCATCTCCCACCTGCCCGGCGGTGTACACCCCAATCCCAAACAACACCCGCGCAGCATCCTCGTCTATCGCATGGGCAACCTCGGCGATATCGTGGTGGCCCTGCCCGCCTTTAAAGCGCTCCGCGACCGCTATCCCAAGGCCCGCATGATGCTCGTCACATCGCCCACGAAGCGCGGCGCGCCCGGCGCGGTGGAGGTGCTGGCGAAAGACGATACCTTCAACGAGATGATCGTCTATTACGAGGACGAAGCCTCCAGCCCCGCTTTTCTAAAGAAACTCCGCCGCCAAATAACGGCCGCGAAAGTCGATTGCGCCATTCTCCTGCCCGACGACCTCACCACGGCCAAGAGCCTCGCCAAGCAAATGGCCATCCTCGCGGCTTCCGGCGTGCGGCGCATCATCGGCGCGGAGATAGTCGACCAGAAAGAGCTCGGCAAGGGCCAGGTGCCGCGATTGATGGAACTCATCCGTTTCCTTCGCCCCAGGAAAATCGAACCGCTACGCTGGATCAGCTTTGATACCGACGACGGCGCCCGCATGATCGAAAAGATCCCGCCCGGCAAGGGCCCCCTCATCGGCATGCAGTGTGGCGCGAAGCGTCCCGCCAATCGCTGGATGCCCGAACGTTTCATCGCCCTCGGCAAGGCCCTCGTGACCGAAATGGACGCACGTCTCGTCTTCACCGGCAGCGAAGGGGAGAAGCCCCTGATTGACGCGATCATTGAAGGTATCGGCCCCGGTTGTACGAACCTCGCCGGTCAAACCACCATCCCCGAATTGGCCGCCCTCGCCAATATGTGCGACTGCTTCGTCTCCAACGATACCGGCACCATGCACGTCGTCGCCAGTACCGGCAAGCCCGTCGTCGCCATCTTCTCCGCCCGCGACCACGCCCACCGCTGGTATCCCTACGGCCCGCAACACATCGTCCTGCGCCACAACCCCGAATGCAGCCCCTGCCTCCAGGACACCTGCCCCCTCTACGACGAGCCCATCTGTATGACGGCGCATGAAGTTGAACATGTGCTCACGGCGGTGCGGGAAGTGCTGGCGCGGTGACTGACCGCGATGCCCTGGGATCGTGCTAAACTTATGGGGCGGGTCTCGTTTTACCTTTCGCCACAGGGCGAGATTAGAATAGCGAATGGCCTTTGGAGATATCCCGATGAACATGCAAACATTCACAGCGGTCCTTCACAAGGAAGATGACCTCTACGTTGCCGCGTGCCCCGAGGTGGGCACCGTCAGTCAGGGCGCGAGCATTGAGGAAGCGGTGGTCAACCTCAAGGAGGCAACCGAGTTATACCTTTCCGAGTTTCCCATGCCCAACCTTTCCAAAGCGTTAATGACGACCTTTGAAGCGGCGGTGCATGCCTAGATTGCCGAGAATCTCGGGTGACGAGGCAATTCGGGTGCTGAGGAGATTGGGCTTCGAGTCCCTCCGCCAGCAGGGAAGCCATGTCGTCTTGCGGAGGGAGACGCCCGATGGGCCTTCCGGATGTGTGGTGCCCCTGCACAAGGAGTTGGCTATCGGTACGCTGGGTGGAATTCTACGACAGGCGGGTGTAACGGTCGAAGAGTTCGTCCAGCACCAGTAAGCGAACAGCCCTTGACCTGGATTTCGTTCACCCAATTTCACCCAGTATCCGCTGCTTCGCCAATTCCCAGTCTTCCAGCTCTGTCTCGTCAGACTTCAGTGCCGCATCGCGTTCGCGCAACACCTCCCCGTGCCACGCGGGCGATGGGACGCTTGTTTCATTGCGGTAATGACCTTCCATGTTAAGTTCCATGGTCTGGAGTTGTCTTCCACCGACATTTCATCCGAGTGAATGGGAATCTCAGTCGACGGAATGGCTTTTTTCGAGATAATACTTGGTGTCCGTTGTAACAAGGCCTCTTTCATACTGCAATTTGTACACTTTCGAAACAATATAATAATCAGTGATATATTCGTCATAATAGGTTCTTACCGGTACATTAGCGAGTACGGGGTATACGGGCACGTCCATTATGGCACTAAGCCTGTATCCACCCTCCCACCCATGATCCTTGTAATAATAATGCATTCCCAGAATTGAGTTTAATCCTGCGACCAATCGACCAGAATGGACGCCATGGTCTTTCTGGAATTCTGCCGCTGCTAGTATATTCGCATCAATCAGGTAGGGGATCAATTCCTCGTTACGTGTCACCATGATCCCTTGGGCGGCGCTGCTCTGCACCAACTCCGTGCCTTCATATTCATCCAAAAACCCCAGCAGTGTATCGCCGGATTTTAACACCAGTTCATGTGCCTCTTCTTTCTTCATGAGCTGCAGCAACAAGTCATTGGCTTTATCGGAATTGATATATCCAAATCCGCTCACGGCGCAAAATTTTTCCCGCGCTATCATATCGGCCCGACCCGGATAGCGTTTATGCAATGCAACCCAGTCTTCCTCGCGCTTGAAAATATCGTCTAAAGACTTAAACGCTTTTTCCTTGTCCGGCTCAAGAATAGCGATCGCCGTTACGGCTGCCCACCACTGGTTGGCGCGTTCGGGCTCATCCAGCGCCGCATGCAATTGAGGTAAGTCCTCCAACGTAAGGGCAACCTCGACTTTTTCCTGGAGTGTGTATCCGTCCATTCCATAAGCGAGAAGCCCCAATCGTCCATTAAGAGATTGGCCTTGTATTTCCTGTTTGATGGCATCTTTACCTGCATCCAGGTTGCTATTAATCTCTTTTCCATGGGCTATAAATTTCTCATTTGCCATGGTTCGGTCCTCAGGCTCGCGGGCCGAATTCACATCTTTCATGGCTTGCAAGAGTTCCGGCTCTATCCCCGCATACGGGTCCTCTCGAACAGGTTCAACTTCGCCTCGATAAACCTCGACTTGGCTACGATTCGAATGAATCAGCGACAACAATATTGGCCCGGAAACTACAAACACGAGGGACAATAGTACAAACAGGCTGCGTTTGTTAATCTTCATAACTTTTCTCCCGCTTGAAAGCGTTCAGCATATTTCAAATGCTTCACGCCGTATCGCCCACCACGCCAGGCCCGCTGGAGCGTTATAAGGAAATTGCCTGAGACTCTTCTCGCAATCCTCCCATCCTCTACCTGCAAAATATCTTCTAGTGCGTAATCCGACGGAAAGCGGCCACTCATTCCGACGGAAAGCGGCCACCCATTCCGACGGAAGGCGGCCACCGATTCCGAGGGAAGGCGGCCACTT
>JBIJDL010000209.1:0-10023 GCA_044344195.1 Candidatus Hydrogenedentales bacterium
TCTTGAAAAAACAACGCCTATTACAGCATGTTGCATTTAGAGCTTGAATCCGGGAAGAAACAACGGCGTCGCCTTTTCATTTCTTTGCGTTCTCTTGCAGCTAATGTATTCTCCCACTGGAGCAATTCCGCCTTCGTCTTGCCATTTTCCCGCGCCATTGTGCATGCTTTCCTCCACAGGCATACCACACGGAAAGGAACACCATGCTTCGCACGCTGCCCTATTGTCTCGCACTGCTCTTATCCCCCCTCGTCCTGGCTGCGGAGCCCATCATCCCGACGACTCCCATCGAGCTCTTCAACGGCCGCGACCTCGCCGGCTGGTATCCCGCGCTCAAGGGGCACGCGGTCGGCAAAAATCCGGGCGACATCGTGAAGGTGACCGACGGCCTCCTCCACATCGCGGGCGACGAGCGGGGCTGTCTGAGCACCGAAGCGGCCTACGCGAACTACCGCCTCGTCGCGGAATTCAAATGGGGCGCGGGTGCCTATGGTGATCGTGAGGGCAAGGCACGGGACTGCGGCTTTCAGCTTCACGCCACCGGCCAGGACGGTGCTTTCCACGGCCTGTGGAAATACGCCATCGCCGCTCAGATGATCGAAGGCGGCACGGGCGACATCCTCGTGCTGGGCGACGGCACGGACGCCTTTCAAGTCACCGCGCCTGTGGCCGAGGAAAAGCAGGCCGGAAGCTGGCTCTTTCAGCCGGACGGACGCATGCAGTCGGTCAACGCGGGCCGTACCAACTGGTGGGGCCGCGATCCCGATTGGAAAGACGAGTACGGATTTCGCCGTGCCCGCGATGTGGAGAAACCCGCGGGCGAATGGAACCGTTTTGAGGTCATCGCCGATGGAGCCACCCTGACCCTGGTGTTAAATGGTGTGGCCGTTAACAAAGTCTATGATGTGCAGCCGCGCTCGGGCCAGATCCAGATTCAGATCGAGGGCGCGGAGGTCTTCTTCCGCCGCATCGCGCTGGAGCCGCTGAACGCCGACGCGCCGCAACGCGCGAAGCGCTTCTTCTACAATAGCGACGGTGACAACATGTTCATTTACGCCGACACGCCCATGTCACCGGAAAAGGTGTACGCCTATATCGACCCCATCGACGAAACGCAGGTGACCACCTATTCCTTCTCGCCAAATATCGGCATGCTGATGAACTACCCGACGAAAGTAGCCGAGCTGATCGGCCGGGAAGTGAGCGAGAAACTCGCGGCCACCGTGGCGGACGGCGTAGCGACCAACCCGATAACGACCGAGCGCGGCGTGCAAAACCTCCGTAGCCTCATCGCGGCGGGTCACGATCCCCTCGCGCTCGTATTGGGCCGCGCGAAGGAGAAGGGCATGGAAACTTTCATTTCCTTTCGACTCAACGAGGTCCACGCCGTGGAATACGAAGCACAGGATCACATGATCCTGTCCAACTTCTGGAAGGCCCACCCCGAATGGCGCATCGGCAAGGTGGCGGATCCCCTCAACCCCGTTTACTCCGAAATTCTCGGACCGCACGTGCACCCCATCGTAGGCACCTGGCTCCCCGCAGGCCTGAACTTCGCCATACCCGAGGTCCGCGCTCAACGCCTGGCAGAGCTGAAGGAACTGGCCGAGAACTACAACGCCGACGGACTCGAACTCGATTTCCAGCGCTTCCCCATGTATTTTCCCCAAGGCCAGGAGCAGCAGCACATCGCAACCATGACCGCCTGGATGCGCGAAGTCTCCGCGATGGTGATGGCGGCGGGCGAAAAGCGCGGGCGACCCCTGCTCCTCTCCGCGCGCATCATGGCGACTCCGGAGCAAAATATCGGCATCGGATTGGACCCCGTCGCGTGGGCGAAGGAAGGGCTGATTGATTTCGTGATTGTGAGTCACTACCTGCGCAACGACTATCCCCTGCCCATCCGCACCTTTCGCGATCTGCTGCCCGAGTCCATGCCGATCTATGCCTCCATCGAAGTGGAGCCGAAAGAAGAAACCTACCGCGATATCGCGCGCCAACTCTACCTGGACGGTGCTGACGGCATCATGCTCTTCAACTTCTTCACCACCCGCGAGCGCGGCGAAGAACCGCCGATGGTGCTGCTGAAGGAACTCGGCAGCGCGGCAACGATTACGCGTCCCGCCCTATCCAATCGTCCATAGTCGCCATCGACTGGTTTTAAATTCGGAGATCACACCAAATGTCCCCGCCCCTGCTTCCATACGCCCTGCAACCACTGTTGATTTCGAACATTGAAGACGGCAGTTGGCACCCGGGCATTGGCGATCCCACGATTCTCGGATGGTCAATTACCCTGTGCTATATCCTGGCGGCAACACTGTGTCTCCGCCGTGCGTGGCGCTCCCGTAAAGACACCCCATCACCAACGAAGCTCGTCATTTTCTGGGGCACTTGCGGGCTCCTGATGCTGCTGCTTTGCGCAAACAAGCAGTTCGATCTCCATCAACTGCTCACGGAAATCGGGCGGCATTGGGCAAAGCAGGAAGGCTGGTTCGACAATCGTCGGGCCGTTCAGGCGATGTTCGTGAAGGGTCTGGCCGTTGCCACCGCTGCAGCCCTGCTCGCCACCTTGTGGTTCGTGCGGGGAATGGGGCGGCATTGTTACCTGGCCCTCGCGGGACTCGTCTTTACGGGAGGTTACGTCGTGTTCCGCGCAGCCGGGTTCCATCACATCGAACGAATCCTGGGCATCGATACGGACGGCTTTGCGATTCGGTGGTTCCTGGAGTTGAGCGGCATATTCATCACCGGCGCGGCGGCGCTGGCGGCGGACTGGCCGTCGCGCGCTGACGACGTGGTGCGAGAACGCGCGGTGGAAGACTGACGGCCTGCTCCCTCTCTCGCAGTATCCTGCGATACATCTGGTCTGCCGCGTTAGATTCAGCCACACGACACCGCTGTCCGTGCGAGACGCTCCTTGCCAAATCTCTTCGCATCGGTGCATGCTTCCCCCGCCAGGCGCAGCCGGAATGTTCTGCCCAATCAAGAAACCGAGAACTGAGTAAGCAATGAACCAGAGCATCTCAATTTGCACCATCATCCTCCTTAGCCTGGGCTACATCGAAGCCGGTCACTGGCATCCGGGCATCAGCGACCCAACGCCCATGGGCGTTATAATCTTCGTGTGCTATTTCATCGGTGCGGCGGTCTGTGGCGTACGCGCATGGCGCTGCCTCCACACCCCCGCGTTGCGCAAGGGTCATTTCCGCTTCTGGGTGTTCTGCGGGTTTGCCCTCGTCCTCTTCGGTCTGAACAAGCAACTCGACCTGCACCAGTTGATCTCCCAATTGGGCCGGGACTGGGCACGGGCGGACGGCTGGTATCAAGACCGGCGCGAGATCCAGTCCCTCTTTATGAAATGCCTCGCAGGCGCCGCCGCCGTTACCCTACTGGCCATGCTCTGGGCCCTGCGCGGTATGACCTTCCGTTACTATATCGCTCTACTCGGACTCATGTTCCTCGGGTTCTACGTCCTCATCCGCACGGCCTCCTTCCATAATGTCGACCAATTTCTCGGCCTGGGCACCGAAGGCTTCCGCCTCGCCTGGCTGGTGGAACTCGGCGGAATCGCGATCACCGCCGTAGCCGCCGCGCTACCCGAGCGGGCGGTGACAAGTGACGAGTAAGGAAAGGGACGCGGCTCCATCAAGGCGGCAAACCCTTTCGTATTTATAACACAGGCCATGGTGATCGACACCAGGCCGGAAACAGCACCGCTGCGGAGCAACGCTGTGTAGCCTGATGGGCGACTTGGACTTATTGTTCGTTATTTTCCATTACGCTTCCGGAAAAATCGTTTTGGTGGTGTCATTTCCGTTACACAATAGCATTCTCGCTGGAAAACCGTTACGAATTTGTTGAGAAAGCTCATTTTGTAAGGAAAAACAATTACGAATCTGGAAAAACACGTACAAAAGGGCAGTCGCACGGAAAAACGATTACAATTGGCCCCTGCCGCGGAAAAACTGTTTCAGACCCGGTCTATCAGTCCCCAAAAGCCAGCCGGCGTACCTGGGCCGCCACCTTGGCAAAGCGCTTTTCGATCCCCGGCGCGCCCTTTTTCACCGCGATGAGATCGACCCGCGTCGTTTTTCTGCGCGGCGTCTTCCAGTTTTCCGCGTCGAAAGCCGCCAGAATATCGAAGCCCGCCTTCTCCAGCAGGCGCTTGACCAGCGCCAGGTCATAGACCCGTTCTCGAATTACCGAGGTGTTCCCCGTGTTGATGCGGACGTAGGACTCCGCGATGGCCTTCTTCTTGTCGTATTCACTGGCCCAGCGGCTCGTGAATCCGTCGTTATCCTCTGTCCAGGACTGGCCTTCGAAGTGCTCCGTCACCATGCGCTCGGTGATGATGTCCGCATAGAGTATCCCGCCGTCTCGCAGGGCGCCGTGCAACTGCACGAAGGCCTCCGCGAGCTCCTCTTCCTCAAGCAGAAAATTCAGGCTGTCAAAGAGGCACGTGATGATATCGAAGGACTCCCGATAGGGCAGGCCGCGCAGGTCGGCGACGGCAAGCGGTAGGGCCGTGTCCTTCTTCTTCCCCGTCTGGATCATGGCCGGGGAAAGATCGCTGCCCATGCTGTCCCAGCCGGTCTTGCGGAGCATGGTCACGAGGGTCGCGGTCCCGCAGGCAGCGTCCAGATGGCGAATCGGTTCTTTCACCAGATCCGCGAGAGCGGTGGTGGTGAAAAACCACCGATCATAATTCACATGGGACATGAGCGGATCGTAGTAGCGGGCCAGATCCGCAAAGGCGTCGTGGGTATTCACGCCGGATACGCCTGTTCGACCCAGTGGAGAAAATCTTCGGCAACGGGATCGACCATCTCTTTGGACTGGAGATGCTCGAACTTCGCCCGGGCCACATAGCGCAGCGCCGCCTCGAAGCCCTGCTCCCGCGCCAGCGTCCGGGCCTGGGCCGCCTCGGGGAACTTGCGGGTGGGCTCACTGAAGTCGGCCAAATAAATCAATTGACCCGTGCGCCCAAGCCCCGGTCGGCCCGTGGTGTGCCAGTAGATGGCGTTGTACACATCTTCGTCGTCGATCCCCAGTTCCTCGCGGCACTCTTCCGCCGCCACGGGCCCGTGGAGCAGCATGGGCACTTGGATCTGGGCCTCGCTGATGTCGAGACCATAGCCCCGGGCCCGGGCCAGCAGCACATCGCCCGATTGGGCGCGGCAGAGATCGTGCAGCATGCCCGCCGTCACTACTTCATCGTGGGGCACGCCCGCCTTCACTGCGAGGGACGCGGCGTACTCCGCCACGAAGATGCAGTGGCTCACCTTGTCTTCGGGCAGATTCTCTCGAAGCAGTCCAAGAAATTCCTTGTAGCGGCGCATCTTAACGATGGGCATGGTAGAGTCCCCGCTGTTGAACTATGTCGAACACCGCGGGCGGCAGACTGTCGGCAGCGGCATCGCCCTCCGCGAGACGGCGGCGCACGTCCGTCGACGACATAAGGCTTTCGGCAAAGGGCAGCATTTCGTAGTGGCCTTCGAGCTCGGCCGGAATCACCCGATCTTCACTGGGCCGGGGAAGCACCAGGAGGCGCGCTTCATCAAGAATGCCCTGGGGCGAACGCCATCCAGGCAGATCGATCAGGGCGTCCTGCCCGATAATCAGAAAAAACTCGGCGTCGGGGTAGAGGCCGCGCAGGGCCTTCATCGTGTCGGCCGTGTAGGAAGGTCCATCGCGGTGCAGCTCGAGATCGCAGGGCTCCAGGCCCGGCTCGCTCGCCAGCGCCGCCTCCACCATGGCGTAGCGATCATCCGCCGGGGTGATCTCGTCGCCCCCCTTATGGGGCGGATCGGCGGATACCACGAAGAGCACCCGATCCAGCCCCTTGTGCGCCAGGGCCGCGCGGCCGATGTCCACGTGGGTGCGGTGGATGGGGTCGAAAGTTCCGCCGAAGACACCAATGCGCAATTGCCTACTCCCGAATCTGGCCGTTGCCGCGGATGACGTATTTCTGCGTGGTCAGGCCTTCGAGGGCCATGGGGCCTCGCACGTGGAGTTTATTCGTGCTGATACCGATTTCCGCACCCAGGCCAAATTCGAATCCGTCGGTAAAGCGGGTGGAGGCGTTGACGTAGACCGTGGCGCTGTCCACTTCATCCAGAAAGCGCTCCGCAGCCTCGTAGCCTTCGGTGATGATGGCGTCGGAGTGGTGCGACCCGTATTCGTTGATGTGGGCGATGGCGTCGTCCAGCGAGGCGACGATCTTGATGGACAGGATCTTGTCCACATACTCGGTCACCCAGTCCTCTTCCGTCGCCTCCTTGCACGAGATGAGCTGACGGGTCCGATCGCAGCCGCGAATCTCGCAGCCGAGGCTGGCCAGTTCGCGGGCGATCTCCGGCAGGAGCATGGGCGCGGCGGATTCGTGAACCAGCAGGGTCTCCATGGCATTGCACACGCCGGGACGCTGCATCTTGGCGTTAACGGATATCGACTTCGCCATGTGCTCGTCGGCATCTTCATGAAGATAGGTGTGGCACACGCCGTCCAGGTGCGCGATGACGGGAATCCGCGAGGTCTCGTAGATAAAGGTGATGAGCCCCTTGCCGCCGCGCGGCACGATGACGTCAATATACTTGTCCAGCTTGAGCATGGCGGCCACGGCCTCGCGATCCGTCGTGCCCAGCATCTGCACGGCATAATCCGGTACGCCCGCGCTTTTCGCGCCCTCGATGAATATCTGGGCGATGGCGGTGTTGGAGTGGAATGCTTCCGAGCCGCCGCGCAGGATGCACGCATTTCCCGATTTCAGGCATAGCGCAGCGGCGTCTGCCGTGACGTTCGGACGGCTCTCATAGATGATGCCCACCACGCCGATCGGCTGGCGAATGCGGGCCATGCGCAGGCCGTTGGGGTGGACATACTGCTGGTCCACATCGCCCACGGGATCGGGCAGCGCCGCGACTTGCTCCAGGCCTTCGGCCATGCTCTCGATGCGGTCGTCGGTCAATTCCAGGCGATCCAGCATGGCGCTGGAGAGGCCCTTCTCGCGACCCAGCGCGAGGTCCTTCGCATTCTCCGCCTTCAGACGCGCGCCCTCGGCCCGAAGCCGCCGCGCGATTTCGATCAGCGCCGCATCCTTCACGCGCCGCGACAAAGAACGCAGCGCATTCGACGCCGCGCGGGCCTGACGCCCGATGGTATTCAGTTCCTGCTCTAAACTCATCCGCCCATCCTGGTAAGGCCGGCCCCGAAAAGAATTCGGGGGAACCGCGTGCTTTGTGGGTAATTCGGCATAGTATGCCACAGGGCAGTTGACAGTTGACAGTGGATAGTTGACAGTGAAGAAAGAATCAGACCGATCCGGTCCGGGTCCATCGCCACCAGCGGCGAACCCTCCTCCGCCAGGACAATGCGATAGCGAGATCCCAGCACCAACTCGACATGGGCCAGATGCTGCACCAAATTCAACACCGACCACTTTCCCAGCGCCTCCAGCACCCGAAGTTTCTCCTCCGGCACCGCGGTCGCCGCAGCACGCAACGCCGAAGGCGTCCCTTCAAACACGGAAAAGGGCTCGCGATCACCGAGGTAGTCCATCATCGATTTCGTGTAAGCGGGCTTATCGCCCTGAGCAAGATCAGAAGGCTGGGACACGGCTGCGCTCTCCTATGGTTAAGTCCGTAAAATACCATACCACGGCCTATGCGCACTTCTCAGGGAAGGCCCCGCACCCCCGCCACCCACGAACACTACGGGTGCCACCCTCAAGCGGAGGAGCGAAGCGGGGGAAGCTTGTGGGTGAAGGGACTATAATTGCGAACGGCCAACTCAATACGGAAAAGAATCCAAATCCAACGGCACCGGGCCGGAACCCGGCTCCAGCCACTCGCGGGCACTGGACCACGCCCAATCCTCCGGGGATTTCACCAATCCCCGCCGCACGGGATTATCGTGGACGTAATCCACCATCTTGTTCAACGTTTTCAGCTTGATCACATTGCGGTCGTAGCCCGGCCCGTCCATCCAGAAGGCATACGGTGAATCCTTCATCCCCGTCGCCAGAAGACGTAATCCATCCGGTTTGTATCGACGGAGGTAGTTGATTGCCTTGCGCGATACCGACTGCTTGAAGGACTTAAGGAAATCCGACATGTCGTATTCGTCGTGGCGTGGGGCCACGATCACGTGCATGTGTTCCGGCATGATGACGTAGGCCCAGAGGTCGAAATCGTACTCTCCCGGAAATCGAGCTAGTGCGTCAATTACGTATTGGCGGGTTCGGTCTTTGCTCAGAAACTTGCGAAACTTGAAACAGGTGAAAGTGAGTTCGTGGGGTTCTCCCGGTGTGTTGAAGGTTTCACGGGTCTTGCGGTGTGGCGAGTTTTCCATGACACGTCCCCGAGTGGTTTCAGACGTTGAACAACACGAAAGCGATGATTGTAAGGAAACATCCCATCACCCACAAGCTCCCGCGGCAAGCCGCCCCGCTTGAGGGTGGCACCCCGTTTCGCCTTCACATACCACGGGCACCCCCCTTAAAGGGAGGAGCGAAGCGGAGGATTTTGTGGGTGCGGGGTCTGTGCATCTATATCGAAACGGCAAGTCAACGAATCTTTCGACCAAATCCCCATCCGCGTTGTCCTTTCCTATAGAATCCCCTGGCGGAAACCCAACGCGAAAGTGATCACCCATGCAGTCCACCGATCTCCACCTCTACGCCCAATGGCGGCGGCAACGCAACGCGGCCGCGTTTAACGAACTTGCCCGACGGCACGCGGCCATGGTCTTCGGCACGTGCCAGCGCATCCTCCGCAGCGCCGACGACGCGGAAGAGGTGGCCCAGGAGTGCTTCGAGACCCTCGCCACCACCGCGCAAGGCCCGGATCAGAACCTCGGCGGCTGGCTCCATGCCCTCGCCACGCGACGCGCCCTCAACCGCCTGAAATCGGAAGCGCGACGCCGCGAGCGCGAACAAGCTTTTGCCGAGACGCACCCAACCAGAGCGGAAGTTCATTGGGACGACATCTACCCCCTGGTCGATGAAGCCATCACAGGACTTCCCGAAAAACTGCGGGAACCGCTGATCCGCAATTTCTTCGAGGGACAAACCCACGAAGCCATCGCAGCCGAGTTAGGCATCTCTCGCGGCGCGGTCACCTATCGCATCACTCAGGGCGTGGAACGGATCCGAAAACACTTGAAGCATCGCGGCGTCGTGGCAGGTGCGACGGCACTGACGGCGATGTTGACCGAAAACCTCGCCAGCGCGGAGACGCCCGCGACGTTGACAGATGCCATCGCGCGGATGGCCCTCGCCGGACCGCCGCCTGTACTCGTTCCCCCCGCCGCAGCGGTAAGCGGTGTCGCGCTCGCCTGGAAGCTGGGAAGCGCGTTTGTCGGCGCGGTAGTCGCGTTGGGAGCTGTTGTGGGTGCCTGGCACTTCAACAACCCCGATTCCGGCGGTGAGCCGCTCCCGCCCGTCGCGTTCGATACATTGATTGTTGGACCGGAGTCCCCGATTCCCGTGTCTGGAGCGGAGGCGGAGGTCGCCGTCAGTCCCGTGGCGAATCCCGAAAACACGGTCTTCCGCTCGGCGTTCGTTGGCCGCGTGTTGGACGCCAGCGGAACACCCGCCTCAGGGGCAACCGTGACGCTGGAACGCGTCTTTCGGCCGTTCTTGATGAGTACCACAACAGGCACCGATCCCTTGCCCCCCTTCAAGACAACGGTTACAGCCGACGGGCATGGCAAGTTCGCCTTCACCCAGGCACCCTTTGCCGGGAATTCGAGCTTCTACAATGGGGCCCATCTGTTCACTATGACAGCATCCCTGGATGGCACCGGAGCCTATGGGGAAAGCCGCACGCTCCCCACGGCGGCGCCGCGCGTCTACACCGAGCTGACCTTACTGCCTTTGAATCGTATCGACGGCCACGTGCTGGACGCTACGGGCAATCCCTTCTCCGGTGCATCCATGCTTGTATGGCGTCTTGATGAGCAGGCGGGCAGTTATAGCGGCGACCCAGTGTCAGGCATGGTGCCGGTTTGGCACGAAAACGG
>JBIJDL010000211.1:0-9981 GCA_044344195.1 Candidatus Hydrogenedentales bacterium
GGATCGCGCCGTGCAGGTGGCCGCGCTGGAGGCATTCCAGGAGCGCACAGTTGTCGCAGACGGGCCCCCGCGCGGTGTTCAGCAAGAAACTTCCAGGCTTCATTCGCGACAGAAATTCCGTGTCCACCAGGTGCACCGTGCGGTGCGGGCCTTCCTTCGCCAGCGGCACGTGGGTTGTGATGAAGTCGCACGCGAGGATCTCGTCCAGAGCACGATACTTCGTATCGCCCGTAGCCTCGGCGAGCGGCGGGTCGTTCAGCACTACCTTCATGCCAAGCGCTGCGGCCTTTCGGGCCACGTTGGAGCCCACATTGCCCACGCCCACCACGCCGAGGGACATACCTTCCAGACTGAAGTTGTGCCTCGCGGCCAGGTGTAGCAGTGCGGCGACAATATACTCGCCCACGCTGTTGGCATTGCAGCCCGGCGCGCTGGAGAAGCCAATACCTTTAGACGCCAGCCACGCTTTATCGATATGGTCCTCGCCAATGGTCGCCGTGGCCACAAAGCGCACGGCGGAACCCTCCAGCAGCGCGGCGTTCACCTTGGTGATGGAGCGCACCAGCAGCAGCTCGGCATCCCGCACGTCGTCGTGCGAAATCGCACGACCGGGCCGGGTGATGACTTCGCCGAGGGTGGAGAAAGCCTCACGGCCGTAGGGGATATTTTCGTCAACGATAATTTTCATGGGGGAGCTTCGCAAATTCGAACTCATCGGACGGCTCGGTGCGATCCGACTGATCTGTTACACCCGATCGGTCCAATCCGTCTGATAAGTCCGATATTCTCACTTCCATGGCGGCGTTTCGGGCAGGTACTGCTCAAACTCCGCGATGATCTTTGCCTGGTACTTTCCGTCGAACTCGCCCGCGAAAAACTTGTCCAGGGCTTCATCGTGGAATCGCTTCCAGCTCGCCTCCTCATGGCCCGGATTTATCGGGTAGAAGAGCGCCCCATTCGCCTCGGCGGCCTTCTGGTCACCCGGCGCATCGCCCACCATGAGGATGTGGCTCTTCTCATAGCGCCCGTCGGAGGCGAATGCGATGTGCTCCGATTTCTTGCCTTGCTCCTGGCCCGCGATGGTGAAAACGAGATGAGCCAGGTCCTGGCCTTCCCATTCCTCGCGCAGCGCATCCACCGGCGTGGCGGAGCAGACCATGACATCGGCCCCGGCCCCCGCCTTGATGAGGGAATCGCGTACGAAGGGGAAGGGGGGGAGGCCCTTGCCCACGATATCGGCAACGGTCACATTTACCGCCTTGCTCCACGCCAGGGCAATGTTCATGTCCTCCTGATCGTGCTCCTTGCAGTAGGCCTCCAGCGCGGGATTACCCAGTTTGGTCTCCGTGGCGGCCCAGTGGCGGAGGTTCGGCGCGGCGGGCATGGTAACGCCACGCGCCTTTACCTCGTCCCGCTCGGCGAGCAGATTAAAGGTGTCGATGAGCGCCGGAAAACGGTTGATGCCGCGCCACTTGGAGTAGAGGTTCACAAATTCGGCAGCCTCGCGCGCGTACTTGGACACGGCCTGGAGCCCCCAGAACTTGATGATGTTGGGAATGAAGCACTCCTTGTGCTTCAGCTCCATCGTGTCGAAGGCGCAGCCGTCGGAGTCGATACAGACAAGAAAATCATGCTGGGGCTTGTGCTCTTTCAGCGGAGCGGCGGGATCACTCATTCTTGCAGGCCTTTCGTTCAGATTGTACTCGGGTTCCTGTAAAGGGCCCGGTGAAGTCGCCCTGTTTGCCATTCTCGCCTTCGCGGTTACGACACATCGGGCATCTCAGGAAATAGGAATACCTGGGTTCAAGGATCGGGACGCTGCCCCTTCGCCTAAACGCCTGAAAACGCCGAAAAACCTCCATCCACGGGAATCATCGTCCCCGAGACGAAGCGGGAGGCGTCGCTGGCCAGCCAGATGGCCACCCCTTTGAGCTCGTCGGGCTCGCCGTAACGGCCCATGGGCGTGTGATCGATGATGCGCTTGCCACGCTCCGTGGGGGCGCCCGTTGCTTCGTCCGTAAGCAGGAAGCGGTTCTGTTCCGTAAGGAAGAATCCGGGTGCTATGGAGTTTACCCGGAACTTGGGGTTGTACTCCTGGGCCATATGCACCGCGAGCCACTGGGTGAAATTATGGAGCGCGGCCTTGGCTGCGCTGTAACCCGGAATCCGGGTCAAGGGCCGCACCGCGTTCATAGACGTGATATTGATGATGCTGCCACCGTCCTCGTTCTCGGTCATGGCCTTCCCGAAAAGTTGTGTGGGGATGATTACCCCGCGCGCGAGATTGAGGTCCATGACGCGGGATATGGCGTCTTCCGGGATATCGAAAAAGGACTGCTCGGCGGACGTCGTGGCGGACTTCATGTTGCCGCCCACCGCGTTGACCAGCACATCGACGCGACCGAAGTCCGCAAGGATCGCGTCCTTGCACGCCATCAAGCTCGTGGTCGAGTAAATGTCCAATACGTAGCCCTTCGCATCGCCGCCATTGTCGCGGATGCGCTTCACGACCGAATCCGATTCTTCGATGAGTAGGCTGGTAATCGCCACGCGGGCACCAGCTTCCGCCAGCCCCTCGGCAATGGCACCCCCGAGGATGCCGCCACCACCGGTTACTACAGCGTTCTTGCCTGTAAGATCAAAGAGCGGATGAAGTTGCATGAATAGCCTCGTTCTGTATTGGAGCTGCCCAGCGCTATTGACTTCGGGCGGTCGCGGTTGACGGTTACGGGTCCAAGTTCACCGTTGCAAGGCGCGCGGGGAATGGAGATTCTCGATACGATGGTAGCCCCACCGCACGTGCAAAAACTCTGAAAATAGTAACACAGGGCTATGGGGAACGACAAGGTATCGCGAGCGTCGGGGCTCTCGCGAGCAGGGCAGAACCGAATGTGGTAAACTGTCAACAATATACTGATTGAATTTCCCTAACCAAATCTTTACGATCCAGCCAACTCGGCCTGCGGTACCATCTTCGGGGGATGGTGCACGCTTCCGTACTATGGAGTGCTGTGAATGAAAGTCCTCGTGACGACCTTTGGCGGTGATGGTGGGAAATCCGGCGTAAGCCAGTACATTATCCAGTTCTTGCGCTATTGCCGTGAATTTGGCCCCGATATGCAGTTTGACGTGATCCTCTACGAGGACGAGAAGAAAGTCTACACCGACCACGACCCCGGCCTCAATACGATTGTCCAGTCCGAAAGTCTGCGCAAGGCGACGGTGAACATTCTCTGGCATCAGATCGGGTTCCCGGGGCTGTGCCGCAAAAACGGGTACGACGTGGTGTTCATCCCCGGCGGTAACCGTCGGCTTCCCTGGGGCCTTCCGTGCCCGACCGTGGCCACCTGCCACGATCTGGGCATCCTTCACGTGCCCGACAAATACGACGCGGTCCACGCCTTCTACAACCTCCGGGTGCTGCCGAAGCTGTTGCGTCGCCAGACCCACCTCCTGACCGTCAGCGAGACCAGCAAGCGGGATATCGTCTCCTATACCGAGATTCCGTCGGATCGCGTTTCAGTAACCTACAACGGCGTGGACCACGAGACCTACCAGCCGGGTGACAAGGCCGAGGCGAAGGCCCTCGTGGAGAAGAACTATGGCGTTGATGCGCCCTACTTGCTCTACATTTCACGCATTGACCATCCAGGGAAGAATCACATCCGGCTGATCGAAGCTTTCAACCAGCTCAAGCAGGAAACCGGCCTCCCCCACAAACTCGTGCTTGCAGGAAGCGACTGGAGCCGGGCCGACGAAGTGCATAAAGCGGCGGAGAACTCGCCCAGCGCTTCGAGCATCGTCTTCACCGGATTTGCCCCTTCGGCGGATCTTCCCGCCCTGTATCGTGGCGCCGACCTTTTCGTTTTTCCGTCCCTCTTTGAGGGCTTCGGCATTCCTATCGTCGAGGCCATGAATTGTGGCATTCCGGTGGCCTGCGCCAACATTTCCTGCCTTCCCGAGATCGCGGGGGACGCGGCGGAATTGTTTGACCCCTACGACGTGAACGCCATGGCCCGCAGCATGGAGCGGGTACTGACCGACGTTGCCCTGCGCGCCCAATGTGTGGAACGGGGACTCCAGCGCGCGAAATTGTATAACTGGCGGGACAACGTAAAACAGACAATCAACATCATCCGCGAGGTGGGCAGCACCGCGCGCTCCTGAACCCAATCGGATCGGTACAGATCGTTAGAAATGAGACAAATTTTCATGAGTATTTCCCCCACCCACGGACCGGGCACGCCCCGATGCGCACAGCGTGGTCTCGAAACGGTGACGATGTTCAATATGCCGATGAACAGCCTCAGCCTGCAGGAAACCCTGGACGCCATCGGCCGACACATCGACGCAGGCGAACAGGGCTTCGTGGTCACGCCCAACGTGGATCACGCCGTCGAATTCGACGAGAATCCGGATTTTCGTCAAGCCTACTACGACGCGGCCATGGTCCTGGTGGATGGCATGTACATCCTGTGGGCGGGTCGGCTCTTCGGGAAGCCCCTCAAAGCCAAGATCAGTGGATCGGACCTGATCTACTGGCTCAGCGAGTATGCTGCGGAGAAGAGCTACTCCATCTACCTGCTCGGGGCCAAAGAAGGCGTCGCCGAGAAAGCTGGCAAGAAGCTCATGGAGAAATACCCCGGTCTTAAGGTTGCCGGAAGTTATTCGCCGCCCCTCGGCTTTGAAAAGAATCCCGTGGAGAATCAGAAAGCCATCGATCTTGTGCGCGAATCCGGCGCCGATATCTGTTTTGTTGCCCTCGGCGCGCCGAAGCAGGACCTCTGGAGCTGGCGCTACCACAAGTTGGCCGGGGCGAAGCTCTATCTAGGCGTGGGCGCTTCCTTTGATTTCGTGGCGGGCACGATCCAGCGCGCGCCAGTCTGGATGCAGAATCTTGGACTCGAGTGGGTCTGGCGCATCCTGCAGGAGCCATCGCGCATGGCCCACCGCTACCTTATCCGCGATTCCAAGTTCCTCCTGCTGCTCTGGCGGGAGTGGAAATCCGAGTGGTAGCAATTTAGCATTGAAGCGCCCGTGCCGCGGCGATAGAATGGTCGAACGGGGGTCGGCATCCGGTCGGATCGATATGGCGTCGCCCGAGCGAGCGCTGACATCTTTCGTCTTGAAATAACCAGTCAGGTTAAGGGAGTACGCGGGTTGACGCATTGGGCCGCCAGGTATACCGATTTACTTGTAGAGAACTGTTCCCAGGGGCTTCTCCAGCTCGATAAGTCCTATCGAGTGCTCCAGTCCAACCGGAAAGCGGCGGTAATTTTTGGCGCACGGAAATCCGGGGACTTGGTCGGACTCGTGCTGCATGCCTCGGAGGGCGAGGAGGGAATCCGGCTGGATCCGCGCTTTGTCTCAACGGAGTTCGGCGATCCGCTCGATGGAAGTTACAGGGCGAGTACGCAATTTGGCGCCGAACTTCCCGTCGAAATCAGCTTCCTGCCCCTGCCCGAGTCGGACGATTCAGGGGCGTCGTGGCTCGCACTGGTTACCGACCTGACTTTGCGTGTCAATCTCGAGCGCGAGTGTCTTCAGGCGGAGAAACTTGCCGCCATGGACAATGTCGTTGCGGGCATCGCCCACGAACTGAACAATCCCATGACCGCAATCCTGGGCTATGCCGAGCTGCTCCTTTCCTCGGAGATGGAGCCGAGGCGCAAGCAGCGCGCCGCCTTGATCGCCGAAGAGGCGGACCGCTGCGCCAAGATTATTGCCAACATGTTGACCTTCACGCGTAGCTACGGGAAGAAGCTGGAGTCGGTCAACCTGAACAGCCTGGTCGAGGAAGTTGTCTCGCTGCGTGCCTACCAGATGCGCGTTGATCATGTGAAGATTCACGCTTACTACGACAGCGCCGTTCCGCTCATTCTGGCCCAGCCCGATGCCATTCGCCGTCTGTTTTTAAATCTAGTGCACAACGCCCACCAGGCGCTGCTGGAAGTGCCCGAATCACGCCGCAACCTTTGGGTGATGACCGCAGTGACCGAGGAAGCCATCCACGTTCAGGTGTCGGATAACGGCCCCGGTATTCCGGAAACGGTGCGCTACAAGATTTTCGATCCCTTCTTCTCGACCCGTCCCTTTGGCGAGGGCATGGGCCTGGGCCTCAGCGTCGCCTATGGCATTGCCCACGAACACAAAGGCCGAATTTGGATGGAACCCCGCGTCGGCGGGGGCACCTCAATGAATGTCGAGCTCCCCGTGCCCAAACCAGCGAAATAGTCCGCCTGAAAAGGAGCGTCATGCCAAGTCTGGAGAGCCTTCAGGGTGTCGCGATGGACACGGACTACATCGCCTTTCGCGACGCGTTCGCCGTGCGAGACCACCTCGAAGCACAGCCCGGTCTGCATGTCTGCAAGATCGGCGAATCCCGCGCCGGCCAACCGATCTTCGGCTACGCGGCGGGCTCCGGCCCCCTGCTCGTCTCCATCATGGCGGGATGCCACGCGGACGAGCCCGTGGGCCCCATGACGGCACAGGCCCTGCCGCAATTGCTTCGGGCCCACGCGCCCCATCTGCTCGAAGCCTTCACGTTTCGCGTCGCGCCCCAGATGAACCCCGACGGCGCGGATCTGAACCGCCCGTGGTTTTCGTCCCTCCCTGATTTTGAAACCTATCTGGCCGGTGCGGTGCGGGAACTGCCCGGCGACGATATTGAGTTCGGCTTCTCCGAATCCCCTCAGGCCCGGCCGGAGTGTCGCGCAGCCATTCCCTTCCTATGGCACCATGGCCCGGTCGTGGCGCACTTCTCCCTCCACGGCATGGCCTGGGCCGAGGGCATGTGGTTCCTGCTCAACGCGCCCTGGGCATCCCGCGCCGAAGGACTCATGAAATCCCTCACGGACCTGTGCAAATCCGAAGGCCTGCCGCTGATGGAACTGGACCGCAAGGGGGAAAAGGGCTTTTCCCGCATTGGCGAAGGCTTCTCCACGACCCCCTCAAGCGTCGCCATGAAGG
This sequence comes from Candidatus Hydrogenedentales bacterium, assembly GCA_044344195.1. Classification (GTDB taxonomy): domain Bacteria; phylum Hydrogenedentota; class Hydrogenedentia; order Hydrogenedentales; family JAEUWI01; genus JAEUWI01. Next base: position 6,970 of record JBIJDL010000211.1, read on the forward strand.
AGCACTTTCTCCAGTTGGGCGACCTCGAAATGGCGGCCAGATTTCTGCCGAGTTCCATGGAAATGGCCATGAAGACCGGGGACGAACCGCTTTGCATGGTATCCGAACTGCCCCTCTTCCTGCTGGACGTTCCGCCCTCTCTGGAAGACCCGGTACTATATCGCTTTCGTGACGCCCTCGAAGCGGCCCGCGCCGCAGGGACGCCGGAGGCCCTGGCAGCGCTTGCCGCCACCTTCAGATTGACCACCATGCCCGTGGCCCCGCAGGTGGCGCTCCAATTCGCCATGATCGTCCACGCCCTGGACTATGTACTCGAAGTGCGCGCGCCCCGCTCCAGGTAGGCCAGCAGCGCGCAGTCCCGACAGCTCGGATTGTTCCGGCACCAGTCTTCGTGCATCTGGAGCAGGCCCTGTTGCAGGCGGAAATTGAGCCGGAGTTTCGCGTCGCCAAGCACGCGTGGGGCCATTCGCTGGTAGACGTGATTGTCCGGCTCCAAGGGCAGTGCGCGATAGAATGCGAAGATTTGCTCTTCCCAACTCTGATCGCCCGCCATCCGTGCCCGCGCCAGCGCCAGAGGCACAAAGATATTGCCGATGATCGAGCGCACACGGCCCGTTCCCACCACCGCCGTTGCTTTGTCCAGGGTGGGGCCATCGAAGCGGTAGTGGCGCGACCAGAATCCCAGTGGACGGGGGAAGATCCCTTCAAAGGCGGTGCGCAGGGCCATCGGCTTGGCGTGCTCCCGCCACAGACGTTCGAGCGCGATGACCAGCCCGTCCCGGGCCACGCGTCCCACCAGGCCAGCAGCCCCGGCGATCCTGCGGCTCGGGTAATTGTTCGGGCGCACCCCGGCCAACGGCCATTCCAAGGGTAGGGCGCGGAGCGTGGGCAGGTACTCCTCCCGCAGGGCGCAGAGCCGTTCCAGATGGGGGACTGACCTGCCCCCGAGCGCCGCAGACTCCGGCAGTAATCCCGCGAGGTGGATCAGGGCCGCCTCCAGCAGGTGGGGCTCCTGGCGGCTCAACTGAACGGCCCGCTCGTAGGGCAGGGCCCGTGCGAGCCGCTGAAAGGGCGCGGTGAAGCTGCGATAGCCCAGCGCGCCGAAGATGGCTTCATAGGCCGCCTGGTCCGGGCCAAGCGCAGCAATCTGCTCCTCCATGCGCCGCGCCTTGTTCAGCATGCGCCAGTCTCCCGCCAGGGGCAGAAAGCCGGTAAGGGTTTCGGACGCGCCCTGCGCGAAAAAGCGATTGCAGCTTCCGTGCGTGCGCGGCGCAAGTTCCGGGTGCGCCTCCAGGTCGAAGAGGTGGGCCGCACTTCCATTCACGCCGGGGAGCAATCCAAGGACAAAGTGGGGGAGGGGGCGGCCCGATTGGGTCAACACCGGAACAGAATTCGCTGGCGAATTCAGTAGAACATGGAGCAACACATTGTTGTAGCGCGGGTCCCGATCATGGCCGTGCTGCCGCCAGGCGATCTGGTCCAGATGGACCTCCACATCGCCGGTGTACAGCGTCCCGTTAAACCGAAGTTGCGCCCCTTGAAAATCGGGCCCCGCACAGAAATTCCACCAGCCCGGTGAAACCACCTCAAGTTGATGCCCTTCCAACGTGGTCAACCTACCCGCGTCCCGCGTGCGGTCGTACCACAATTGTTGCACGACGCGTTCCGGCACCGTTTCGGCCGCACGCGCCGCGCGGGTATCGCGCCACGCCAGCGCCTCCAGATAGTCGTCTGCCAGAAAGTTCGTGTTCATATTTCGCCCATCGCCGCGTCCAGTGAGCCAAGCCGCCGGCAGGTGATGCTCCCGCCGGAACCATGGTACTATAGCGCGCCTCGGCGGACAACCTGCAATTGCAGCGCAATTAGTCCCGCGCACCGCAGGTCCCGAGGCCCACAATTGCCGAATCCAACCTTAGGATATCACCATGGAATACAATCGATTGGGGAAGACCGGCCTGCTGGTTTCCGAGCTGTGCATGGGCACCATGACCTTCGGCAACGAGGCCGACGAGAAGACCTCGCAGGCGCTCATGGAGCGGGCTCTGGAAGCGGGCATCAACTTTTTCGATGCCGCCCACAACTACAATCTGGGCAAGACGGAAGAGATCGTGGGCCGCTGGATCGGGCCGCACCGCGACCAGATCATCCTGACCTCCAAAGTTTACTTTCCGTGCGGCGGTGGAATGAACGATCAGGGCCTCTCCCGCCGCAACATTATACGCTCGGTCGAAAAGTCCCTTAAACGCCTCCAGACCGATTACATCGACATCGTCTATCTGCACCACTGGGACGAGAATGCCTGCCTGGAACCGTCGATGGGTGCCCTGAACACGCTCATCGAGCAAGGCAAGGTCCACTACGCCGGCGTCTCCAACTTTTCCGCTTGGCAGACCTTGCGCGCCCAGGCGATTGCCGAAGCCCGGGGCTTTGCCCCGATTTCCGTCGTACAGCCCATGTACAGCCTCGTGAAACGCCAAGTCGAAGTTGAAATCCTGCCCATGGCCGAATATGAGGGCTTCGCCGTCGTGCCCTATAACGCCCTGGGCGCGGGACTCCTCACGGGTAAATATCTCGAAGGGGGCTCGGGACGGCTGAACGAAGCCGAGATGTACCGCCAGCGATATGCCAACCCCCAGTACGTGGAAATCACCCGAAAATTCGTGGCCTTTGCGAAAGAAAAAGGCGTGGCCCCGGCAGCCCTCGCCCTCGCCTGGGTCATGAGCCACCCCCTCATCAACTCCGCCATATTCGGTGCCCGCAGCCTCGAACAATTCGAAAATACCCTGACTTGCCTGGAGCACCGATTGACTCTGGAGGCGCGGCGCGAAATTACGGCCCTATCCGTCGACCCGCCTCGGGCTACCGACCGGGAATCCATGGATGCCATGAAGAAGCGGGGCTGGTAAATCTTCAAAACACAACCGCGGCCTTCCGAGCGACGGGAGGCCGCGGAAGTTTTCTGGGCGTGGAATCAATCCTGGAAGTAGTAACCGCTTCCAATCTGGGCGGGAG
>JBIJDL010000212.1:0-9967 GCA_044344195.1 Candidatus Hydrogenedentales bacterium
ATTCGTTGGTAGATTGTTGGGAGGCTAGATCTGACTCACGCCCTCGGGCTCCAGGGCTTCGTCGGCGGCCGACTTGATGCCGCGCTTGGCCTCGAAGGCGTTGATGCTTTCGTTCATGTACTTCTGGTAGCCCGGAGGCACATTGGTGTAGATACCGGTGCAGATCCAGTCGAATTTCCCGTCCATGGCGTCTTTGGAGACGTCGCTGTATTTGCGGTTGTGATTTTTTGTAACCGCCTTCAGGTTGGCCTTGACGCGTTCCTGCGCATCGGTGCAGAAAAGGTCAACCAACTGCTGGAGCTCCGCCTTGTGCTCCACCGTGGAAAGCAGCGCATCCGCGTAGGACAACACGCAGGCCATGACAAAGAGGTCCGTGCCGATGTCCACGAAGTTGGCCATGATGAGCTGCTCGCGCTCCAGCTTCTGCTGGTAGCGCGCCATCGTGTGAAACATGGTCCGGGCGAGTTTCTTGGCATTTCGCCCGATGAATATGAGGTGGGCCTGATTGCGGTGATCAAGGTGGCTCGTGGCGTAACCACCGGCCGCAGGCATCCACTGCTTCGGGTACCATTTCGCGTAGAAGGGCAGAAAACTTCCGAAGAAGTGCTTAATCTTGTTCCCGCCCGGCATGAGCAGGGGCATGATCTGGCTCACATGCACGTCCATCGCCTCGCGCGCGATGAAGAGCCGCATGATTTCGTCTGTACCCTCCACGATGCGGGCGATGCGGGCGTCGCGCACCATGCGCTCGGCGATGATGGGCTCTTCACCGCGCTTCGCCAGGGACTCGGCAGTCTCGTAGCCGCGCCCACCGCGCAGTTGCAGGAAGTCATCGGCTATCTTGCAGCCGTGGACCGTCGTGAAGTACTTCGCCATCGCGGCTTCCAGGCGGATGTCGCTGCCGCCCTGATCGGCCATGGCGCAGCCGAGCCAGGTGACCGCTTCCATGGCGAAGGTGTCGGCGGCGATGGTGGCGACTTTCTGGGCGGTGTTCTGGTGCTTGCCGATGGGCGCGCCCCACTGCTCGCGCTCTTTGGCCCACTTGCCACCCGCCAGGATAGCGGCCTTGCCCCCGGCCGCAGCCGTGGCGGGGATGGAAAGGCGTCCGGTGTTCAGCGTGACCAGGGCGATCTTGAGGCCCTCGCCGGGCTTCCCGATGATGTTCTCAACGGGCACTTTCACGTTTTCAAAATTGAGCAGGCCATTTTGGATTCCGCGAATGCCCATGAAATCGCAACGGTGAATCACATCGAAGCCGGGGGTGTCCGTCTCGACGATGAAGGCCGTGATTTGCTTCTTTTCTTTACCCTTCACGGTGATGGAGGGCGTGCGCGCCATGACCACCATGAGTTCGGCCTGGGTGCCGTTCGTGATCCAGAGCTTGCGGCCATTGATGATGTAGTGCTTGCCGTCCGACGTGGGTTCGGCGAAGGTGGTCATCTGGGCGGGGTCGGAGCCGACGCCGGGCTCGGTAAGGGCGAATGCGGAAACGGCACCCTTCGCCAGGCGCGGCAGATACTTCTCTTTCTGCTCTTTGGTGCCGAAAAGCTTCAGGGGCTGGGGCACGCCGATACTCTGGTGGGCCGTGATACCGGCCGCCGTGGAGGCGCAATAGCTGCTGATGAAGGCGCAGGCGCGGCTGTAATTCGTCTGGCTCAGGCCGAGGCCGCCGTACTCCGTCGGGATCTTCATCCCATAGGCGCCAACCTCCGCCAGGGCTTTCAGGGCCTCCCGGGGAATGACACCATCGCGATCCACGCTACTGGGGTCAATGTGCTGTTCCAACACGCCACGAAGGACTTCGATGTAGTCGTCCCCCACTTTTCGATCATCGGCGGACTGGAGAGGAAAGGGATGAAGGTGGTTCCAGTCGAAGTTGCCCTTGAAGAGTTCCGCTACGAAACTCGGGGCCTGCCATCCGGCTTCCCGGGCGTCTTCAGCGACATCAAGGGATGCCTGTTTGGCTTTGTCGTCCAATTGCATGTGCTGCCTCTCCTGGGGCCTGGTTTGATCGGTGTTGTCCTTGTGACCATACCGCCACGGGCCGGGTTTTATTTGCGTGAATCGCGCGGGCCGAACCTACCGATCAGTATATACCACACTTATGGCAATGTGTCGAATGGTGTGCAAACCTTTTGAGAACAAATCAGACCGATCAGTCGAATCGGACTGATCGGTCTGATTGGGCTCAGATTTCGTCTCTGGTCTGAATTCGACTCACGCGCCGCGCAGTTCGCGCTTCAGAATCTTCCCCGTGGGACCCTTGGGGAGTTCCTTGAGGACCTCAACTTCCTTTGGCCACTTGAACTTGGCGGTGCGCTCATGGAGATAGGCCTCGATCTCCGCCGGGTCCAAGGTCTGGCCGTCCCGCGCGGAGACGTAGACTTTCACCTCTTCGCCACGCATGGGGCAGGGGACGCCAATGACGGCGGCTTCAAGGACCTTGGGATGGCCGTAGAGCACTTCTTCTATCTCGCGGGGATAGATGTTCATGCCGCCGCGGATAATGAGGTCCTTTTTGCGATCAACGATGTAGTAGAAACCTTCGGAGTCCACCTTACCCATGTCACCGGTGTGGAACCAGCCGTTGACGATGGCCTCTCGGGTGGCCTCGGGGCGGTTGTAGTAGCCCTTCATGATATTGTGGCCGCGAATGACGATCTCTCCCACTTCATCGGGTCCGGCGAAGGTGCCGTCGTCTTTCTTGACGGCGAGATCCACGCCCCAGATGGGCTTGCCGATAGAGCCGACCTTGAGCTTGTCGCCCGCCTGGCTGAAGGTGGCCACAGGGCTCGTCTCGGAGAGGCCGTAGCCCTCCAGAATGGTGATGCCGAAGCGCTCCTGGAAGCGCCGGTGTACCTCTTCCGGAAGGGCGGCACCGCCGGATACCGCATGGGTGATGGACGACAGGTCGTACTTGCAGTTGTCCGCTTCGTTCAGCATGAAGAAATACATGGTGGGCACGAGCGCGAGCAGGCGCACCTTATCGCGTTCAATGACCTGCATGGCTTTCTCCGTCTCGAAGCGCGGCAGCAGCGACATGGTCGCGCCCGCCAGCACGGAGGCGTTTAAAAGACAGGTCTGCCCGAAGGAGTGAAACAGGGGTAGCGTAACCAGGCAGACATCCCCCGGCTTGGGCTTGGTGATCTCTCGCGTGGAATAAAACGCATTAAAAAAGAGATTGAAGTGGGTCAATTCCGCACCCTTGGGCGCGCCCGTGGTGCCGGAGGTATAGAGGATAACCGCCGTGTCGTCCGGCATGGTCTGAACCGTATCAAACTCGGCCTCGGCCGACATGATCAGTTGCATGAAGTTCTCGCCGACGGGCGGGGCCTCCAGATCGGTCGGTGTGCTCACCGAGATATAGTGGCGGCAAGCCTCGCAGGAGCGGAATGCCTTGATGGCTTCGTTCTCGAAATGCTTGAAGGCGAAGAAGGCCACGGACTCGGAGTCGTTCAGGTAGTGCTCGATCTCGTGCTGGGTGTAGAGCACATTCACCGGTACCACGGTGGCGCCCGTGTGCAGAATTCCGTAGTAGATGATCGGGAAATGGGGCGTGTTGGGGATCATCATGGCGACCTTGTCACCCTTTCCAATACCCTTCGCACTCAGCGCGCTGGCCACCCGCTTGGCGGCGGCGGCCATTTCTCCATAAGACAGGCGAAAATCATCCAGAATGACAGCCGTTGTATCCGGATACTCCGCTGCGGTAACGTCCAGGAAATGGGCCAGATTAAGCATTTATCACTCCGATCTAGTAAACATGCGCTTACCTCGGCAGGCCGACGGAATCGCTCTCAAAGGACTAAAGACTGCGGCGCTGCTGCCGCAGGGTTAGGGCAGTTTAGTATCATCCTGCGCCGTATTCAAGAAAAAACATAGCGGTGAAAAGGGTGCCTGCGGACTCACGCATCTTTGAAGGCGGCCACGAGGCGACCCACCATGGCCTTGGCGTCGCCGAAGAGCATACGCGTATTCTCTTTGAAAAACAGGGGATTCGGAATGCCCGCAAAGCCCGAAGCCATGCTGCGCTTCAATACAAATACGGTGTGGGCATAGTCCACATTGATAATGGGCATGCCGAATATCGGGCTGGAGGGATCTTCCCGCGCCGCGGGATTGACCACGTCGTTTGCGCCGATCACGATACACACGTCTACGGTGGGCATAATCGGGTTGATATCGCTCATCTCAACCAACTGCTCATAGGGCACGTCCGCCTCTGCAAGCAGCACGTTCATATGACCGGGCATGCGCCCCGCCACGGGATGGATGGCAAATTTCACCTCCGCGCCCCGCTCCTCCAGGATATCGGACAGTTCACGCACGACGTGCTGGGCCTGGGCCACCGCCATGCCGTAGCCGGGCACGATGACTACGGAGCGCGCCGCTTCGAGGATGTAGTAGGCATCCTCCGCCGATAGAGACTTTACTTCGCCTTCCTGGCCGCCCGCGCTCGTGGCGGTGGACGCACTGCCGAAGCCGCTGAAGAGGACGTGGGCCAGGGAGCGGTTCATGGCCTTGCACATGATATTGGTCAGGATGATGCCGCTGGCGCCCACCAGGGAGCCAGAGACGATGAGCACGGTGTTCTCAATGACGAAGCCCGCCGCGCAGGCCGCCAGGCCGGAGTAGCTATTTAGCAGCGAGATGACCACGGGCATATCCGCGCCGCCGATGGGCATGGTCGCCAGCACGCCGAAGAGAAAGGACAGGGCAATGGCCACGAAGAAGGCTACTTCCGCCGCTGGAGAATCTGGATTCATGACGAAGATAATGCCGGCAATCAGGAAGGCGAGAAGCACAAGACCGTTCACCCACTGCTGTCCCCGGAAGAGGACGGGCTTGCCACCGATCTTTTCGGCGAGCTTGGCATAGGCCAGTATACTTCCGGTGAAGGTGACGCCCCCAATGAGAACCGCAAGGTAGGTGGCAATGGTGACGGCGTTTACGTTCGCGTCCAGTTCGCTGTAGTGCCCCGCATGGGCATGGTAGTCCGCCCAACCCACCAGCAGGCTGGCGAGGCCACCCGTGCCGTTGAAGAGTGCGACAAACTCCGGCATGGAGGTCATGGGCACGCGGATGGAAGCCACCGCGCCGATGACGCCGCCGACCAGAATGCCCGCGACGATCCACTGGAATTCGACGATTTGCTGGTCGAGCAGCGTCGCCACGATGGCGACGAGCATGCCGATGGCGGATAGCTTGTTGCCGCGGACGGCGGTGTCGGCGTGGCTGAGCATTTTCAGGCCAACGATGAACAGAACGGCGGCGGCGATATAGCTGAGTTCGATGAGGGTGCTCACTTGCGCATATCCTTCGACTTGAACATGGAGAGCATGCGGTGTGTCACCCAGTACCCCCCCACCACGTTAATCGTGGCCATGACCACGGCCGTGAAACCAAGGCCAGCCGCAAGCCAGTCGTGCCCCTCGATGCTTCCCGCCGCCAGCAGTGCGCCCACAATGGTAATGCCCGAGATCGCATTGGACCCGGACATAAGCGGCGTATGAAGTTGGGATGGAACCTTATTGATCAGTTCAACGCCGAGAAAGATGGCGAGGACTAAAGTGAGGAATAACAGAATCATGGCCGTCTGGCCTCCTGTAATATGTCAATGGCCCGAAATTTCATGGCGTACCGCGCTGCGGCGGCACGGGCTACTTGCGAAAGCGCTCATCCCGAATCTCGCCGTTGTGGACGACCAGGCAACCCGCCATGATCTCGTCCGATGTATCAAGGCGGATCATGGTGTTTTCGCGATCCCAGAAGTGCTCGATGAGATTGGCGAGATTCGCCGCGTACATTTCGCTGGCGTCCACCGGAACCTCGCGGGCCAGGTGGGGTAGCGCGACGAGCGTCACCCCATGCGATTCCGTAATCTCCCCCGGCGTGATGCCCTCCACGTTGCCGCCGCTGTCCACAGCTACATCCACAATCACGCTGCCGGGGCGCATCCGCTGGATCATGGCGTCGGTCACGATGACCGGGGCTTTCCGACCGAACACCTGCGCGGTGGTGATGACCAGATTGGACTCCGCCACCACATCGGCCATGGCCGCCCGCTGCATGGCTTGCTGCTCCTCCGTGAGGGCCTGGGCATAGCCATCCTTCGTCTGGCCCGTCTCCCCCAGGTTTGCCTTGACAAAGCGCGCCCCGAGGGACTTCACCTGCTCCTCCACCACGGGCCGGGTGTCGAAGGCATCAACTCGGGCCCCGAGCCGCTTGGCGGTGGCGATGGCCTGGAGCCCCGCCACGCCCACGCCGATGACAAATACGCGAGCGGGCTTGATGGTTCCGGCCGGGGTCATCATCATGGGAAGGATCTGCGCGAGGCGCGACGACCCCAGGAGCACCGCGGCATAGCCCGCGAGATTGGCCTGACTGCTCAGGGCATCCATCTTTTGCGCCAGCGTGGTGCGGGGGATCAATTCCATCGCAATGGCGCTGAGCCCGCGGGCCGCGAACTCCTGCAGGAGGTCCTGGGAGTTGAAGGGATCCAGATAGCCGATATAAAGGGCTCCGGGTTTCATCCCGGCCAGAAGCGAAGCCTCGGGAGGTTCCATTCCCAGAACCACGTCGGCCCCGGCGATATCACCGCCGGACTGGGCCCCCACCGCAACATACTCGGCGTCGGACCAGCCACAAACCTTTCCGAAATCCGCCTCAAAAAAAACATCAGCACCGAGGGCCTTAAGACGCTTTACCGACTGCGGTGTTGCCGGCAGGCGAGGTTCCTCTTCGCTCTTCCCCGAATAGACAAATACGTTCAACTTTTTCTCCCACCGAGTGCATTCAAAATCGCGCACCCACTCGTAGGTGAAGTATAGGCCCAAGGCTAAAGACCGTTCAACCGAAGGGCGGGCTTTTATTGCGCCGTTTAGCGTTCGGCGGAGGAATCCCCAGATTGGAATACCGCGAGGTCTGTCAACTATTAAACCACAAGGCTCGGGCGCGGCGGACCATACGAACTACCCCTTGTGGCACAAGATATAGATCAGCCAAGTATCCGGAAAATGCCACGTCTCCTGAAGGAACTACCATATTTTGTGGACCGCTTTCGGCATTCATGAAGGCAACACAAAATGTGGTGTAAATTTTTTTGTTTTTTTCTTCCAAGGGGGTTGACAAGCCCTACATGTTGTGCTAGTATGCGCTCGGTGTTTGGAACAAGAGACTGTTGACACAACAGCTCACACGTATTCAGGGTGTACCGCAGCCCAAGAACCCTGATGTAATTCGTAACCGTGACCCTCTTGCGCCTAGAACACGGAACTGTGTTCCAAACACTCCCGCACATGAGGGCGGTGGATTCCCAAGGTCCACCGCCCCCTTCCTTTTCTGCTGAACCGCAAATTCTCGCAAATGGACGCAAATTGGAATGGCGAGGTGGCGGATATGAACAATACAACCTCGTCAATATCGACCCGCCGCGATTTCGTGGCGGATGCGGTTATGGAATAGCGGTAGCACTTTGGCCGAATGAAGTGCCCTCACTGCGGTCGGCACATCACTGCTCAGGTCGTGTGGCTCCCATTTACCTGGGTTCCCTCGCGATATGACGCGTTCGGAAGTTGATCTGCAATAGGATGGCGCACGATTCTGTTTGAGATCACAATACAACTTCAGGGCGTTCTCGATTGGACACATGGCCCATAAGCGCCGTAATCAGACGGCTAAAGTCTTACAAATAGCGGAGCATTGCTCGTGATACCGGTCCAACGATGTGCTGTCCATCCCGGAGTCATCCTCCAGAAAGAATTTCTTGAACCCCTGGAATTTACACAGCGGGCACTGGCGACCCATTTGAAGATTCCGGCCCAGCGGGTTAACGAAATCGTGAAAGGCAAACGGGGTGTCTCCCCCGACACGGCCTGGCTGCTCGCCGATGCGTTTGGGACTTCCCCAGAATTCTGGAGCAATCTGCGGACCGTACACGATCTGAGCTTGCATCGGACGAAGACGCACGTTGGGCCGCTACTTTCGGTAGAGCCCTGAGTATCGACCGCTACGGAAAGGCCAGCGTGACCTGCGCCTCACTGCCCGGCTCCAGTGTCACTTCCGTCGCGAAGGTGCGAAATCCCGGAGTCAAGGTACCGGAAGCGGGGGCTGTCTCCCCAGGGAACGCGCATGCGACCAACGTGTAGGTTCCGGCTTCGAGGTGCTTCAGCGGCCGCGCCAGATAGGGCCTTTCGAGAAACGCGATTGGTTGCAGGCTGTTCAACTGTGCCATGTAGATATCAGGGGTAACGGCGTCGGCATCGGGAAGCACGGGGATTCCGGGGAAAGCGAAAACAACAACCTGTTCCGAGTCCTGCACGCCCGACAAAATAAAATCGATCAAGGCATTGTCAGTACTGAAGTCAATTGTTGTAGTGGCGCCCGAGATAAGCTTTACTCTGCGTTCGTAGCCTCTGTTGTACTGGGAACCCTGAACCGTAATCGTCGCCGTACCTTCGGGAAGGTCCTCGATGCGTATTCCTGACGATGTTAACGGCCACTGCGGTCTCGTCACTACTTCCAGGCCAAATTCTGTATCGACCTCAATAGTCATCCCGACAAATCCCGCCTTCACCTCTGCAAAGGGAAAGGTGCACTCCAGCACTGCACCGCCCCTGGAGAAGGGAATGTCGAGAGTATTCTCGCCCGGCGTGAGGCGATGGGAAAAGGTCCGGCTGCAGATGCCACGGCTGGCTTTAACAATTGCGTCTCCCGACACTAGCCCCTCTATATGAAAGCCCTCCGCGGCGTTGTGCGCTCCGCTCGATACACTATCGCTGCCATCACCGTCCGCGCTCTGTACGCTAACGCGGCCATAGGCAGGTTCTCCGTCAAAAAGAATCTTGCCCCGCAGGCTACCGTCTGGCATGCGAAGATCGAATTCAAAATCCACCACGGCCGTTTGGTCAAGCGAAACCTCAACCTCCTTCACTCTAAATCCCAGCATACGAGGGCCGTCATTCAATGGCACCTCTACTTGGACAAACCCATTTCCCTCGGCCACACCGAGAAACATATAGTGCCCTTCTGCATCGGTATTCGACTTCCTGTTGTCGCTTGGCCCGTCCGTGGCCCGGGACCACAACGTCAGTTCCAGTCCCTTCACGGGCGTTCCACCGGCCGTGACGACCCCGGATATCGTCGCCCCACGGGAAAGGCGAATCACCCATTTGCCTTCTCGTTGTACCGGCACCTGCATCTGAGGCGCATCATCGGAGTACAGAAAGACGGTATCTTGGCCCGGATCAAGGTCGGTCAATTGGAAACGACCCTCCGCGTCCGTGCGGGTTCTCGGCTCCCCAAGGTTGCCCCAACTATCTTGAATGCGGACATTTGCCTTGGGATTCCCCTCGCTATCCAGCACTTGACCTTCAATCGGGGCAACCGGCATGAGACTGATGAGTATTTCAGGACCGCCGAGATCGGATAATTTGATTGGATAGGTGGCCACGCCGACGTCCTTCGCGGTGAACAATGCGACGGCACCGGTGGCTTCTTCCAGGCTGATGGTCGTGATCAAGGGTCCACCTCCTTCGGATCGCCAGTTTTCGCCCACCACGTTCGGCCCCTCGATTCTGTGGGATGTAGCGGACTTAACGATTTCACCAGTGCGACCGTCCACCATACGAAACCGGATCGGCTTTTTGCCGCCGACACGAGCATGTAGCTCCAGGTCGATCTCGCTCGACCGCACGGTGACCGGATCTGGAAATTCGTAGTTAGAATTCACCACATCGAGCCCGTAGAAGCCCGGGCCATAGACTCGAAAATCAAAAGCACCTTGAGCATCTGTTTCCGTGAACAAACGATCCACCTGGACCGGCACGATGCCGGAATACCAGGTGTCATCTCGCATGGACAGGCGTAGATTGGGTACTCCCCGCCCGTGTCCATCAACTATCCGTCCACTGACCTCTGTCAGTTCGCACTCCGCGACCAGCGCCACGGCATCCACTTGCATCCCTTC
>JBIJDL010000213.1:0-9957 GCA_044344195.1 Candidatus Hydrogenedentales bacterium
GTAGTCCGTCGAGTAGCGGTATTTGAGGAAGTAGCTTCGGACGAGGTTGTCGATGGCGGAAATCCAGAACATCCACAGCCGGCCGTCGGGGTCGATATACATGGTGCAGTTCTGATCGGGCAGGTTGTGGTTGTCGGCCATGATGAACGGGGCGGACCAGGTGGACGCTCCCTTGTTCTTTCGCGCGCCGCTGATGACCAGCGTGTCGTCCGTCCGCTCGCCCTTGCCGTGAAACCAGCAGACGATGAGGTCGCCCTTGGGTGTTTCTACTATGCTGGAGGAATGATTGTGAAAGTCTTCGGGGGGAAACAGATGTTCGGATTCGTAGACAGGCTCGCGCTGTGTGGTTTGGGTTACGCCAGCGCCAGTGGTCTGGCAGCCGCCGAGTCCTGTCAAGCACAGCGCGCCGGACAGGAGCGCTGCGGCCAACAGGGCGAGGGGTCGCCGGGATTCGCCGGATACGGGTGCGGGGTCGTTCATCATTGGGGGACTCCCATGGTTGTCCAAGGCCTCTCCAAAACAGGGTTCAGATGGTTAGTATGCCCCCAATGAGGCTGCAGTGCAATAGGGTAGATCTCCAGAGCGTGCTGCGGACTTTTTCGCACAGTTGAAGTCCATCCACGGCTCTGGTTTAATGACCCGAGCCACTGCAGTAACCTTCCCGATTCTCAGGAGACAACAACCATGACATCCACACGCCGCCGCTTTCTCTTTCAGTCACTTGCCGGCGCCACGGCCTGGTCCCTCCTGCCGGGCTCCCTAAAGGCCGAGGAACATACCGCCGGATCCCTTCGCCTGGCCTCCTTCCGCTTCGATGTTACGCCCCCCATGGGCCACTCCCTCTGCGGCGGCTGGATCAAGCCCGTCGAAGCCGTGGACGACACTCTGGAAGCGATCGGTGTGGTGATTACGGGCGCGGGCGCGCCCATCGTGCTTTGCGCGGTGGACTGGACCGGCCTGCTCAATGACGCCCATATCCAGTGGCGGGCGGCATTGGCGGAAGCGGCGGGCACCACGCCGGAGCGCGTCGCGGTGCAGTGCGTGCACCAGCACAACGCGCCTTTTGCCTGCCTCGAATCGGAAATGGTGGTGCAGGCCCAGGGCGACCTCCCCCACATTGTCGATCTCGCTTTCTACGGCGAATGCCTCGCGCGGGGGAAGGCCGCGATTACCGGGGCGCTCCCGAAGTCGCGGCCCCTCACCCACATTGCCCATGGCCAGGCCAAGGTCGATCAGGTCGCGTCGAACCGACGTGTCTCCCGCGATGCACAGGGGCATGTACTGACCATGCGCGGCAGCAGTTGCAAAGATGAAGCGCTGATTGCGCTGCCGGAGGGCCTGATCGATCCCTGGCTCAAAACGGTGGCCTTTTACGACGGTGAGCAAAAGATCGCGGCGTGCCATTATTACGCCACCCACCCCATGAGCTACTACGGCGACGGACGCGTCACGAGTGACTTCGTGGGCCTCGCCCGCAAGCAGCGCCAGGCCGAAGAGCCGGGCTGCACCCAAATCTACTTTACGGGCTGCGCGGGCAACATTTCCGCGGGCAAGTACAACGACGGTTCGAAGCCCGTGCGCCCCGTGCTGACCCAGCGCATCTACGAGGGCATGGTGAAAGCCGCAGCGGAACTGAGGCCTGCACCCATCGGCAAGATCGCGTGGCGCACCGTCGAGGTGCTGCCCAAGCCCCACCCCCAGTATACCATCGCCGATCTGGAAGCCCAGATTGCCAACAAAGACAACGCCGTGGCCAATCGCAACCGCCCATCATTCACCCTGACGTGGCTCCGCCGCGCCGAGAAGAAAACGCCCATCGTCCTCAGCGCCCTGGCCATCGACGGGATCTCTCTCCTTCACCTTCCCGCTGAATCCTTCATCGAATACCAGCTCCGCGCCCAGGAACTCGCCCCGGATCGCTTCGTGGCCACGGCGGCCTACGGCGACGGCGGTCCCTGGTATATACCGGTGAAGGAGGAATACCCCAATGGTGGCTATGAGGTTTCTGTAGCCTTCTGCGATCCGGAGGTGGATCCGGTGTTGACCGAGGGGATGCGAACATTGCTGGGCTGATTGTGAAGCGTAACGGCTGCCCCACGGAATGAAATCGAGAGGCATCATTTCTGAGCGTTTTCCAGGGTCAAGTCAAAGAATTCTGACCACAGAGGCCACGGAGACACGGAGCACTGAAGAGTAGAAATGCGCCGAAATGAGCTCCCTGTCCCTGCCGCCCATTTTTCTCCGTGCCTTCGTGGACTCCGTGGTTCAAGATTCTGCTTACGGCCAATGGTTGTCCTCGAAGAGTTCCGTGAACGGCATTGCTTCAGACGGCTTGGCCGATACTCAGCATCTGCTTACCAATCCACGCGTTCCAGCGTGCGATCCACGGGCCGAATATTCAAGGCAATGCTTACACCAAAGGCACTCTCTTCCGGAATCAGCGTGGAGCGCTGAAGTATTTCGTCGCCCGACGGAGTCTGCAGGACCTTGTGAATTCGCGGCATGAAAAGCCCATCCCCGACTGGTATGGGCTCCTCCCACACTTCTCCGCTGAGCGGAAGCGCGGGCGTCTCCTGGACGTCGCCCAGATGGAATCGTTCCGGAGCAAAGCCACATCGTTCATTTAAGCCGACGTCAATCTGCCGTGTGGGAAACGACTTGCGGTTGTAGTACTCCTCGATCTCGATCCCGGGCTGGAACAGCCGCACCATACGCCACCGCAGCAACTCAAAGAAGCTGAAGCGAAACTCAGATGGATGGTAGTCCAATTGCATGCGCCCCACCACCGCCTCTCCTTCGGACAGACGGCTGAATGTCCAGGTGGGCGCATAAAGGTCCGTCAAGAATCCGGTATCGAGCCACACATGGCTGGTCGCGATGGTCAACGCCCAGAGACGCTCCCTGAGTTCCGACGCGCGCGTTTCCCAGATTTCTTCCCGCGACGGGTCTTCCGAGGCATAAGCGTCATCATCGTCACAGAAAAACTCGTTGTAGCATGGGTGCCAGCATTTTCCGTCCACCTCAATCCAGCGACCATCGCTGGTCGCGTCGCAAAGGAGAATCCCTCGATCGTCGTGGGCAGTGACCTGCCAGAGGGCTTCGCTGGCGCGCTGGAAGACAATTCTGCATCGTTCGGGCGCCCGACACGCCAGAGGCAGAGCGCGGTATGCCTCGGACAGCTCGACATCCAGCGTCACCCTGCACCGCTCAAATTGCTGTGGCCGACCCGTAATCGCCCTCAAGACCGCGCGCGTCTCCGCTGGAGTTAGTTCAACTGCAGAATCCATGTTCGTCATGCCGCCCTCCTTGCGCTCCTCAGGCCCCCGCCTGTTAGCCCTTGGTCGGAATGTGAAAGCGCAGCGTCCTTATTTTTCGCTCTTCGATGGGCCGTCCGTCGCCGCCGTCAACCAGATCCACCGACACCAACTCGCCGCGCTGCGTATACAGCATTTTATAGAACTCGGTAATCGAATGGGACGTAATAATATCGCCGTCCTGAAAGCCAATCTTGCCCATGTAGCCACCTGCCACCGGCTGGATGACGAAAACCTCGACGTTCTCACCGCCGGCCTTAACCCAGGGGGAACCCGTTGTAAATCCCAGATCCTTTTCGATCTCCGGGGCGTACACGCCCTGGTACAGATGGGCCTGATAGAGCCCCCAACCGATCATCGTGCCGAGGCCCAGCACGAGCACCCCGACAAGGATGCTGAGTGCAAAGAAGTAGCGAGAAAGTATTTCGCGCCAGTCCGTGTTGCGGCGGTGCTTGTGGGTGTGTTTGTGAGCGTGCCTGTGGTGTCGCTTTGTCCCGGTTTGCTTGGTCATTTCGGGTTTCCCAAATTCGCTTGGATTTGCTCCGCCACGCGCGAGCCGAGGAAGGCATAACCCTCCGGCAGGTAGTGCACGTCGGCAGGCTTCTGATAGGTGGCAAGCTGGGGACGCACATAGCCGTGGAGATCATTGATGGGAACCTTCAACTCGGCCATGATCCTGGCGGCAATTCTGTTGTATTCCGCCTCGTCCCCCGGGATTCGGCCCTTGGCGCCTTCCGGCACGGGTGTGGTGGCGGCCCAGATCAGTTTCGTGCCCGCTTTCTGTAATCGCTGCGTCAGCGCACGGAGATTGGCCTCGTAGGTCTCCGGCGATATCGCCTTCTCCATGCTGGCGTCGAGCTCGGTCCCCTTCATGCGCTTGATGTCGTGGAGACCCCAATTGAAATGGATCACGTCCCACTTCTTGGTGCCAAGCCAGGCCTCTATGCGCTCGAGGCCCTTCTTCGTATCGCCCGCGTTTGCGGGAATGCGATGCACGTTCGCCTTGCCCTGCAGGAGCGTACGGACCGAGGGGGTGTAGCCGATGGAGATGGAATCACCGATGATCAGCACACGGGGCAGGGCGGGGTCGTCCTCTACAAAGACGTAGGCGGGGTTGTCCTTCTGGGCCGCACCCACTTGAGCCTCCCACACGGCCCGCTCTGGCGAGGGCTCCTGGGCAATAGCGCCGACGGCGCTCAGCGCGATGGCAAGTGAAATATAAGGAACTCGGAACATTGAATGAAACCTCTTTCAGTCTGCAGTGGCAGCGTTCCGTCACAGGGACGGCAATATTGCACCACGTCATATAATATCCCGCACGACATGCCCGTGCACGTCGGTCAGGCGAAAATCACGTCCCTGGTACTTGTAAATCAGCCGCTCATGATCGATGCCCATGAGGTGCAGGATCGTGGCGTGGAGATCGTGCACATGCACGCCATTCTCGACAACGTTCACGCTGTAGTCGTCGGTTTCGCCATAAGTCATGCCGGGGCGCACGCCGCCACCGGCCATCCACATACTGAAGCACGATGGATGGTGATCGCGGCCATAGGTTTTGACCGTCAGTTCGCCCTGGCAGTACACGGTGCGACCGAATTCACCGCCCCACACGACCAGCGTGTCCTCCAGCATGCCCCGCTGCTTCAAGTCGAGCACCAGGGCGGCGCTCGCGCGATCCGTGTCCCGGCATTGCTCGGGCAGGCGCTTCGGCAGGCCGCCGTGCTGGTCCCAGCCCTGGTGAAAGAGCTGCACGAAGCGTACGCCCCGCTCGGCCAACCGCCGCGCCAGAAGGCAGTTGTAGGCATAGGTACCGGGCCGCCGGGCGTCATCGCCGTAGAGGGCAAAGGTCGATTCGGGCTCGCTGGAGAGGTCTGTGAGTTCCGGTATGGAGGCCTGCATGCGGTAGGCCATTTCATACTGGGTGATGCGCGTCTGGATATCGGCATCGCCCAGTTGCGCATGGCGGCGCTCGTTCATGCGTGCGACCACGTCCAGCATCTGGCGGCGCATGGCGGCATCGACACCGGGTGGATTGAAGATGTCCAGCACGGGGTCGCCCTGGTTCCGAAATTTCACGCCCTGGTACTTCGCGGGCAAAAAACCGCTGCCCCAGAGGCGATCATAGAGGGGCTGATCCGACCGGTCCAACCCCTTGGAATTCATGGCCACGAACGCGGGCAGATTGTCATTCTCCGAACCGAGGCCGTAGGCCATCCATGCGCCGATGCTCGGCCGCCCCGCGATCTGCGAACCGGTCTGGAGAAAGGTGATGGCAGGATCGTGGTTGATGGCTTCGGTGTACATGGACTTCACGAGGCAAATATCGTCCGCGATGCGCGCCGTGTGCGGCAGCAGCTCGCTGAGCCACATTCCCGACTCGCCGTGCTGGGCGAAGTTGTAGATGCTGGGTGCCACGGGGAAGTTCGCCTGTCCGGAGGACATGGTGGTCTTACGCTCTGCAGGGTAAATCGACGTGGGCACATCCTCGCCGCGCCGCGCCGCCAGGCCCGGCTTGTAGTCGTAGAGATCCATCTGCGCCGGACCGCCGGACTGGAAGAGGTAGATGATGCGGCGGGCCCGGGGTGCGAAATGGGGCACGGGCACGAGACTCGCGGCGCTCTCCCGACCCAGCAACGTGGCCAGGGCCATCGCGCCAATGCCCGCAGCCGACCTGCCAAAGAAGGCGCGGCGATTGATTCGCGGGTCGGGAAGGCTATCCGGGCTCATGTCAATCATATTTGCTTGCCGTGACTCTGTTGCAGCACTGAGAACCCATCCGCCTCAGTTCCTCACAATCGCTTCATCCAGATTCAGTATAACCGAAGCGGCCATGGTCATGCTGGCCAACTCCACCTGCTCGTAGCGGGCGAGGCTCAGCCGCTCGCCGGTCATCAGCAGTTCCCGTGCGGCTTCGTGGTTTTGCGCGAAGGCATCCTGGAATCCCTCGAAGGCGTGAAGGAGATCGTCCAGCTCCGCCGCCTCTGGCTCGCGGGACAATACCCGCCGGAAGCCCTCGGCGAGCTGCCCGGCCCGGACGCTGCCGCTGTCGAGCATGCGTTGGGCCAGGAGGCGCGCCGCCTCCACGAAGACCACGTTGTTCATCAGGGTCAGGGCCTGCAGCGGGGTATTGGCGAGCTCATTGCGCACGGCGCACACCTCGCGGTTGGCGCCGTTGAAGCCCGTCAGCATCGGCGGGGGTGTGGTGCGGCGCCAGTAGGTGTAAAGGCTGCGGCGGTACAGATCCTGACCGCAGCCCTGATCGTAGGTGGCATTGCTGATGGATTCCCACAGGCCCGGCGGCATGTAAGGCTTTACTGATGGCCCGCCGATCTGCTCGGCCAGCAGCCCGCTTGCAAAGAGAGCCTGATCCCGCAATTGGGAGCCCGTAAGCCGGATCCGCGGCGCGCGGGAGAAGAGTTGGTTCTCTGGATCGCGCGCAGCCCCTTCCCGACTCACCTGCGACGACTGGCAATAGGTCGCGCTCATGACGATCATTTTTTGAAACGCTTTCACATCCCAATCGAGCGCGATAAATTCGGTGGCCAGCCAGTCGAGCAGTTCCGGGTGGCTGGGAAATTCGCCCTGGAGCCCGAAGTTTTCCGATGTCCTTACGAGGCCCCGGCCGAAAAAGTGCTGCCACTGGCGGTTGACCGCCACCCGCGCGGTCAGGGGATTGCTGGGGTGAACGAGCCACCGGGCCAGTTCGAGGCGATTGCGGGGCGGCGCAATACCCTCGGCGATGAGCGCGCGAGGTGCGGAGGGTGAGAGCGCCTCGCTGGTGTCGGGCGCGTTGTAGAGGCCTCTTTGTAGCAGATGGGTGGGGCGGGGCTCGGGCAGCTCCGCCATGACCATTACGGTGTTTTCACCGCCCGGCAGCGGGCGGAGCATGGGGGCTTTCCGGTCAATGAAATTCAGGGGCGCGGGCGGAATCAGGCGGTCTTCTTCGGGTGCCAGGGCGGGCCACGTTTTGGGCACGGGGATCCAGGGCGGACTGTTGCCGTTGTTCGGCCCCACGCCCCATTCGGGCACGTTGTTGAACTGGGCGAAGAGCTCGTAATACTCGCGCTGGGAGATGGGGTCATACTTGTGATCGTGGCAACGCGCGCAGCTCACCGTGATCCCCAGAAAAACGGTGCCCAGCGTATCCACGCGATCCACCACATTTTCCACATGCCACTCTTCGGGGATGGAGCCATTTTCAGAGTTAATGCGGTGGTTGCGGTTGAAGCCCGTGGCGATCTGCTGGCGCAGGGTGGCATCGGGCAGCATGTCGCCCGCGAGTTGCTGCACGACGAATTCATCCCAGGGAAGATTCTGGTTCATCGCCTCGATCACCCAGTCACGCCAGACGTGGTGATAGCGGAGCCGGTCATTCTGATAGCCGTCTGTGTCGGCATAGCGCGCCGCCTCCAACCACTCCAAGGCCATGTGCTCGCCATAGCGCGGCGATGCCAGAAGGCGATCCACTACTTTTTCGTAGGCATCTGTGGCGTAGTCGTTTTCAAACGCGGCTACTTCTTCCGGCGTGGGAGGAAGGCCCGTGAGATCCAGCGTAATGCGGCGGATCAGCGTGGGGCGGTCGGCTCGGGGCGCGGGCGAGAGCCCTTCTTGCTCCAAGCGATCCAGAATGAAGACATCCAGTTCATTGCGGGACCAGTTGGCATTCGCCACACTCGGAAGTTCCGGCCGTTGGAATGGAATGAAGGACCAATGCCGCTCATACGGCGCGCCGTCCGCAATCCACGCGCGCAAGGTGCCCTTCTGGGCCTCACTCAGCGTTTTGTGCGTCTCGGCGGGTGGCATTCGATCCTCGGGATCGTCCGTCGCAATGCGCCTCAGCACCTCGCTGGCGTCCGGGTTGCCTGGCGCGAGCATGGTAATCGCGGCGTCCCGCCGATCGAGGCGGAGATCGGCCTGGCGCTGTTTCGCGTCGGGCCCGTGGCAGGCAAAGCAGTTCTCCGCAAGGATCGGGCGGATATCGCGATTGTAACCAGGCACTTCGACACACAGCGCAGTGGTTGCCGCCGTCAGTGCGACGGCGGCGGCTACAAGTCGTTCGGCTCTCTGCTGCCAAGGCGGGATCATTGCTCTACGATACTCCACGGGCAGAGCGGGCAGCCCCCCTACTCTTTCCCCACCTTATCCCGGCGGGCTTTCAGTTCTTTCCAAGTCGTCAAGATAATCCCCTCTTCCTCAATGGCCTTCTTCGTGCGCGGATCGACCATGGCCTGGTAGTCGCCGTAGAGGAAGTCGCGGTTGCCGTTGATGATGCCGATCATTCCATCGGGTTTGGTGCAGTGGATGATCATATAGGTGATGCCGGGCTTCAGGTTGCGGATGGCATCCACGTATAGTCCCACTTTCTCGTCAATATTCGTGGTCTTCCAATTGTAGCTGTCGCTGTGGATATGGTCGAGGACCGGCAGGCCGCCCTCCCAGGTCATCTTCGCGAATTCACCAGCGCGGGGCGCCATGAGAATCGGGATTTGCTCTTCGATGGCCACTTTAACATAGCGCTCCACGAATTTAGGGCGAAAGCACGTGCCCATGTGGGAATCCATGTGGGTAACCGGCAGCCCCATGGTTCGCGCGCGATCGATCTGAGCGCGAATCTCCAGTTCAAACTCGTCCGGTGTGGCCTTTTCTTCCACATCCTTCACACCGTCGTGCAGGCAGCCCATGATGTCGGTCAATCCCGGAACCTGGTTTTTTCCGGCCAGGGGTGTCCAGCGATAGTGATCATACTCCGAAGTCAGCGTGAGGTGCAGGCCCGAATCTACGTCGGGGTGTTCCTTCGTGTAGGCCAGCCAGCCGGGCACCCAGGGGCAGGGCATCATCACGCTGACGGAAGTTACCAAGCCATAGGCCAGCGCCTCGCGTGCCCCCTCGTTGTTGGCATAGGACATGCCCACATCGTCGCAGTGGATGATGACAATGCGATCGTCGGCCTTCCAGCCGAGTCGCTCGCCGTAGGTAGGCTCCGCCAGGGCGTGGGTTGTGGCAAAAAAGGTCAGGACGGCAAGTAGTGCGAGTCTCATGATGTGGGGCTCCAACGGTTGCTGCTGAGGCGGGCCACCCGAATACGTTCGGGTAGCCCACCTCGTATGGTGGCAGAAGTCTGCACACCAGTCAACGAAAACGAGGACCGGTGCGACGGCGCGCTCGTTACCGCTGGAGCAGGACGCTCAGGGTTTGGCTTCGTCCGCCGGTGCTGTCTCGGCGAATCTCGCCAGGATCGCTTCGGGTGCTTCGACAAATTTGCGCTTGCAGAAGTCGGAGCAGAAGCCGTAGGACTTGCCCGCGTGTTCGGCGGTCGAGGTGGCGGGATACTCCTCCAGACTCATCTTGCAGACGGGATCCAGCTTCATGGCGAGGGTGGCCACGTCGATAGCTGGAGTGGGCACCTCTGGCTTGGCGGGTTCCGCCGGTGCGGGAGTGGCCATGACGGCCGGTGGCGTTGGTGGGGTGGGCGTCGCGGTTTCATTCACGTTTTCCTGGGGGCCGCATCCGCCTGAAAGGCACGCAACCAGCAGTGCGGCAAGGACAGATTTCTTCATGATGTACTCCTTGTGTTCTATCCGTATGGAACCTATGCAAAAATCCCCGGCTCAATGCGGGGCGGCGTGTGCGGATTTCGCGA
>JBIJDL010000214.1:0-9948 GCA_044344195.1 Candidatus Hydrogenedentales bacterium
CGGCCACCACAGTGCGGATGACCTGGCCCAGCGGCTGGAGGCTGAAGGCACGGGCATGTCGCGGGCTTCGGTGTTCAACGTGCTCAACGATCTGTCGAGTGCGGGCCTTATCATGCTGAGCGATGCGGGGCCGGGTCGGGCTTTTTACGAGGCGTCGGACGAGTGGCACCACCACTTCGTGTGCCGCAAGTGCGGGGAGATCTTCGATGTGCCCTGCGCTACAGGCCGCAAACCCTGCTTGACGCCCAAGCTACCGGGCGATGGATTTTCTGTGGATGAGGCCCAGGTGATCTTCCGGGGCTATTGCCCGGCGTGCAATCCGGAGATTGCGCCGGGGATTGTGATGGCGTAGGAAGTGCGCGGGTGGCCATGGCTGCCATCCCAAAGTGTAGTCGCGCAGCAATGGAGCTGCTACAAAAACACCTTGTTGTAGCGGTTCAAAGCCCCACCCCGGACACGCTCAGGCCCTACGGGTGCCACCCTCAAACGGGGCGGCTGCGCCGCAGGAAGTTTGTGGGTGAAGCGACGTCGATGTACAAGAGTTACACTCAGGATTTCTCGGAACTTTCGCTTGCAAGGGTATTATTCTGATTTGCCAGAGTCCCCGCACCCACAAACTTCCCCCGCTTCGCTCCTCCGTTTGAGGGTGGCACCCGTCGTGGCAACAGTTCGCCCTCTCAAAAATTCAGCGCCCTCGGTGTGCCGGTTCCCGTGCTTTCGCGGGGCGGGTTGCGCTCCCAAACGCCTGGGATTTCGGATTTGCAGGACGGGCAACACGAGCCCGCCATACGGTTTTCAACGACGTAGAAGCCATGGCGCCGGATAAGTACTTCGCCGCAATCGGGGCAAAACGTGTGCTCCCGCTCCCCCACCTGGCCGGGAAGATTTCCGGGGTAGACATAGCGCAGGCCCGCCTCTTTACCGATGTTCCACGCGCGAATGAGGGATTGGCTGGGGGTGCGCCCAGTGTCGGTCATCTTGTAGTTTGGATGAAAAGCGGTGACGTGCCAGGGGATATCGCGTGAGATATCGGCAAGAAATTCGGCGATGCCGCGCAGTTCATCGTCCGAGTCGTTGAAGTCGGGGATGACCAGGGTGACGATTTCGATCCAGAAACCCATGGCGTGGAGCCGCCCGATGGTGTCGAGCACGGTGCCGAGTTCGCAGCCGAGTTCGCGATAGGATTTCTCTTGAAAGCCTTTGAGGTCCACCTTGTAGAGCGAGACCCAGGGCCGAAGAAAGGTAAGTACTTCGGGGGTTGCGTTGCCATTGCTCACGAAGCCGCAGGCCAGCTCGGCCTTGTGGGCCTCTTCAAAGACCGCTACGGCCCAGTCGGCAGTAATCAGCGGCTCGTTGTAGGTGCTGACGACCACCGGCGCTTCCAACTCCACGGCGCGGGCGATCAACTGTTTAGGAGTCACGAATCGAGGCATGGACACGGCGGATTCATCACGCAGCGTCTGGCTGGTGACCCAGTTCTGGCAGTAGGCACAGTGGAGGTCGCAGCCGAGCATGCCGAAGGACAGGGCGTCGCGGCCGGGGTAGGCGTGGTAGAAAGGCTTCTTTTCGATCGGATCGACCTGCAACCCGGCCACATAGCCCCAGGGGACGCGCAGGGTGCCCCCTTCGTTGAAGCGCACCCGGCAGACCCCGGCTTTGCCCTCGCGCACAAGGCATTGATGTCCACAGGCGAGGCAGCGCAACGCGCCGTCTTTCCCGGGTCGCACGAGGGCCTCCGCACCGGGGGATGTGTGGTTTGCGAGGAGCTCTTTCAGCCCCATGGTGGCTCGTGACATAGCGGCGGTTCCTCTGGGGGCCGCGTTGCGGCCTGTCACCATCATAGCACGGGCCCCAGGCGGCGGCACCGGAAAAAGTGACGCCCCGGACGCGAAAGGTTCAGGTCTCCTGCCCCGCTTCCACCAAGTTTTTGTTGGGCGTCAGCACGACCTCGCGGACGCGGCGCACATCCGCCAGGGATACGGTCCACGTGTAGGGCCCCACTTCGATTGATTCGCCGACTACGGGCAATCGGCCGAGTACCTGGGAAACATAGCCGCCCACGGTGTCCACGTCTTCCTCCGATGGATCGATTTCGAGTCCGGGGACGTGCTGGACGAACTCGTGGAGGGGGAGGCGACCGTTCACCCGAAAGCCATCGCCTTCGGGTTTGACCATGTCCGCCGCGAAGAGATCGAACTCGTCTTTGATATCCCCCACCATCTCTTCGATGACATCTTCCAGGGTGACAATGCCGATGGTCGCGCCGTATTCGTCGACCACCACGGCGAGGTGCAAGCGGGCCCGCTGGAAGTGGCGCAGCGCTTCCAGCACATTGAGGTGGTCGGGCAGGAAGACAACATCGCGCTTGATTTTCATCAGGTCGATGTCCGCGGTGCCGAAGATGTGCAGCTCCGTGCCCGGCACGGCGGCCACCTTTTCCGGCCCCGGCCTGGCGGCGGGTGCGACCGATTCGATGTTGAAGCGGCCCGGCGTGAGATCCATCACCTTCATGAGGTCCTTGCCGTGGACCATGCCGACGACATGATCGATGTCCCCGTCGCAGAGGGGCAGGCGGGTGTAGGGGCAGCGCTTGACGATGGAGAGGATCTCTTCGATAGGCTGGCTGACCAGGAGGTACATGACTTCGGTGCGCGGCGTCATGATCTGTCTCACGCGGATGCTCTCCAGTTCGGAGGCGGCCTGGATCATGCGGGACTGGTGGGGATCCATGAGGGGCGAGCTGGCGGCGAGTGCGGCGATCTCCTGGAGGGTCGTGTCCTTTCCGGTCTGTTCGGAGCCGGAGAAGGGACGGTTTATCAACTGGATGAACCACAGGACTGGACTAAGCAAGCGCACGAGGACTTCCAGTGGCGGCGCGATGAGCGGTGCCAGAACCCCGTTGTAGCGGACGCCGATGGTCTTCGGGAGAATCTCCGTGAACTGTAGCATGAGGTACGTAAAGACGACGGAGAAGATCACCAGGCCCCTGGCCCCAAAGCTGGACTCGAACTGAGCCCCCGCGATGGTGGCACCCACGGTATGTGCCGAGGTGTTCACGATGAGGATCACCGCAATAGGTTTCTCGATATTGCCCTTGAAATTGCGCCAGATCTTCGCGATACCGGGACGCTTGGTCTCCAGCGCTGCGACCTGGCTCGGCGTGTAACTCAGCAAGGTTGCCTCGAGCAGGGAACACAGGAACGACAGCACAAGCGCGGTACCTACGCTGACAAAAAATATCGTCATGGAAACTCAAATGCCTTTCGTGTAGGGTCGTTGTTCACGCCATTAAGCATACGCGAAGCCGACACGACGAACAAGGGGCCAAGGTCGCAGATGACATAACGCCGACCAAAACACCCAAAAATTTGTATCCTCACCCGCATTTTCAGTAGACTTCGCTCCCCGCCCCGATAGTTCAACGGATAGAACGTTCGCCTCCTAAGCGAGCGATACAGGTTCGATTCCTGTTCGGGGCACCATTCTATTTTCCGTGGGGCAAGCGCACGACCACCCCGTGGCGTATGCCGTAGATCGACTCGTCTTCGGTTTCATCCGTCGTCGTAAAGAGAACGCTACCTCCGCCGGCCGACACTTGAAGCGCGAGCTCTTCCACATGGATCCGGACTTTGCCCCGGAACACACCCTGCACACGCGGATCGGGCTTCTGGGCTGTTGGGTCGAGATGATAGGTCTCTCGCAGATTCTTCTGGGCCACGGCCAGTTCCGTCTCCCGCTCCGCGGCCTCGTCACGATAGCGTACGACCCATTCATTGCGCTTCTTGAGCAGTCCCAGCATTCTGCGTACGAAGGGCGTCTCCATCCGCTTGACCACCGGGTCTTCCGGGCCCCGTTGCCGGGCCGCCCGGGCCAGTTGCAGGAGCACGGGCTGGCTGGTTCCCGCGGCCTGGGTCCGCTGGATGAGGGCCTTGCGGCTCTCGTCTCCCGCCACGCGAAGCTGTAGCGCGCCCACCTTTTCCTCGAGTTGGAGAACCTCTTCCTGCCAGGATTTCCGTGATTCATGAAAGCGGAGAATCGCACGGGAAAGGGCGTCATCCGCACCGGCTCCGGTCGACTGGGCATGAAGCGCGACCAGCTCTTCCCATTCGCGGTCGAGTTCCTCGGGATAGCTACCCTCCAGCTTCAATTCGCCCAGTTCCTTTGTGACTTCGGTGAGGCTGCGCTGGATCGCACGCTGGACGGATTGGCGGCTCGCGGATTCTTCGGCGCCGCTGCTCGTGCGCTCCCGAAGAATCGTGGTCAGCGATTTCGTAAGCAGGTGCAGCCCCATCATGAGACGCAGGAGAAAGGCGCGGCGGCGCTTCAGCGAGTCCACCTGGAGAAGGTCTTCCGGGGTGCCGGTGGCGCTGCAAATGTACAACAGGGCCGTGCTTGCGTAGTGCTCCGCCTCGTCCGCCTGACGGTCCCTCAACTGCTCGAGATACAGGATCCGCGCCTGGAGTCGGTTTGCGGTGCGCAGCAGGAGGACCGCATCCTTCGGCAGGGACTCGCCGAAATCTTCATAGCCGATGGTCGTCCGCAGCACAATGTCGACGGGACGTTGATCCGTGTGGACAATGGCCTCCGCCCGCAGCAGGTTCGTCACGTGCCAGCGCCCGCCACCTATGGACTGGTCCACGCGAATCCGGGGCGAAAAGTAGGTTCCCTGGATGGCGGACTCGCGAACCCGCAGTTGGGTGCCGGCATAGACGAGGTCCGGTGACTGGGAAACGCCGCACGCGATCCGGCCCAGCTTAGCGATAACGATGGCCCGATTGACGATGCCCCGGGCGCGGATGTTGCCCCGCTGGGCGATGAGCAATCCCGCGATATTCTCCTGAACCTCGGCGTGTTCACTTACGAGAAGGCGCCCGAGCACGTAGCCGCTGACATAGCAGGTGCCACGCTCTGCGACAACCGCGGCTCCATCGGGGACATCACCGACGATTTTTATGCCGCCGCCGTGTACCAGCACCGGCCCGCGAAAGGCCTCGGGAAGCCCGCCAAAACTTCGGATTTCCCGGTGGGGGGCCTCGCGAATGGTGGCTTCGGTGGCGATGAGGATGCGCCGGGAAAGGTTGGGAAGACCGCGGAGGGGCTCCAGTGCGTCCCGCTTCCGCGCGATAGCCTCGATATGGGGGCCAATTTGATCGAGGGGTCGCTGGAACTGGCTTCGCACTTTGGCCCGCTGAATAAGCCCGTGGACGAAGAAGAGAAAATCCAATTCGTCGCGCACCAGGCCATCGGGTCCCTGGCTGGTCAGGGCATCGATGCAGAGCCGCAGCACCGGCTGCTGGCGTGCGCCTTCCGTCACCCGCTGCAGACGCACCTTGTCGGCCGACCATTCGGCGATCCGTCCGGGCAGTTCGGCAAGGGACCCAACCACACTGGGCTCGTCAAGCCAGGAGTTGTACCAGGCCTGCGCGAGGGCAATGTCTTCCAGGGTCAACGCGATCAGGCGCTCGGAAGGCGCGTCAACAACATATCGCGCCAGATGTTCATCCATAGGGGCCTCCGCCACCACTATATCAATTGGCAGTTGATAGTTGATAGTTGATAGTTGATAGGACGGATACGACCGATACGACGGATTGGACCGATCTAACGGATCTGACTTGGCCGGGGCTGCCTCACTGTCAACTGTCAACTGTCAACTGTCAACTGGTTTGCCCCCATTTCCACCGCCGTGCTACACTCTGCGCTGCTTCCCCTTCACTCCGATGCCGCCCCGCGTGTGCCCCGGAGTCCGAATAACAACCCCCGCATGAGGAATACCATGGCACTGAGCATCGGCATCGTCGGCCTGCCCAACGTAGGCAAGAGCACCACCTTCAACGCCCTGACCAAGGCGCAGAACGCGGAAGCCGCCAACTATCCCTTCTGCACGATCGAGCCGAACAAGGCCATCGTGCCCGTGCCGGACCCGCGCATTGCCAAACTGGTGGAGATCGTGAAGCCCCAGCGCGTGCAGTATGCCACGGTCGAGTTCGTCGACATCGCCGGGCTGGTAAAGGGCGCGAGCAAGGGCGAGGGCCTGGGCAACCAGTTCCTCGGCAACATCCGCGAGACTCAGGCGATTGTCCATGTGGTGCGCTGCTTTGAGGACGCCAACGTCATCCATGTGAACGCTCAGCCCGACCCCAAGGACGACATCGAGACGATCCAGACGGAGCTTCTCCTGGCCGACCTCCAGCAGCTTGAAAAGAAGATCGACAAGCTGAAGAAGCAGGCCAAGACGGACAAGAAGCTCCAGGCCCAGCTCGACACGGCGGAGGCGCTGGCGAAGCACCTCGAGACCGGCGAACCGGCCAGCAACTTTGCCGACCGCGACACCGACACCTACCGCGGCCTGGAACAGGAGATGAAGTTCATCACCGGGAAAAAAGTCATCTACGCTGCGAACGTGGACGAAGCGGGGCTCTCCGAAGACAATGCCTACGTTGCCACGGTGCGCGAGATTGCCGCCCGGGAGAACGCCGAAGTGGTGAAGCTCTGCGCGAAGATGGAAGAAGAGATGGTCGACATGAGCGACGAAGAACGTCAGGAATTCCTGACCGATCTCGGCGCGGAAGAGAGCGGCCTCGAACAGGTCATCCACAAGGGCTTCCACGCCCTCGGCCTCATCAGCTATTTCACCGCCGGCGTGAAAGAAGTCCGCGCCTGGACCATTCACAACGGCGACACCGCCCCCCAGGCCGCCGGCGTCATCCACACCGACTTCGAGCGCGGATTCATCCGCGCGGAAGTCATCGCCTACGACGCCTATTGCCAGCACAACGGTGAAAATGGGGCCAAAGCCGCCGGTGTCATGCGCGTGGAAGGCAAGGAGTATGTGGTGAAAGACGGCGACGTGATGCATTTCCGGTTTAACGTGTAGGGTCGATGGACTTAGTGGACGAAGTGGACGGCTACTGAATTCACTGGGTCCTCTCAGTCCACGCAGTTCACTGTGTCCACCCAGTCCATGCTCCCGCCTAAATATTCCGCCGTATCCCCCTGAATCCGGTCAGCACTTTGACTGTCAACACCGCCACGCAGACCCATAGCACCCAATCCAGACTTCGAGGCCACCACCACGTCTCCACGGCGATCCACGCGTACACATAAAAGCGCGGGCGGAACAGCCAGGTGTAGGGATCCTTCATGGCATTCCGCGCCATGGCGAAGAGCACCACCACGGTGTAGGTCACGATGTAGAGCACGCCCGGCAGCATACTCACCGTGTGCGTCGACATGAGCATGATCGTCGAGGCCGCTATCACCGTCTGGTCAGCCATGCTGTCGGTAAAAGAACCCTTCCGCGAATCCGTCCCCAGGTGCCGCGCCAGGGGTCCGTCTAATCCGTCAATGGCCACGTGGAGCACCAACGCGAACAAGGCCCAGGCCGGGCTGACAACATAAAGCGGGCAAAAGGCCAGGCCAGCCAGCAATGACAAGACCGTCAGGTGATCCGGAGTCACCCGCCAGGCCGCTAGCCCACGCAGCAACGGGCCGAACCAACGCGCGCGCATCTGCTGCGTGCGCACCATCCACGCCCGCTCCCCCGCCGAATAGACATCGGCCTTCGCTTTGTTCTCGTTCATGTGCGTACCTCCCGCATCTCGGGTGCAGTATACGCGGCCCGGCGACGCCCCTTCGAATCGCCGGATCAGCACACGCATTTTGAATGGCCTTTTAGCGCTCCTCTAACCGCACGCCGGTATTATCTGTACAAACGCGAAAAGAACTTGGTGGCTACCAAGAGAGAGGATGCTCCTGAATATGCGCGTGGATCTGCACTGTCACTCCAAATGGTCGAAGCGTCCGTCCCTGTGGCTGATGCAGAAGATCAACTGTCCCGAAAGCTTCTCCGAACCCCTCGCCATGTACCGGATCCTGCGGGAAAAGGGCATGGACGCCGTCACCATCACGGACCATAACGTGATCGACGGGGCACTCGAGATCGCACACCTCCCCTATGCTTTTGTCGGTTGCGAGTACACGACCTATTTCCCTGGCGACAACTGCAAAGTGCATATTCTCGTCTACCGCCAGTCGGAGCAACAGCACCGCGAGCTCACCGAAGCCCGAAAGAACATCTTCGATCTGGTGAGCTATCTCCAGCAGAGCGGCCTGCCCCATGTCTGCGCACACCCCTTTTTCTGGATTAACGACCGCCTGACGCTGGACCACGTGGAGCAGCTTGTGCTCCTCTTCAAGAACTGGGAGCTCAACGGCGACATGCACCCCGCCATGAACGATGCCGTCAGCACCCTGGTGCAGCACCTGAACCGGGCCGATATCGAACGACTGAGCAACAAGCACGGCTTTGCGCCGAACTTCGAACGGCCCTGGGAAAAGAACTTCACCAGCGGTAGCGACGACCACAGTTGTCTCGGCCTCGCCACTTCCTACACGGAAGTGCCGAGGGCCGCGGACATCGACGACTTCTTCGCCGGCATCGATGAGGGGCAGACGGTCATCTCCTGCGGCACGGCCTCGCCCAATGCCTTCGCCCGGCGGATTTACAGCATCGCATTCCAGTTCTACAAGTCGCGCTTCAATCTTGACCCCTATGTCGAGAAGGACGTCTTCCTCAATTTCCTGGACCGCACCCTCACCACGCCCCAGGACGCAGCACCCCAGGCCCCGCCGTGGTACCACGTGCTCCGCTCGCGCCGCCGCGCCGCGCGCAACCTGAAGGACGAAAACTCCATTTTCCAGATCGCGCGCCACGAGGCCGAGCGGCTCATCCTGAGCGATCCCAAGCTCATGACCATCGTGAAGGGTGCCCACAATTCCCCAGAAACCCTCGACTGGCAGTGGTATGACTTCGTGACCCAGGTGACCGGTCGGGTGCTGCACCATGTGGAGAAGCACTTCTTCGAGCGCATCCTCAAGGGACAGTTCTTCGACATCTTCCACACCGCCGGGGCCGCGGGCGCGCTCTACACCCTCCTGGCGCCCTATTTCGTGTCGTACTCCCTTCACCGCAAGGAGCAGACCTGGAGCCGCGAGGTGCTGGAGCATTTCCACGGCGACAAGCCCTGGTTTAAGGCCGAGGAAGCCAAGCCGCGCGTCGCCCACTTCACCGACACCTACTACGAGGTCAATGGCGTGGCCCGCACGCTCCAGCAGCATCGCGACATGGCCCAGCACCTCGAAATGGACTATGAGATCATCACCTGCGTCGCAGAGAAGCACGCGGCACAGCGCGGCGTGCGCCACTTCAACGCCGTGGGTAGTTTCGCCTTTCCAGAATATCCCGAGCTGAAGCTCCTCACGCCGCCCTTTCTCGAAATGCTCCACCACTGCTACGAAGCAGGTTACACCCACATCCATTCGGCCACCCCCGGCCCCATGGGCCTCGCCGCCCTCGGCATCGCCCGCATCCTCCACCTCCCCATCAGCGGCACCTACCACACCGCCTTTCCGCAATACGGCAAGAACCTCACGGAAGATCGCTATGTGGAGGACATGCTCTGGAAGGCCATGATCTGGTACTACGATCAAATGGACGCCGTCTTCGTGCCGTCCGAAGTATTTGGGAAAGAACTCGTGGAACACGGAATCAAGGAAGACAAGATCAAAACCTATCCCCGGGGCTGCGACATCGTGCAGTTCCACCCCGACAAACGCTGCAACATTCTCCATGAGCGCTTCGGCGTGCCCGAGGACGGCGCGGTCAAGATCATCTATGTGGGGCGCGTGTCCCATGAAAAAAATCTGGCCCTTCTCGTGGAGGCCTTCTGGCAGCTCTACACCGAAGGCGTGAACGCTCGCCTGATCATCGTGGGCGATGGCCCCTATCGCGCGGAAATGGCCGCCGCACTGGTGGACGCTCCGGCCCACTTCACCGGCTACGTGGAGGGCGAAGACCTGGCGCGGATCTACGCCTCCGCCGACTTCATGGTCTTCCCCAGCACGACCGACACCTTCGGCAACGTCGTGCTCGAAGCCCAGGCCAGC